>AP017647.1:855119-1188928 GCA_003584625.1 Methanothermobacter sp. MT-2 | reverse complement strand
TAGGCTCTTCAATCCTAGATTTTGATCATCCAATCAAGGGGAGAAGGGTTTTAATCATGTTCTTGAGTGGACTTATAATAACTCCGATTTTCTATTTACTTGGCCTACCATATCTTATTGGGGTTATTTTGATAGTGTTGGCGCTGATCTTTTATTTTTCGAGGCATAGGGGTTTTAGTCATTCGATACTTGGCATCTTTGTTTTATCGATTTTGTTCATGCTTCTTGTTGTAAGTTCTTACTTTTTTTTCAGGACCTTTGGAGCCAAAGAAAGAGAAGCCTTGGCATTGATATTGGTCTTCCTAGGATTATTGTTCGTTAACAAGAAAATTTTGATTCCATTCACGCTTATGGGCGTTTTTGGAGTTTTATTCACGCCATTTCCTGGTTTGAACCTTTATAATATTATGGGGCCGTTTTTACTAGGATTTGTAAGTCATGTTATCCTTGATTTATATACGCCTAGTGGGGTTAAATTTTTAAGACCATTCTCAACCAGAACATTTAAAAAAGGCCTTGGCGGCTTTCTAATAATAATATGGATCATATGCGCAGGATATATCATTATGCACACCTTTTTCTGATTTTCATCCTATTCATTTGAGGTGGTGAAAAAAGATAAATAATAAAAAAGAGAAATATAACTTGTAAAAATTTGTAGTGGAAATTTATCCCATGAAATGTTTTCCGAGAATTCTTTTAGCTGGCTATAATGGTGCCAATAACACTGGTTCTGAAGCAAGGCTGCTTTCCATAATAGATGACATAAGGACAAATGTGGGCTCTAAGGTACCGATTACTATCCCAACATTAAATGAGGCAAACTTGAGACGTTATCTTAAAGAAGACAAATTTTTAAAAATTGTCCCTATATCCCCTATATTCTTTTTTGATATAAGAAGGCTGGTTAAAGAACATGACATTCTCTTATTAGTTGAAGGAAGCTGCTACATGGACACATGGACTTCAGCACTTCTCTGGGCCTTTTTATGGGCTACAAGATGTGCTTATAATTTTAAAAAACCAAGTATTGCCTATGCAGTAGATGCCGGACACCTGTCATCTTTAAACAAGTTTTTGGTTAGACGAGAAGCCAGCAATACAAGTCTAATTTTAACAAGAGCAAGACTAGCAGCGAGCAGACTCGAAAAAATAGGAGTCAAAGCACCCATTGAAACTACAGCTGACTGCGCATTCACATTCAAAACAGAAAAAGAAGATACTAACATTCTAGAGGAAATCTGGCCAAATCCAAATCAAGGAGTGGTAGGTTTAGCGCCAGTCGATTTTTATCTATGGCCAGTAGTAATACGACCATGGGGTAAAAAAGAAAACTTGTACAGGTGGCCTTATTATTATTCCCGCTCAAAAGAAAGAATCCAAGGAAGCGAACAACTAGCTCTCAAATGGGCTCAAGAAGCTGATAGGATAATCAGAAAACATGATAAGAGGATAGCTTTAATTTGCATGGAAGAACTGGACGAGCCAATGGCAAGAAGCATAAAAGATAAAATGGAAAATCCTGAAATGGTAAAAATATTCTTATCAAAAGAATATAACGCTTCCCAGATGACAAACATCCTCAGAGGCCTTGAACTTCTCATAACCTCCCGTTACCATGCTTCAGTTTTGTCAATTGAGGCTTTAATCCCCCAAATAGCAATAGGACATGATACTCGTCTTAAAGGACTTTACATGGAAATGAGACTAAAAGATTATCTTTTGGACAGCCTTTCATCAGAACTCTGGCATAATCTGAGTAAAAGGGTTGATGAATTGCTTGAAAATCCTAAAATGCAAGAAAGGACATTAAAATGGGGATTTGTTGAACATTTTAATCGTGCCAGCAGAAACCCGAAGATACTTAAAGATTTTCTCCAGGAAAGAGGCTGGAGAGTGGAAAGATGAAACTCATATTGTTAACTGGTGCAAATGGTTTTTTAGGAACTCAAATTGCCCTAAGACTCATTAAACGGCGCAAACATAAAATCATGGTTTTAATAAGGGCCAAGAATAAAGACGATGCTACCAACAGGTTGTATAGGGCATGGTGGGAATTCCCAAGACTTTTAGGGGAAATAGGTGGCAGAATCCATGTGTTAAATGGGGATATTTCAGAGAAAAATCTTGGTCTGGAAAAAAAGGAATATGAGAAGCTTGTTAAGAATGTTACTCACATAATTCACGCTGCCGCGGATTGGAGACTCAAAGCTTCATTGAAAGAACTCCAAAAAACAAATGTACAAGGAACTCAAAACCTATTAAAATTGGCCCAATTAATCCATGAAGACCATGGACTGGAACGTTTTTCCCACATATCCACGGCTTATGTTGCCGGGGCCAAAATGGGTGTTATAGAGGAGGATAATTTAACATCAAAGCATGGTTTTTTAAGTAATTATGAGAGGACTAAATTTGAAAGCGAAATTGAAGTAAGAAAATCAAGATTTGATGTGTCTATTTTTCGTCCGAGCATGATTGTGGGTGATTCTTCCACAGGATATGTTAAAACATTTAACACAATATATGTACTATTAAAGCTTTATTTAAAGGGGCAATTACCAATAGTTCCAGTTTCTCCATCAATGAAAATTAATCTAGTGCCTGTAGACTATGTTGCAGATGCTGTTGTAAATTTGAATTTTGATTCAAGAGCAATAAATAAAACTTTCCATTTAACAGCGCCGAGCAAATCTCTTCCTACTGTAAAAGAACTTATAAAATTTGTTAAAGCATGGTCATATGAAAACCTTAAGTTTAGGCCTAATGATCCCATTTACATACCATTAAGCACTTCAGTCATCCGAAAAATTTCATCTCTTAGCCCTTTATTTGGAAAAAGAACAGCCAAATTACTAGAAACCATGAACATTCTCTCCCCTTATTTTAATGAAAACAGAGAATATCAGAGGGATAACACTGAAGAAATACTTGGACCCTATAAACATGACTGGCATGATTTTCTGCCTAAAATCCTTGAATTCGCTATCTATCATGGATTTTTACACAGGTCCGACCGTACAGTCCATGAACAAGCCCTATTCAGGTTAAAAGGTAGAAGCATGCCCATTACCTATTATGACATTACCAAAGGCGAAATTAAAAGGTTTAGCGCGGCAGATATCCATAAAAGTATAATCAAAGCTTTAAAATCTCTTCAGGCAATGGGGATCCGTAAAGGTGACAAAATATTAATAGTAGGTTTCAACAGCACAAAATACTTTATATTGGATATTGCAATTGGCCTTGCAGGCGCCATAAGCGTCCCAATCTATTATACAAGTCCCCTGGATGAAATCAGGGAAATATTAGATGACAGTTGCGCGAAAATACTTTTCGCAGGCACCCCAAGACTTTTAAAAGACCTTAAAAAACTTGAAATACAAATTCCAATCATATCATTCTATGATAAGAATATTAATGACCATCCAAATGCTATTTCATGGGAAAAGTTCCTTAAAATTGGTGAAACGAGAGAAATCATAGACGTTCCTTTAAATTTTAATGACATTGCTACTATACGTTATACTTCCGGGACAACAGGAAAACCACAAGGAGTCATATTTACTCATGGAAATCTAAGATGGATGGCAGAATTCATTGCATCAATGCCCCCATGGAAACACAAAATCAAAGAAGTATCTTATCTATCATTTTTACCCATGAACCATGTTGTCGAGGGCATATTCGGCACATATTCACCATACTACGCCCCCACCTCCTTGAAAATCTACTTCCTTGAAAACTTCAAAGACCTTGTAAAAGCTCTCCGGAAAGTAAAACCTAACATATTCTTTTCAGTGCCCAGATTTTATGAAAAAGTATGGTGCAACCTACAAAAGTCAAGAACAGGAAGAATATACCTCAATTCAAAGGGGATACTCAAAAAAGTCTTAAAAAAACTAATTAAAAGAGAAATTCTCAAAAAAACTGGCTTAGATAAATGCGCCCAACTAATTGTTGGCTCCGCACCAATAAACGATGATCTACTCCAATCCTACCATGAAACTGGTATTGAAATCCACAATGCATATGGATTAACTGAAGCACCCCTCGTAACAATTAACAGACCAGGAAAAAACAGAATAGGGACAGTAGGCGAACCCCTACCATCCACAGAAATCAAAATAGCTTCAGACGGTGAAATAATGGTAAAAGGACCGCAAGTAACTCCAGGCTACTATAAAAGCGACTCAAATCATATCTTTAAAAATGGGTGGCTCCCCACCGGCGACATCGGCCACATAACCCCAAAGGGAGCTCTTGTAATCACTGGCCGGAAAAAGGAAGTTATAATCAACTCTTATGGGAAAACGATAAGTCCACTAAAAAATGAGGGAATGCTCAAAAACATCCCAGGAATCAAAGAAGCCATGGTAATCGGTAATGGAAAACCCTACTGTAGCGCGCTTTTATGGGCTGAAAAAACAGAAATAAATCTAAATATAGATAACAACATTGAAAAGATAAATACCAGACTATCCCATCCAGAAGAGATCAAAAAATGGGTCCTTTTAAATGAAGACCTTGCGATAGGAGCTGATCTAACCGCAAACCTCAAACTTAAAAGAAAAGCCATTATTAAACGTCATGAAGACATTATTAAATTCATTTATGGAGATGGTCCAAAACCCGATAAAATACTACATTTTGGCCATATCAAGGTGCGCTCATGATATTAAAAATTGCATCAATCTGGACTCCAGATTTCATTTTAAAGAAAGAGTTGGACAAAATAGCATTAGCAACCATAAATGGACTGGACAAGCTCTTAAAAAAGCATAAACTCATAAAAGTGGAGGAAATTCCAGAAGAAGAATTCAATGGAAGCCTCGAAGAAAGAAGAGCCTCGATGGCAATAGCACATAATAGGCGTGTTAAAGGATTGATTAAAGGATTAGGATATGAAAAAGCCATTAAAGTTGGAAGAAAGGCCATGTTTAAGGAGG
This sequence comes from Methanothermobacter sp. MT-2, assembly GCA_003584625.1. NCBI lineage: Archaea > Methanobacteriati > Methanobacteriota > Methanobacteria > Methanobacteriales > Methanobacteriaceae > Methanothermobacter > Methanothermobacter sp. MT-2. Next base: position 1,183,979 of record AP017647.1, on the reverse strand, counting down.
GTTATGGATTAGGATGTGAAGCCCGCCGAAAACTTAGACTGGGAGACGATATTAAAGATCTTGAACTCGCAGCCAAAATATTATATAAAATACTTGGAATAGACTTTAAAATAGAAAATAAAGATGGAAACATGATCATGGTTGTAAATAGGTGCGCATTATCCAAATATTATCCCAAAGAAACTTGCATGGTTTTAAGTGCTGCGGATGAAGGCGTAGTTCATGGCCTCAATGAAAATATGAACATGCAATTTAAACAGAGGATTACCAGCGGCTCACCTGAATGTATAGCTCATATAAAGGTAAAAAGATGAAAGCAATAGTTGTGGGAACCGGGGCAGGAGGAGCGACAGCTGCACGTGAATTATCAGCCCAAGGCTTCAAAGTAACAATATTAGAGGCAGGAGGGACATTCAAGCCATTCAGAAGACTTTTATCATTGGCAACACCATTAAGAAAAACAGGCCTTTTAGGTGATGAAAGGATTATTAGCCGCATATTTCCTCCAATGAATGCCACACGTTCATCAAATGAACTTGTACTTTTAAGGGGCATGACAATGGGCGGCTCCACAGTACTTTCCTGTGGCAATATAGCGCGTGCTGAACACGGACTAAAAGAAATTGGACTTGACCTCACACCAGAATTTGAAGAAATTGAGGAAAGTATTGGTATAAGAGAATTTCCAAGGGAAAAATGGAGGCCAATAACAAAGAAAATGTTTGAAGTTGCAGAAGAATTCGGATTGAAACCAAAAATTGTAAACAAGGCTATAGACCCTGAAAAGTGCATATGTTGTGGATTATGCGAGCTTGGATGTGCTAATGGCGCGAAATGGGACTCTAGAAATTTTTTAGATGATGCAATTCGTGGAGGCGCCATACTACATACATCATCACCCGTTGAAAAACTTATAGTAGAAAATGGAACTGTTAAAGGAGTTAAATTGAGATCAAGGTTCAAATCAAAAACTTTAAAAGCAGATATTGTGGTTTTAGCTGCTGGAGGAATAGGCACGGCCCAGATACTGAAGGCATCAGGTTTACCTGCCAAAGACAATTTATGGGTTGACATCGTCCTTACATTAGGGGGTGTTCTTAAAGGGGCTAATCAGCTCAAGGAACCTCCAATGGCATGGTATACAAAACATGAGGATTATATCCTTTCCCCATATTTTGATATTCTCTCCCACTGGTTCCATAAACCATGGAGAAACGTTCCTATAACAGATAGAGTTGGCATGATGGTAAAACTTGCCGATATAGAGAAAGGAACAGTCTTTGCGGATGGAAAAGTGGAAAAAACTATAAAAAGGGAGGATCATCTGCGCATAGATAAGGCAATTAGTGAAGCTGAAAAAATCATGGAATCAGCAGGGGTTTCAGGTCCATATATTAAGGGGATGTATAATGGTGGGCACCTTGGAGGTACTGTTCCTCTTAAGGCTGAAGATGTGGATTCAATGAAGCCTTTATGGTTGCCTAGAAGGTTATGGGTGGCCGATCTTTCATTAGCGCCTCGTTCACAAGGTTTACCCACAATATTGCTCGCCGCAGCCCTTGCACTTAAAGTATCAAGAAAAATAATAGAACGTTGGGAAGGAAAATAAACATTCTATTGGATGATGAGAAAATTTTGTTCGGATAGATTCGTTCAGATTTATATAATTTTTCATGGTTCTTTGATCAGCAGAATACATTTGGAATTGTACAATATTCTGTGTTTGTGGATACATTTTTAAAATTATCGGGTCTGGAGGGTTTGATGGGTTTTTTTGTTAAATTTTCACGGGCCAGTGGCGAATATTTTCACATTATCTGGGATTTTGTAAACGTTCATTCAAGGATATTGAAAAAGATTATAAACCTTCCAATTCGTATTAAGGGAGGTTATGTTAGGTGTGTGAAAGATCCAGCATATGGAACTTTCTAGATTATATATATTGGAATTTATAGGATGTTACAAAAAAATTTATCCTTTAAAAAACTCTTTTGTTAGGCGAGAGATAGAAAAATTTATATTATCATAAATAATCATGTTAATTATCAAATTGTTCGGGAGTAAAAGACAATGTCCATAGCAAGAATCGGTTATGGAATCGCCTATTTCATCATATTAATATACAATATCCTCAAATCAGCCCTAAACGTGGCCAGGATGGTTTTAACAGGGGGCATACAACCTGTAGTGGTTGAAATTGAAACTATTCTAGAGCGTCCCATATCCCAGACCATACTCGCCAACAGCATAACACTAACACCTGGAACACTATCAATAGACCTTGATTCAGAAAAAGGACTATTAAAAGTCGCCACAATAATACCAAAAGAAAAAAAGGAGATAATACCATTTGAACCCTACATCAAAAAAATGCTCGAATAAGAGGGGGAAAAAATGAACCTACTACTAATCTCAGAATATATTCTACTCATATCCCTCGCAATATTCATAATAGCAGCTGTCAGAATAGCAACAAGAAAAACAATAGCAATGGGCCTTGTAGGAGTTTCAGCATTAAGTATTGCAATTGCAACAACCCTAATCATCATAAACAGAATCTATAATATAGGATTCTGCAGAGACATCGCCTACGCCCTAGTACTACTCGGACCCATTGGTACAATAGCATTCGCAAGGGTCTTGAGAGGTGAATAAAAAATGGATCCCATCACAATAATAAGATCCACCATACTATTGATCTCATCAATCCTATTATTGATAAGCGCCGCTGGCATCCTAAGATTCAAGGATAACATCCCAAGGGTACTATACGCAAGGATACACATCCTTGGAGTGGCCGATGTTGCATGCATCATAGCCCTTCTAACCTTATATGAGCCGCTTCTAGCAGTAACATACTTCATATTAGCACCATTCGCAGCCCATGCAATAGCAAACGCCTATTATTATGGGGAGGAGGAACAATGATCGAATACCTGATAATGATCATAATAATATTAGGGGCTATATTAGCATTGATCCAAAGGGACCTTTTAAAGGCAGCTATATTAACAGGCATCCCAGGCGCCTCAATAGCATTCCTTTATCAGTTTTTGCTAGCCCCAGATGTTGCCTTGACACAAGCAATCGTAGGATCCGCGATAATACCAGTATTCTTCGCACTCGCAGTCTATAAGACGAGGAGGATGGAAGAATGATACCAGTACAGTTAGCATCATTCTTCACAGCAGCAACCTTGATCCTAATAGGGATCATAGGCGTATTCTTCATCGACAATCTCATAAAGAAGGTGATAGCACTCTCATTTATAAGTGATGGTGTTAACCTTTTCCTGGTTACATTAGGCTACAAGCCAGGGGGCATAGTATACATTTACCTGCCAGGCATGTCAAGTTCATGGTTCGCCCAAAACGCATCATACCCCCTACCATTCGCCCTCGTACTAACAAGCATAGTTATCGGTGCAAGCACACTTGCGGTCATGCTAGCAATAATAATCATATTATATCACAGACATGGTAGCCTTTCATCAAAAATACTTGAAGACTAAAAAAGAGACGGGTGAGATTATATGAAATCCCTTATTGCCCTGATGGTGATACTACCAATCCTATGCGGCCTACTATTGAATCTACTCCATAAAAAGGATAGAACAATCAAAATATTAGCATTAATTGTTGCGATAATCCTACCAATAATCCCATTAATCGCAGGTTATGGATCCTATTATTTCGGCGGCTATCCACCAATCATAGAGAATCCTACAATCGCAAAATATCTCCCAGCATATATTACAGGATCCTACCTAATCAAATTTCACCCTGCGATAACCTACATCTTCACCAGCGCCCAGAGGATATTCATCTTCATACTAGGACTCGTCGCCTTCCTAGCCATATTCACATCACTAAACGAAGTTAAAAAACCATCCGGAGTTTACTCTTTTCTAATGTTCATGGCCACAGCAGCAGTAACAGCCATAATATTGGCAGATGACATATTCAACTTGTATGTTTTCTTCGAGATAGCTGCCATTTCACAAGCAGGCATAATACTATCTTCAAATATTAAAGGAAGCTACAAAATGGCCCTACGCTACCTCCTACTTGGAGGTGTCGCGGCACCAATGCTACTACTCGGCATAGCCCTACTATTAGGTGCTGTGGGAAATGTTAACATCTCAGACATGATACTCGCCATGAAAACAGGACTTGTAAACCCGGAGAATCCAATATTCTTAGCAGCAGCGGGCCTAATAGTCTTCGGTTGGCTTTATGGATCAGGACTGCCACCATTCCACACAATAAAATCAGGATTATACAGTAAATCCCTTCCACATGCAGCTTCACTCATCCAAGCATTCTCAGTATTCACTCTAGTAGCCCTAGGAGTCATCATACTCAGATTATTCTATTATATCCCAGTGGTGAGATGGGCCTTTATAATATTTTCAATCGCGGCCATGGCCCTTGGTATTAGCATGGCTATAATGCAGACAGACTTTAAACGATTAATAGGTTTCCTTGCAGTTGGAGAATTAGGCTATATTGGGATAGGATTAGGTTTGGGGACTGCGATGAGCATAACTGCTGGTCTTTTCCAGGCAGTGAACGAGGCCATAGTAACTGCCTGCCTTTTCCTGGGCTTTGGAACAATACTCTACCAGACCGGGACTAGTGAGATAGATAAACTTGGGGGTCTTTTAAAGTATAGGCCTGGTGTGGCTGGGCTTATGATCCTGGCAGGTTTTATAATGGCTGGCATACCACCATTCAATGTTTTCCAGAGCAAACTGATGCTTATACAATCAGCTATAAGCGCAGGTTTCCCAGAGCTTGCTCTGATAATGATACTCTTGAGTATAGTGACTTTCATGACGTTTATGAAGGCATATTATGCGATTTATCTGAAACCTGAGCCAAGGGAACTTGAAGTTAAGGGCAAGATACCTTCTTCCACAATATTTTCAATGATAGTCTTGTTGGTGATCTGCACAGTCCTTGGTATATTGCCAAAACTTGCAACTTCACAATTTGGAAGCATAATCCAATTATTGATACCATGAGGGGAAGATAGATCATGACACTCTATGATACAATAATCAAGAAGATAAGGGAAATGGAAGAAAAGACTAGAAGAGAGGCCACTGTAACTAATATATCAGCTTCAGCGGTTTTAACAGCCGAACTCACCATTATATCCACAGTATTCTTAGCGATACTGATGATAAGGAAATTGAATATCTATGTTATGGTTCTTGTCTTCCTATTAGGGGCTTTCCTCTTATTTTCCATGATGCCCATCACTGCCATGCTGCGCAGGGAGCAAACCGACTCTTTTTATAAGATGATATTCTATGTCATCCTAACATTCGGTGTATTGATAGCATTACTCTACTGGGGGAATATAAATGTCTAGGGGTATTAGAGGTCTCATAGCAACATTTTCAGTGGCGATTTTTGGAATCACGCTCTTTGATGCCATAATAGGCCTTCACAGGATTCTTAATCCAGGTATAAGTTACATATACAATTATGTGGGTACAAGGATAGCCCCCAACATGGTTACCATAGTTGTATTCGATTGGAGAGGATATGATACACTCGGAGAAGCATTAATACTCGTCACAGCAGTCATTGTAACATTACTCATCTTTGGAAGAGGAAAAGTAGAACTTGGAGGGAAATAGATGAGCACCATACTCAAGATATTCGCATACCCAGCATCAATACTAATAATATGCCTAGGAATCTCAACAATCTTAGGAGGCCATATAACCCCTGGAGGAGGATTCCAGGGAGGCGCTATCATCGCAGCCGGATTCATATTCTGTGCAATAGTCTATGGATTCGATAAAACACCATTTAAATTCACCCACAGGTTCATGGCAACACTAGAAAGCATAGGAGCCATAGGCTACATAACCCTGGGATTACTTGGCATAATATTCTCAGGTTACTTCCTCTACAATATCGGAGTAGACTTATACAACATCCTACCAAACATGAGTAACATTTTCAATTATCCAGATGCAGTACATGCAGGTATAATACCATATCTAAACATATTAATCGGATTAAAAGTACTGGTAGGTTTAAGCGCGGTTGTAGTAACCTTCCTAGAATTCAAAGGCGAATAAAAAAGGAGGAAACAAATTGTTATATGTTGGTCCAAGCCTTTTCGGCTTCCTGATAGGCTTCATACTCGGAACCAGGATAAAAGAAGATGAAAGATTTCCTATTTCAGCCTATATCGTAATCTTCATAGCCGCAATCTTAATGGCATGGCAACTAGGCCCATTCCCATACTACAAAGATCTACCATTGGCGAGCGGTTTCCTAGCCGCTTTTATCGGCATAATAGCAGGGAGGATCATAAGAGGCTAAAAAAAAGTTGGGTGACAATCATGTTCATAACAACAGCTAAATGTGAGGGGCTAGGTGAATGCATAAAAGCATGTCCAACAGACGCTATAAGGTTAATTGATGGTAAAGCGTTTAGTTGCATCACCTGCGGCATCTGCGCCGAAGAATGTCCAAACAAGGCAATACAACAAAACAAGTATGGCGGTTTCGTTGTTGACAGGGCAAAATGTAACCTGTGCGGCATCTGCGAATATGTATGCCCAGTTAACAGTATAAAAATAGAAGATGATATCGTGAAGGGCATCTGCGCCAGATGCGGCCTTTGCGAGGAAGCCTGTCCAGTTAATGCGCGCATGGATGCATTCGACCTCATAGAAGAACGTCAAATAAAATTCCTAGAAGCCCTAGATTTCGCTGTTAAAATACCGAAAAAGAGAAAACCCTTAAAAAAGGAGGCTAAAAGGACAAACGTGATAACAGACCTTGAAAAATGCATCAAATGTAAAAGATGCCAATACTACTGCCCCACCGGAGCCATAATCGTGGACTTGAAAGAAGAGGGGCTCTGCAGCGAATGCAGAGTATGTGAAGATGTCTGTCCAGTTGAAGCCATAAAAGACACGACCATAGACCCTGAAAAATGCACATTATGCCTCAAATGCATGGAAGAATGCCCAAACAACGCAATCTATATCGAAGATTTCAAAGCCAAAATAAGAAAACCCACCGAAGAACTGGAAGGAACCATAGTATCATGCCTAAACTGCGGCCTATGCGTAGACACATGCGAAACTGGCGCACTTAAAATGGTGGATGGTAAAATACGCTATGACCCATCATTATGCGAAGAATGCGAAGAAAAACCATGCTTAGATGTCTGCCCAGTAGGCACGCTCAGAGTCGATGCAAATGGAAGACTAAAGGGATACTGTGTATCTTGTGGAAAATGCATAAAATCCTGCGACATCTACGAAGCACGCAGCTTCCAAGACGTGAAATGGGACGGGTCAGTCACCGAAGATTGCATATCCTGCGGAACCTGCGCAGAAGTCTGCCCAAAGGATGCCATAACCCTCAAGAAAGGCTCAATCGAAGTCGATTTTGACAGATGCATATTATGTGAAAAATGTGCAATCCATTGCCCAACAGACGCCATACCAAAAACCACAATGCGCAAAAAATCAATAAAGGATGGATTCACCCTAATAGACGACAGATTATGTATAAAATGCGGACTCTGCATGGAAACATGCCCAGAGGATGCTATAACAAAAACACCAGAAGGTTTAATGGTCGTGGATGAAGATAAATGCATCTACTGTGGAGCATGCAACAACATCTGCCCAGCCCGGGCCATACTATTCGAGAGGGAATTCAGCCTCTCAAAATAAGGGGGTATAAGATGAAAAACCTGTTAAGGATAATGTTAGAAGGCGCCTACACCAATATAAAAAGGATATTCTTCGCCGCTGATAGAGTCACAGACATGGAACTTAGAAAAAAAATACTCACAGGCAAAGTTGAACCAACACCAAAAGTGGCTGAAATCCCCTGCATTGGCTGTGGAGGATGTTCAAACGCCTGCCCCACAGGCGCCATCCAAATGAAGGATCTTGAAAAACCAATAGAAATAATCGAAGGCTTGGTGAAAAGGCAAATACCAATCCTGGACTCCGAAAAGTGCGTCTACTGTTATTATTGTCATGATTTCTGCCCATTATATGCCCTATTCGGCGAACCAGGAACCATACACCCAAATGATGTTGGAGTTATAGAATTTGATGTTAAAGAAGCCATCACAGAACCCATCAAAATACCGGATGAAAAACTAAAATTCATAACACAATTCCTATCAGACAAAAGCATCCTAAAAAGACAAAATAAAACCTCATAAAAAAAAGGATGATGAGGGGAATTTAATGGGACTCAAATCATATGCAAGGGCCAGAGCCATACACGCAATGCTCGTATATACAGGTGGCTGCAACGGCTGCGACATAGAAATCGTAAATGCAGTATTCTCCCCAAAATATGATGCAGAACAATACAAAATATTCCTAACCTGGAATCCCAGAGAAGCAGACATACTCATAGTAACAGGACCAGTAACACAACAGAATAAAAAACCACTAGAAGAAATCTACAAGGCAATACCAGAACCAAAACTTGTCATAGCAGCAGGTGCATGCGCCCTCATGGGAGGCGTCTACAAAAACATACACGGCGACATACCATCAGAAGAAATCGCCGGGCCAGTCGAAGAAGTCATACCAGTAGATGCCAAAGTCCCAGGATGCGCAGTCAGACCAGAGGACGTACTAGCAGGCGCAGTATCCATACTACCAAAACTCTTAGAAGCCAAATAATATGAGGTGACAAAAATTGGATAAAAACATTATAGAAACCGAGATCACAATGGGAACAGTCCACTCAGCAGCAATAGAACCATATCGTGTCAGATTATTCGTAGAAGACGAGATAGTAAAGGATGCCGAGATAACAGTAGGTGTCAATCATAGAGGCGTTGAACGTATAATGGAAGGTCTGCCAGTAGAAAAAGCCAACAGTCTCACAGAAAAGATATGTGGGATATGCTCAGGAGTACACCTATGGAATTCTGTATTAGTCGCGGAGAAGGGACTTGAAATTGAAATACCTGAAAGGGCTAGTTACATAAGGATAATAGTAGCCGAACTTGAAAGGATACACAGCCACCTCCTATATTTAGCCCATGGAAACGAGGTTTTGGGGCATGAAACATTTTCCATGAGACTATTCTATATAAGGGAGACTGTAATGGAACTTCTAAGGATGATAGGGGGTAACAGAGTACAATATGGTGTGCCCATCATTGGAGGGATAAGACCAAGAGCAGAACTAGATGAGATGAAAATCCAGAAAATAAATGAGGGTTTAGATTACCTAGAGGAGAAGGTAAAAGAGTTTGCAGATCGTTTCACTTCCGATCCTATGATAATGTCACGTATAACCGGTGTATGTCCAATTAAAAGGGAAGATGCTCTTAGACTCGCGGTAACAGGGCCTACCCTCAGGGCGACAGGGGTAGAATTTGATCTGCGAAGGGAAATGGAATGTTATGACCCATTTGAATTTGATATTATCACACAAGATGATGGTGACATCAAATCCAATCTTCTTGTAAGGGTCTTTGAAATCTTTGAATCTATAAAAATAATAAGACAGGCTGTTGAAAACCTTCCCGAGGGGGCTATTGTGGATAGGAGTTGGGAAATGCAGGACACTGATATTGTTAAAAGTTATGTTGAAGCCCCAAGAGGCACATTGTATCATTCCTATGCTCTTGAAGAAGGTAGGGTTAGAAATGTGGTGATTAGAACGCCTTCAATGGCTAATATAGGTGCCATGCAATATGCGGTTATAGGTCATCATATAACAGACGCACAACTTGGGATAGTGCAATGTGATCCTTGCTTCACTTGTACAGATCGTGCAATAGAAATAATCAAAATATGAAGGGTGGTTTAATGTTATATTCAATTCTGGGTATCATTGGAACAATCATCATAGGATTCATAGTTAGCCTCTGGCTTCCTGGTATCGAAAGAAAGTTTGTGCATGCGCGGATCCAACAGAGAATAGGCCCTCCAATCTCAAGTCCTGGTATAATGGCTCCGATAAAGTTTTTCTTTAAACAGAGTATAAAACCATATTCGCCAGTACCACGCTTATATAATTCATTACCCCTTGTCGGATTATTATCCGCCCTGCTAATCCTGCTCTTCATAATCCCAGAAACTTATCCTATAGGCGCCCTTGCAAGTATAGTTGCAATCGTGGGATTCTTGAAGATAGAGGAGGTTGTGTATGTTTTTATGGGGTCATTGTCAAAGTCTGTGATGTCTCTCCGGATGCCGTTCCCAGATCTTGCGAAGGGAGCTAAACACCCTAATGTGCAGCGAAGCTTCCTAGAGGATATAAGTGCAATGAGAGCCTTCAGATTAATAGCATTCGGCTCATTCCCAATATATATCGCATTATTTATACCAGTAATTATTTCTAAGAGCATATTCCTAGGAGATATAGTGGCTTATCAACAGACCCATGGTCCAATCCTCCTTTCAGCGGCTGGTGTCATAGGAGCCATAGTATTTTTTATAGGATACATGATACTGCTCAATGAATATCCATTTGTCATCTTAAAGACGAAAGCAGATGTTATCGAAGGCCCATATTTGGAATATGCTGCCAAGTCGCGTGCATTCGTTTATATAACAAGGGGTTTCCTCATGTTCACATTAGCGGCTCTTTTCTCAGTGTTATTCCTTGGAATCCCACCTAACATATTCACTTGGGGCATCCTTGTTAATATCCTTGTCGCTATCATATTCCCACTTTTAATGGCTTCTTTAAGTGCATTTGCCCCAATATTCACCTTTAAACAATTTTATCCAGTGACGCTTGCAACTTCTATCCTTGGGGTGGTGGCGCTTTTAGCAGCATTCATCTAGTACAATTTAAGGGTGATAATCAATGAAAATGGTTATAAGACCTCATCACATCATAAGCCTTGGAGGATACATAGTGGAATGGGATTTCCCATACCGTAATCTTATAGTTGTGAATCCAACTGATGAACACATAAAAATAGAAGTCCCAGTTTTTAATGAAGATTGGATAGAGGAACATAGGAAACTTGGCCTTAGAATAATCCCTGTAAGTGAGGATGATAATTATCTCAGCCTCTGGAGGAGGGAAAAATCTAGATTGGAAAAAATATTAAAGGGATAGTTTTATGGTTGTAACCGCCATTAGTATCAAGACTATTGAAAGGCCAGGTGTTCTCAGCGAAATAACTGAGATGATAGCCCGTAAGGGTATAAATATAAGCTATGCTTATCTTTATGTGGAGGAGAATGGGGTAGGCTCTATATACATGGAATTAGAGGATGTTAAAGACGTTGATAAGCTGATCAAGGATCTGAGATCCTTTGATTTTATCTTGGATGTTGATGTTCACAGGCCCCTGGAGGACATTTATGGAAAAAGGATTATAATTATTGGTGGCGGGGCGCAGGTTTCACAGGTTGCCATGGGCGCTATAAGTGAGGCTGACAGGCACAACATAAGGGGTGAGAGAATAAGTGTCGACACAATACCATTAGTTGGTGAAAAGGAGCTTGCTGAGGCTGTTTTGGCTGTTGGGAGGCTTCCAAGGGTTGGGGTTTTGGTATTGGCTGGTTCTCTTATGGGTGGTGAGATAAGTAAAGCTGTGGAAAAAATTAAAAAAGAGCAGGATATTATTGTTATAAGCCTTAATATGCCGGGTAGTGTTACTGAAAAGGCGGATCTTGTGGTTACAGACCCTATACAGGCTGGTGTTATGGCTGTTATGGCCGTGGCCGATACTGCTATATTTGATATAGAAAAGGTTAGGGGTAGACGGTTTTAGCTCATTTCTATGGCTCTTATAAGTTTACTGGCGGTGTTTTTGATCTCTGGATCTTTTATGTCTTTGCTTTCCCTTATTTTAAGCGCAAGTTCCAGTACTCTTGGAACGTCTGAAGGTTTTATCTTTTCAGCCATTTCAAGGTAACTTTCTTCCTTTTCTTCCACTTTAACCTTCTTTTTCTCCATCAACTCTAGGAGCACTTTACATGTGTCCATAATATTTGGATCGTCTATATTTTCACATTTCTTTAAAAGTTCTTCTTTCATATAAAATCACTCATGTTTATTCTTTTTTTTAGGTGGGGAGGTTTTATTGGTCTTTTAACCTTGTTTCGGGTAGATAAACTCCCTACTCATCTACCGACTCTTTCAGCCTTATAGACGAGCAGCGAGTAAAACTCAAATTATATATCTTTCAACAAAGCCATATAAAATTTTCGTTGTTCTATCCTTGTCTGCTGTATTACCATCCTTTGTAGGGGGCTTAACAGGAAAAAGTTAAAAAAAAGATTTTATCCAAAACAGACATTATTGTAGTTACATTTTTTACATTTTTTCGGATTTGGTTTTACTGGTGGCGCATCACCAGTGAGCACTCCTTTTATTTCTTCTAATATGCTGATTAGATTTTTTCTGAGCGTGTAATCAACAGCAACTGGTCTTCTTTCACCCACTGTTATATAATCTACAAAACCTAAAAGAACTTCGCTGTTAAATTCTCTTTCTATTAGCAGGGCATATGCGGCTATTTCAAGGGCGTCAGAATCCCAAACACCTCTAGATGGGGGGAGGCCCATTTTAATTTTAACTGGATAATATTTTCCTTTGATGATCTCGATCCTATGGATATTCCCTGAAAGTTCTAGGTCGTTGTTATGGATCTTATAATTATTTAGACTAGGAGTTGTTATGAATTCTATGATATCCTCGCCATTTTTTCCTGTTACATCCATTAACCTTCTAATTTTAACTGATTCTATCTTAGCCTCCATTTTAAGCATGTTCTCGATTTCGCTTGTAACTGTTAATCTTCCGATCTCTTTTCTTAGAAGATCTTCTATTTCACTGATCTCCATCTTTCTGCTGATTAAAGGCAACGAACCAATTATCAGATCCTTAAAGTTGGTATAGGCTTCCCTAGCGAGTTTGATTTTCCGCATATTCTCCTCATCAACTTCTTCTATAAAGAGCTTAAAGGGACAGAAAAGATACTCTGATATGAAAGAAACCTTCATCATCAAAAACACCACAAATATTATAATATTACTATTATATAAAATAGTATGTACATTGCAGTAGATCCCCCTATACGCAATTTTGTTTTCTGAATACCCTCAAAAAATTGGAGAAATTCCCTATAGAGGCTTATTCACTCCTGTGAGGATATAAATGAGGTGATCCAACCCCCAAGCTTGGGATTCAAAGGAGATTTGGGGAGAGATTATATTCTGAGGTCTTTTAATTTTATATATTCATTGAAAGCTTCTCTTGTCGTCCCAACCACCACTCTATAACCATTCCTTGCACCAGTATATCTCTCCAGTTTACCCTTAGCTATTATAACCTCACCTTCCCTAGCCTGGCCAGCATAGGTATGGGTAAAGGATACAACTTCTTCTATGTCTACACTTGGACCCTCTAGGATGTGAACATCCTCAACTTTGTAAGTGGCTGGGTTATCAAAGGATGCCATTGCATCATAGACTCTAGCCTCAATTTTTATCCTACCAAGAGGCTTATATATGGTATCACCCCATGAACCCTCTATTTCATCCCAGCTACGAGTCGCGAGAATATCAAATAATGTGCCATCAACAAGCCCCCTATTATTCTTACGCTCCTCATACCAACAAAACTCCCTGAAACTCAAAGTATCATCCTTTATTCGCTTTCTATAAACCTTTAACCAGTAATCTTCATTCAAACTCTTAAATGGTCCTTGATTTTTAAGTTTTGCGAAGGTTTCAAGGGCTCTTCTATGGTTTTCAAGGCCGTATATAACAAAATCAATATCGGAATTTTCAGGATCATATAATGATGGTAGAATAGAACCTGAAATACCCATATCATTGTAGGATATTGATGCTTCATCATGGAAAGTATCCGCTATTATCAAAACCTTTTCAAGGAGATCATCTGACGGTCCTTGGCGTATAATTTCCTTTAATCGTACTGTTGGTGTTATAATCTCATCTATGAGATCATTGGGGACTGCTATAATGGTCTTACCAATATTCTCAGCATCATAGAGGTAAATTGGATGATTTTCTCCAAGGAACTTGTAGGCACCCTCTGAATCCACCTTTGAATATCTTCTACCGTTTCTTGACCTTTCACCTCTAGGATCTGGGATATACCTTAAAAATGCGATTAGACGATCTTCTGGGTGTAAATAGGATGTGGTTGCGAAGAAAAGATCATCCACAGTATATATAAAATCCCTTGGCCTTGATCTCATAGGATAAAATAAATGTTAAAGAAATAAATATTTTACCCGGGGGATGATCATGATAATCCAAAGAATAAGACCATCCCATGACTTGAAAAAGGAGCTTCTAAAAATTAGGATAAAAGGTGGAATAATAGTATCAGGTGTTGGAAGTCTTAAAAATGCCACTCTAAGGTTAGCAGATGAAAATATCCTAAAAGTTAAAGGTCCATTTGAGATAATATCCATGCAAGGCACAATCACAATAAACGGTATACATGTACACCTCGCAATAGCAGACAAGGAAGGGAACATGATAGGAGGACACTTAAAAGAAGGCTGTGAAGTCCATACAACCGCAGAAATCGCAATTCTACCCTATAATGGGATATTGAGGAGATCAAAGGATGAAGAGACTGGTTACATGGAATTACAGGTGGGATGATCCAAATGATACATGAACACCTCAAAGATGAAATATTATATGATGGCACCCAAATAAAAGCCGCATGGGCCCTTAAAAAACTCCAAATCAAAGGTTCAAGTATAATAACTTGGATAGGACCCATGAACATAAAGAATATCATAGACTACGAGGATAGAGGACGTGAGATCAAAGCAGAGAAGATGGCCCACTTTATAGTTGAACACTTTGATGAACAGCCAGCTAACCTAAGATTATCATATCATCGTCAAAGGATACTTGTCATGATACTCCAGGAAGAGTTATGGAAACAAGGCATACCCACAAGGAGAGAAGGCGACGACCTCTATATCGACTCTGGTAAGCTCACGGTTTCGATAGCCACCACATCCCTTTCAAGCATGAAAATACACCTTGGAATAAACCTAACAAGTAAAGGAACGCCAGATGACATTGAAACCATAGGAATACTAGATTATAAGGATCTAAAGGAAGAAGATATAATAGAAATTATAGGGAAAGTCGCCAGAAAATACATCCAAGAGATTGAATCAATGGAAGAAGACATAGCAAAGACAAGAACTATAGGGTGAAGTAAATTGAAGATTATAATAAATGGTATCCATGCCAACCTGAGATTTTCAGCAGCCCACATGATACCAGAACACGAGACATGTGGAGTTATCCATGGACACTCCTACATAGTTGACGTGGAAGTAGAAGGCGAGCCAATAGGAAAACATGGCTTCGTAGTCGACTTTAAAGATGTTAAAAGTATAATGCGAAGAATCTGCAAAAAATTGGATCACCACTTTTTAGTGCCCTTGGAGAGTCCACTCATGGACATTCACCTTAAAGAGGATTCGGTGGAATTTCAAGTTGCAGGTAAAAATTATAAGATTCCAATTGAAGATTGTTACCTACTACCAATAGAATCCACCTCAGCAGAAGGACTCGCCGAATACTTTGCCAAGAAACTTTATGATAGGCTGAAAAAACATAATAAGATGATAAAAACTGTCCGAGTCTGTGTGAATGAGGGTATAGGACAAGGTGCTGTTTTCACCTACCAGGAGTGAAAGTGATATGAGAGCCCCTATAATGGAGGTCTTTTCCAGCATACAAGGGGAGGGGCTCCTAGTCGGTTGCAGGCAAATATTCATACGCTTCGCAGGCTGCAACCTTAACTGTAGTTACTGTGACACACCAGAAAGCAGAGACCCGCAAAGAGGCAGATCAACCAGTATAAGGGAACTTAAAAGGCGGATAAAAGATCTTGAATCTCCGGATCTTCATTCAATCAGTTTAACAGGAGGCGAACCCCTACTTTACGCCGATTTTATAAAGAACTTCCTGGAAGAGACAGATTATAAGTCATTATTAGAAACCAACGGATCCCTACCTGGTGAGATTAAAAAAATAGCACCCCTCATAGATTATGCGTCTGTTGACATAAAACTACCTGAACATATTGGTACCAAGGATATTATAGAAAAAGAAATCCAATCCATAAACATATTAATAAAAAGAAGTGTAAATACATATCTTAAGGTGGTGGTCTTGCCAACCACATCCCCATCCCATATGGGATTACTAGCCCAGAAACTCCGAAAGGAGATTTCAGAACCCTCTATGACCCGGATAGTGATCCAACCAAGCAGTCCAATAGACCATTGGGTTGGGAACACTCCTCGGCTGTTAAAGATTTCAGAAGAAATAGGAAGACATTTTAAAGTGCGTTTAATACCCCAAGTCCACAAAATTTTAGATCTAAGATAGGAGGTTTTGCAGATGGATGTGGAAACAAAGATGACGGTGCATGACGCCATGACGACAAACGTGGTAACTGTTGATCCAAGTATCAGCGTCGCTGAAGCAGCCTATATAATGACAAAGGAAAGGGTAGGGAGCCTAATCATAAAAAGCAACGCGGAACCAGAAGGGTTAATAACAGAAAGTGACATAATCCGAAAGGTTGTCTCCAAGGATTTAAAAGCAAGTAAGGTTACCATAGGGGAAGTGATGACCAAAAACCTTATCACAATAGAACCTGAACGAGAACTAAACGAAGCCGCCAGATTAATGGCCAAGAACGACATAAGAAGGTTACCAGTGGTGAAAGACGGCTCACTGGTAGGCATATTAACATCAACTGATGTTATGGCCGTCGCACCTGAACTCACCGAGATATTGGTTGAAAGTGCACGTTTAGAAGAGAACACTATGGCATATGCCGAGGAGGAAAAGTCAGTGCCAGGTATTTGTGAAATTTGCGGGACTTTTGCAGAATATCTTGAGGAATATGATGGTAAATATGTATGTGAGGAGTGTAAGGAGGAGTTAGAGGGTGAATAATTTGAAAGTGGAAGATTTAATGACGCCTAATCCAGTGACCGTCCCAGTTGACATGGCAATCACACGTGTAAGATCCATCCTCCGTGAAGAAGATTTCAGATGCGTTCCTGTTATAAACGGAGAACATCTTGAAGGATTAATTACAAGGGGCGATGTCCTCAATATTTCAGCTACCAAATCCAACATCGAAGCAAGGGGGATGATGGAAAAACCAGGTATAATACTTCTCCCAGAAATGGACATATACAAGGCAGCAAATCTCCTAATAAAAGCTAAGGAGATACAAGCCCCAGTAGTAGAATCCACAGATAATATGAAGCTAATAGGAATACTAAGCGTCTATGATATATTATCAGGTTTTGTTGAGAGGAATATTCCACCCAAGAAGAAAACTGTTAGCGAAGTTTTAACAGAAAAAGTTGTAGTATGTGATATAAAGGATCCACTGTCCAAGGTCTGGAATAAAATGGATGAATCAGGTTATTCAGGGTTACCTGTAATGAAAAAGGGCAAACTCATTGGTATAATAACAAGAAAAGACCTTATAAGGTATGGTCATGCCCGTATCGTGAAAGAATCAGGTGATGTTAAGGCTATGCCAGTAGAAAAGATAATGCAAACCCCACCCCTAGTGGCTACAAGGGACATGACAATTGATGAAGCAGCCACAATAATGGTTAAAAGAGATGTGGGCAGACTTCCAGTAGTTGAAAACCCGGTATATGTTAAAAGCGACCCTCAAAGGGCTAAAGAGGGTAAACTTGTTGGTATAGTCTCAAGAGAAGATATACTAAAGGCTTATATTTATTCTTAAAGGTGTGGTGATGTCACCCCTAGATTTTAGGGATTTTATCGCAACCACTCTTTTAATAAAATTTTCACGTTTCTTAATAAACCACGTGAGGTGTGCGGATGAGAAAAAAAGACACCATAAACATAGTAAAATCCCTGGATCGTGGTCCAGTGGAATTTGAAAGTAGAAACTTTGAACATGAAGGCGATGTTATGAGCATCGCACAGAAGGAAGTGGTTTCAATACCACCAACCATAAATATCAAGGAAGCCGCTGAGATAATGGTTAAAAACAAGTTCAGAAGACTTCCAATAACAGATCCAGGCACGGGAAAACTCTTAGGTATAATAACATCAATGGACATCCTAGACTTTTTAGGAGGAGGAGACAAATCCAAGATCCTCGAAGAAAAATATGATGATAACTTCCTCGCAGCCATAAACGAACCCGTAAGGAAGATAATGACCCGTAACGTTAAATATATAACATTAAAGGACTCCATAGCAGATGCAGTTAATAAAATGCTCGAACACAATATCGGAGCATTACCAGTTATCGGCTCTGAAAAAAAATTGGTTGGAATAGTCTCAGAAAGAGACTTCGTATTTTTAATGGCAGGAGTCCTAAATGATGAAATAGTAGCAGATCACATGACAAAAAAACTTATAACAACAACCCCAGGCACCCCAATCGAGGGAGCGTCCAAGATAATGGTAAGAAACAAATTCAGAAGACTGCCAATAGTCGGAGAAGAAAGAAGAACACCCCACCCAGAAAAGGAAAAACTCGTAGGTATCATAACAGCTACTGACATACTAGAATTCCTAGGATCCAACAGGGTATTCGACACCATAAAAACAAATAGTGCAGAAGAAGCCCTCAACACACCAGTAAGCGAGATAATGGAGAAAAAAGTAGTCACGATAAACCCAACAAGCACGCTAGGACAATTATACGAGATAATGGCCGAAAAAGGTATTGGAGGGGTGCCAGTCGTTGAGTACGGGGAAATCCTCGGTATAATAACCGAAAGCGACCTTTTAAGGGCAATAGCCCTTTAATATATACTATTTTTCCAGTGGTGAGAGAAGATGAAAGTCGAAGATGTAATGACCACAAGAGTAATGGTGATGCCAGACACCCAACAAGTCTCATATGCAAGGAACCTAATGCTGAAACATGGAATAAGCCACATAATCGTGGTGGACAACAAAGAAAAACCAGTTGGAATAGTAACAGAAAAAGATATAACCCAAAAGCTGAGATTAGCCGGGCCAACTTGGCGAAGAAGGCCCATAGATAAGATATCAATAAAGCGGGTGATGAGCAAAGATCTTATAACAATATCAGCAGCTTCTGATATAAGAGAAGCCGTGGATCTAATGTTAAGAAATAATATAAGCTCCCTACCAGTTGTAGAGGATGGTAAACTTGTTGGTATAATAACAAAAACAGACCTCCTATGGGTTTATAATGAAAAATGTAAAGGCAGATGGAAAGTCTCTGATCTCATGACAAAAGATGTTATTACAGTCACTGAAAACCATACAATAGCCCATGTAACAAATCTAATGGAAGAAAACAACATCGGTAGGATCATTGTGATTAAAGACAACGAACCAATAGGGATCATAACATCAGAAAACATATCATTCGCACAACTTGAAGATCCAGAAACCGGCGTGCCCCTTGAGAAAATCTACTTCGTTAAAAGAAAATCAGAGGAAAAAAAGAAGGTGAGACTAGTTTCAATGTTAACAGCAGGGGATATAATGACAGAAGACCTCATAACTTTGAAAGATGATGCTGATGCCGCTGAAGCCGCTAATATAATGTTAAATGAAAAAATTAGCGGAATCCCAATAGTCGACGAAAACAACCAACTAGCTGGTATAATAACAAAAACAGATATCATAAAAGCCATCCAATAACTGGAGGGACCAATATGAAGATAAAATATCTCATGAACCCAGATGTAGTCTGTATTGATAAAGATCAGAATATCTGCGACGCTCTACGAATCATGAAAAAGAATAACCTTTCACGTCTCATAGTCATAAACACCAACAATGAACATATAAAAGAAGTTGTTGGGATAGTAACTGAAAAGGATATCGCCACAAAACTCGGATCCTCAAGATATGGAAACCTTGCACCATCACATTTCCACGTGTCAACTGTCATGAGCCCAGATATTATAACAGCAGATATTGACATGGACGTGGACACCGCAGCCGACATAATGCTTGAAAACAATATAGGGAGCCTGCCAGTCACAGAAGATGATAAATTAGTTGGCATACTCACAAAAACAGATATACTCGAAGTCTGCAAAGGCAAACCCTATGAAGAACGAAAGGTAGAAGATGTGATGAGCTCAGAGCTCATAACCATAGAACCAACCGAGAGAATGATACACGCCAGAAGATTAATGATAGACGCGGATATAGGAAGATTACCAGTAATTGAAGATGGAGAACTCATAGGAATCATCACATCAAAGGATATAGCACGTTCAATGATAGCCTTCAGAAAAGTCGTTCCTGACAAATACAAACGTTCAAGGATAAGAAACCTACTAGTAGAGGATCTCATGACACAAAACGTCAAAACAGTAAACCCAGAAGATAACATATCAAACACAGCATCAAAGATGATAGAAACAGGATATGGAGGTTTCCCAGTATTAGATGATGAAGGCGCGCTTGTAGGTATAATAACCAAAAGCGACATACTAGACCTTATAGTTGAAATGGAGGGGGGTTAACTAATAATTTTACCCATCATAAAATGTCCAAAATGCGGATCAACCCTCGAAGTAGACTGGAGAAGAAACAACACCTTAAAAAATTTCTTTTTCACATGCGAAAAATGTGATTTCACAGGGAGATTATACGCTGAGAATTTCCTGGAAAAGAAGATAGCAGCAGCCCTAGGAATAAGCCATGGGAGACTAGAAAGGGCCATCAAGAGACGGTCAGTTAAATTCTACAAGTCTATAAAACCAGCACTCTTATTCAAAAAAGACCTCATGCACATAGAATCCGGGACAGTAGTATATATCGCCGATGATAAACTGGAGATTATAAGGGGCTTCCCAAAAATCCGCAGAACCCTAATATTATCCCCAACTATAGAAAAGCACTTCAAGGACAAGGTGGCGGTCGAAGAGAAAATGAACGGCTACAATGTTAGGATAGCATCAGTTAACTCAAAAATAGCGGCCCTTACACGGGGAGGATACCTATGTCCTTTCACAACCCGGAAAGTACAAGAATTCATGGATTTAGACAAGTTCTTCAAGGACAATCCTGGCCTTGTATTGTGTGGGGAGATGATAGGCACATCCAATCCATATGTTTCACATTATTATCCGGAAATAGGTGAACTAGGATTTAGGATATTCGATGTGAGGGAAAAAGGCACAAATAAACCCTTACCTGTTGAAGAGAAGAGAAAGTTGCTTGGAGATTATGATCTTCCAGTGGTTCGTTTATTAGGAGTCTTCAAGGTAAAAGAAGCCGCGGAAAAAATAAAAGAAATTGTGAAAAAACTAGGAGAGGAAGGCAGAGAAGGTGTTGTTATAAAAGACCCGAAGATGGAGTTACCACCCATAAAATATACAGCATCCCAGGCACACGCCAGTGAAATAAGATATGCTTTCAATTACCCATTCGATTTCGGGAGAGCATTCTTCTTCAGTAGAGTGATAAGGGAAGGATTCCAAGCATATGAAATGCAAGAATCCGAGGATGAATTGCGTGAGAGAGCCCATAGACTCGGCGAATCCATAATCTATCCAATGTTAAAAACGATAAAAGAGATAGCTAAGGGGGAGATGGCACATGAAGATACTAGGATAAATGTGTCAAGTCGAAAAGAGGCCATGGAATTCATAAAACACCTACATGCATTGGGTGTTTCCGCCACCATCATAGATTATAAAGATGGTGAGGCAGTTATAAGACGTTTCTACCAGGCAACCTCTGACCGGACAAAAAACCTCCTAGAAGGTGGCTTATACTAGAGGTGTTCTTTTTGGATCTTATAGCATATCTTGGACCAGAGGGGACTTTTACAGAAGAGGCAGCCTACAGATTATCAAATAGGCTATTACCATTCGATTCTATAATAGA
Source organism: Methanothermobacter sp. MT-2 (assembly GCA_003584625.1). Lineage (NCBI taxonomy): Archaea > Methanobacteriati > Methanobacteriota > Methanobacteria > Methanobacteriales > Methanobacteriaceae > Methanothermobacter > Methanothermobacter sp. MT-2. The sequence goes on along the minus strand of AP017647.1, from coordinate 1,162,087 downwards.
TGTTCTAGATGCTGTGAAAAATGGGAAGGTCGATAAGGGTGTTGTACCAATCGAAAATTCTATCGAGGGTCCGGTGGGCGTTACATTAGACCTTTTAGCCCAAGAACACAATCTTTGCATAGAAAGAGAGATAGTCTTGAAGGTTGATCATTACCTTCTAGCTAATAAAGGTGTGAAACTTGAGGAACTCACAGATGTCTATTCACATCCACAGTCACTTGCACAATGTCACAAATTTATAGAAAGGATGGGTCTCATAGCTCATCCAACATCTAGTACTGCTGCAGCAGCGAAAATCATAAAAGGTAAAAGAGAGTGTTGTGCCATAGGCACCCTAAGAGCTGCTAGTTTATATGACTTAGATGTTATATGTGAGGATATCCAAGATTATACTCCTAACATGACACGTTTTATCGTGATAGCTACACATGACCATCCATTCACTGGCTCAGATAAGACCTCAATATTATTCACACTCGCAGAGGATAGGCCAGGGGGTTTATATGAGATTCTAGGATTATTTGCAGATGCAAATATAAATTTGACCAAGATAGAATCCAGACCTTCAAAGATGGGCCTTGGAAAATACATATTCTTCCTAGATTTTGAGGGGCATAGAAAGGAAAAGAATATAAATATGATATTAAATGAGATTAAAAATAGAACACCATTTATGAAGATCCTAGGTTCATATCCCATGGATAAATGGTACAAGAAAAAATAATAAGAATAATTGATACAAATCTTAGATTAAGAAAATAAAATAAAGGAGATAAAGATGGTTGAAAAGGGAAAAGAGCTGCTCCATCGTCTAAGAGAATTGGAAAAAAATTGGAAAGCGGGTGAAATATCCGAGAGCAAATATAGGATGCTGAAAAGAGAATACCAGAGGGAACTAGATGCCATAGAAGCTGCTGAGAGGATAAAAAGGATGCAGGGTCGTTCAACCCATGAAAAACCCTTAGATCATTGGATTGAAAAAACTAGAGAAGAAGAGGAAGCTCGCGAAAAAGAGGAGCTAATAAAGAAATATGTTAAAAAACCCACACCCATGAAAGAGCCGGAAAGACCCCGAAACGCCCTTAAAATGGTGGGAGTTTTATTATTAGCATTAGCATTCTTTATAGGTAGTGGATTTGGCCTTTACTTGTTAAATCTGGGTTCTGATCAGACAGGTACTGTTCTTGTTAACGAGAGCGCTTTCCCAACATTCACCATAAATCATACCAACACCACTAATTACGTCCCAAAGACAACCTATGATAATACTACAATATATTATGAGCCAACAACACCAACCACACCAACCACACCATCGGAGCCGCCAACAAATACTTCAGGATAAAAGGTGTTTTTTTTAGAGGTGCTCCATCATGCGAAAACCTTTATTAGTTATCTTAGTTGCCATCATGGCAATGGTAGCTGTTGCGGGTTGCACTTCCCAATCCAATGGAGAAAATAAAAATAAGATATTCACAGGAGATAATATAACATTTGAGTATCCTCAAAGTTGGGTTGTAGCAAAATCACAGGCAAATGACACTATAGTGGCTGTGGCAGATCCTAAGTCTGTAAATCCCCAAACAGGTTATGCCCAGACCCTTGTAGTAATACAGAAAAAGAGTTTAGAAGGTAGCCTTGATTATATGTACAGTCAAAACTACGCCACACTTTTCAATAACTCAAGTTATCAACGGGTCTCGGAGGGTAACATAACCATAGGATCCATGCAAGCCCTTGAAAACACCTATATCGTGACAGAAGGTGATGTTAAAAAGAAACAGATGGCAATATGGATACAAAGGGGAGAAGAAGTGTATGTGATACTCTGCAGCGCCCTGGCCAGCGACTTTGACAAGGAAAAACCAAACTTTGATATCATAATTAATAGTTTCAAGTTCATAGGATAAAACATCCTCTATTTTAGCAGATGAGTGTTCCCTAACCTCACCCGTTCTAACCCCTCCTCTTGGGCCGCTTCTAGACACTCCTTTGCCTCTTCCCATGTCAATAGTGGGAGATCTCTCATCATGTGTTGAGGCTGAAAAGCGAGTAAACTATATGGTATGTTAGGATTGAGCTCAGCTAGAAAATTGGTCATATTCTTCACTTCTTTTCCCCCTTATATGGTACTAAAAGTGTGCTGGCAACAAGTAATGGTGGGTCGGGTCTCTTATCAAAATAGCCTTCGCAGATGTATTTAAAATTTTTAAAAGTTTGTCTATTACTTGCACCTGTCAATATCTTGTGGAGTTTATCATCTCATGCTTTAAGATCGAATTTTATTATGCCACCTGATGATAGGCTTACCTTTATCATATCATCTAAATTTTCAGCAGTGAATATAGGCTTTCCTCTGATGGCCATTTCCTTATATGAGCTGTTTTGGCAGAATAGGCAATCGAATGAACAAGCCCCAAGGAATGTGGCAAGGTTCTTGTAACCATATTCTGGTCTTGTTGAATATGCATATTTTGGGTAACCAGCCCCAGTGCCTCTGGGGCATACCCAATTAGCCACGCAATTGGTGGGTAAAGGATCGAAATAGAAGATTCCAACAGCTTCTTGGTTTCTATCTATACTGGGATGTATCATAGCATCTTTTACTTTGCGGAGACGGCAGAAGCCATACTTTCCTTCTTTTATCTTGCAGAGGTTGCATTCATGACAAATAATGCCTTTAGGATCATCTGGGGGTAAATTGGTGGGATCACACGACTTTCACTATGAGCCTTTTCTGTAAGCTTTTTGATCTATGATCTCGGATCTGGGCGGCGGTCTTGCCACAGATTTGGCAAGATATCTTTCTTGGGGGGTTGATCCATTATATTCACCCAGCTTGGAATGGCATGCTCTGAATTAGGCTTTTGATAATAATTTTTATCTGCACATGATTATTAAGGTTTCAAGGGGGTTATAAATTTATATTATAGTATATTAAAATCTATGAGTAAGGGTCACAATGGGAATACATTCAAGTTAATATGGGACTTTTTATTTTTGCACTTTTGAGTAAAGTGCTAATTGTTCCTTGTTTGTGGCCTATAATCTTTACTGGTTTATCAATATAGGGAAGAGGAGGAATCAATGATGGGATTACCAATATGTGATGTTTGTTTGAAGAGTGGGATTTTATGTCAGGGTTGTGAAGATAAACTTAAAAGTGGTGAGGTGTCTGAATTAGAATTGGAGATTTCAAAGGTGCTTTATAAGTTGGCTGAGGGTAAATTATGGTTTAAGAAGGCTATAGATATGGGTGATGTTGTTATTATCATCACTGAGAGGGATCAGGTTGGTAAACTTATAGGTAAGGGGGGTAAGATTGTGAGGACTATTTCAAGGGCTATAGGTAAGCGTGTGAGGGTTGTTGGTGAGGATTCTGATCTCAAGTCAGTTGCTGAGGATGTTCTTGCCCCTGCAAGGATTTCTGGTATAAATATTGTTTATGGGAAGGATGGTAAGGAAAAATTCAAGATAAGGGTTATTAAGGAAGACGCCCGTAGGATACCTATTAGTCTCGATGTTCTCAATAGGGTTATAAAGCAGTTAACTGGCGAAGAGACAACCATAGTAGTTGATGAGCATTAATGGGATTTTCATGGATATCATATTATGTGTAACTGGGAGTATCGCGGCTATAGAGTCTGTTAAGCTCGCTCGTGAACTTAGAAGGCGGGGAGCAACAATAAAATGTTTCATGAGTGATGGTGCTTGTAATATTATTCATCCTTATGCCATGGAGTTTGCAACTGGTAATGATGTTATATTAGAGCTCACAGGCGAGATAGAACATGTGAAATATGCTGATGCTGATATTATCCTTGTAGCCCCAGCAACGGCTAATGTTATAAGTAAATTCGCATATAAAATAGCTGACAACCCCATAAATGCTCTTCTAATCGCAGCTTGGGGTTATGGAACTCCAATTGTAATGGTACCCTCAATGAACCTGTCAATGTATCAGGCGATAAAATCTAATATTGAAAAACTCATCAAAGAGGGTGTGGTTTTCGCACAACCAAAGATAGAAGAGGGTAAAGCTAAGTTCCCCCATCTCGATGATATAATACTTACTGTTTTAAGGGAGGCCTCTCCTGGTAATCTGAAGGGTAAGAAGGTTCTTGTAAGTGCTGGGGGGACCTATGAAGCTATTGATCCTGTGAGGGGCGTTTGTAATCTGAGTTCTGGGAAGATGGGATTGGAGTTAGCTAAGGAGGCTTTTATACAAGGTGCGGATGTTACCCTTATTGGCGCGAATTTGTCTCTACGAGCACCATCTTGTATACGTGTGGTTAATGTTCTTTCAGCTGCTGAAATGTTTGATAAGGTTCGGGAGTTGATAGGAGACTTTGACGTTTTTATTTCTGCTGCTGCTGTAGCTGATTTCAGGCCGGAGTATGCTGAAAGTAAGATATCCTCTTCTAGGGAGAGGGTTTTAAGGTTGAAGGTTAATCCTAAGATAATTGATTCTGTGAAAACTTTAAACCCTGATGTTTATCTTGTTGGGTTCAAGGCTGAATATGATGTTAGTGAGGATGAACTTATAGAGTTGGCTAGGGAGCAGATGGAGAGGTCTGGGGCGGATTTGGTTGTTGCTAATGATCTTGCAGTTGAAGGTTTTGGTTCAGATAGGATCAAACCTATACTAGTTTTTGATAGGGTGAAGAAGCTTCCGCTGATGGATAAAGTGGAGCTTTCCAAGATTTTGATAGAATTAATATCCCAGAAATTATAATAATTTTAGGATAATTTTTATTATAATTTTTTAAGATTTTCTCCATATATTAATAATAAATTATTTATATATCATATTATATAGTATTATCAGGGAAGGAAATGTTATGAGGTGAGATGTCAATGGCATTAAAAGACCTTATACTAGGTTATAGGAAAATTAAAAGAAAAAGCCTTGATGAACTTGCAAAAGAACTAGAAGTCCCAAAAACGGTTGTAGAGGGATTGGAGAATGGTGAAATTAAACATCCCACTCCCGCGCTACTTTCAAAAATCAAAAAACTTGTTTGGGGATTGGATGAAAAAGAAATTGAAGCCATTGGAAGAGGTTACCGGATAAAAGATTTCCTAGGCAACTATTTCACATACTTCCTCAAGGGACTGTCCAAAGAAAAGGGGATAGAAACCTCCAAGATACAGAAAATGCCCCCAATCGAATTATATAAGCTAATAGGAACGCTAAAAGAAGACTTTATCAAGATAACAGATGAGGGTAGGAGAGCAGCCAAAACATAGTCACCAAAACTCGACAACTAAAGCCATATGATCCTTCTCATATGGTTCTAATCTAACCCTTTCCAAGACTTTGAAACCCGAACTTTTTATCTTCTCCTCCTCTTCTTTGAAGATCACAGAAGGTTTCCTTGTCACGTCTATGCTCCTTGATTTCACCATCAATAGACCTTGACCTTCCCTTCTAAGGAATAGTTTCATGTTTTCTGTGAAAAGTTGACTTTGTCTTGGCTGTGCCACGTCACAGTAGATGAAATCCACCTTTTCTATAAGGTGTAGATAATCCCTTGGACGTGTAGCATCCTTAAGTAGGGGTATCATATTTTTTCTATTTTCACACACCTTTACTAGTTCCCTCATCATCCGCGGAGAAAATTCTAGACAATATATGATACCATCTGGGATCATATCAGAGAAATGTGATGCTGTTGTCCCAGATGACGCCCCTAAATATAACATTTTGGAATTTTTTTTGATTTTGAGGTTTCTGAGACCGTTGAGTATGGCTGCGGCCATCTTGGATCTGTGAGGATCCCATATCCTGTATTCGCGGCCACCAAATTTGAATAGTTTTTCACCATAGACTTTCAGGGTTGGTGTGAGGTTAACTGTTACGAGATGATCTTTATGGAGATAAATGCCTTCGATTCCTTTGATTTTCTTCATGTTATTCCCCCATATGGTAGGTTTTTTTTATCTTCTCCTTTTTGGGGTTTCCTTTTTTATGATATCTATTCGTTTATACAAGTCTTTTTTTATACTAGGATCGTGTTCTCCTGTGAAGATGTCCTTTCTGGCTGCGAGGGAGATTTTTGATGCTAGTGTCCGCGCGATTTTGCCGCGAAGATACCAAGCGGAGCCTTTGATTAGAGGGTGTTGATAGATTAGTCCATGTTTTGGAGGTTTCGAACCTCTTCTAAGGTGTCTGAATAGGGCTTTTTCGGCTCCCAGCACTTGTATAGTTGAGGATGGTAAAAGTGCTAATTTTTTCAGGCTCCCTGTGTGTGCTATTAATTTCGCGCCGAGTGTGGTGCCGGCAACATCTTGTAGATTGGGTGCGAGATATCCCATCTTCAACTCTATATATTTTTCTATGGATTTTCTCAGTATCTGTAGTGATCTGATGGCCTTTGCGAATTCTTTTAGGAGGTCTATGTCCTCTTCTTCTAGTTCAGCCCCGATACTTTCCCTTGGAAGTTTTTTCACTTTTATTATATCTTCTTTTTTTCCATGTTCTGCTATGAGTTTGATATAGTGTTCATGGTCTTTTATGGAGTCTAGTTCTGGGAAATATATTGAGTACCATTCTCTTATCCTTTCAACAAATTTGCCGGTGGCCTCATCAAGATCATCTAGTGCGTTTGCTGCTTGTATGATTAGTTTGTCCTGTTCTTTTAGGGATTCTTCCAATTTTTTGACTGTTATCCCCATGTGGATTTTGTATATGCTATCATAGAATTCTCCATCTTTGATGAATCCAATCTTTTTAAGTGTTTCTTTCAGGTTCTCTCTGAGATATTCACCAGCCTTGTTTGGCGATTCTAACTTGACATTTTTGAATTTTCCATACTTCCTTTTATGTTTGGATTCTATGGAGATTTCTCTGTAGTTATTGAGGAGTCTTTTCATGATTTTTTCTTCTTCACTAGTTAATGATCCTCTTTCGAATTCTAGCAACTTTGAAATTATAGATTTTCTGGGGAAAAGTTCATAATCTACAATATCCAAATTTTTATCAAATGCGATGAAACCGATAATACATGGTACTAGGTAGCATTTCATATGGATAACTTTGTGTTTGGTTCCCTATTATAATCTTTTATGGGGTGAGATAAGGTGTTAGAGGTGAATCTTTGCGGGGTTAAAATGCGAAATCCTATTATGCTTGCTGCGGGTGTCCTTGGGATGACAGCATCATCATTAAATCGTGTTTATCATCATGGAGCTGGGGCTGTTGTAACCAAATCATTCTCACTAGAACCAAATATGGGTTACAGGAACCCTACGATAGTGGAGGTTCCATATGGGCTGATAAATGCTATGGGATTGTCCAATCCGGGTGTGGAATCATTCAAAGATGAACTGGATAAAGTAGAGGATAAAATACCGGTGATAGCATCCATATATGGTTCTTCTCCTGAAGAATTTGTAAAAGTCGCCCTGGAAATCCAGGAGCTAGTAGATATGATAGAATTGAATATTTCATGTCCCCATGCAATGAAAGGCTACGGGGCAACAATAGGACAAGACCCACAACTAACATTCCAGGTGATAAAAGCCGTTAAAGACAACTGTAATGTGCCTGTGGCCGCTAAGTTAACACCTAATGTCACTGATATCAGAGAGATAGCTTTAAAGGCGGAAGAGGCGGGATGTGATGCCATAACCCTTATAAATTCTCTAGGACCCGCAATGAAAATAGACTTGAAAACAGCGCGCCCAATCTTGTCCAACAAATTCGGGGGACTCTCAGGCCCCGCAATAAAACCAATAGCCATCAGGTGTGTATATGAAGTATATGAGACGGTTGATGTTCCCATAATCGGTGTTGGGGGGATAACAGATTATAAGGATGTTGTGGAATTCCTTTATGCAGGGGCCAGCGCAACCCAGATAGGTAGCGGCATATTCTATCATGGCATTGGAATATTCAAGGAAATCTGCGAGGACCTTAAAGTTTTTATGAAAAAACAAGGATTCAAAAAAATAAATGAAATGGTTGGAATAGCCCATGAATAAGGCTTGGGAGGCTATAAAATTGCATGCTCCGAAAATCTTGGAAATTAAAAAGATTATCAGGGAATCAAAGGATGTTAAGACACTCATATTCCCATGGCAGGGAAAATTCCCTTTCCCGGGACAATTCATGATGATCTGGGATTTCAAGGATGAAAAACCCATGTCAGTTTCATTAATCGACAAGACAAACAAAGAAATTGGGGTTTCAATAAAAAAAGTCGGCCCATTCACTTCAAGGATCCACAGATTAAAAAAAGGGGATCAGCTAGGATTGAGAGGACCATACGGGCGCGGATTCACCATAGAAGGTCATAGGATACTTGCCATAGGAGGGGGTATAGGGATGGCTCCAATAGTAGCCCTGGTAGAAGAAGCCAGGGCAAGAGATTTTGAAGTCGATGTTATAGTAGCTGCCAAAACATATGATGAACTATTATTCCTAGAACGTCTCAAAAAGGCCGGGACCAAGATTTTCACATGTACTGATGATGGAAGTTGTGGATTCAAGGGATTGGCCACTGACCGTTTAGAATCTCTTGAAGGATTTTATGATATGGCTTTTGTATGCGGCCCAGAACCCATGATGAAGGGAATATTTGAAAGGTTAGAGGATAAGGGTATAGTAGGCCAGTTTTCCCTTGAGAGGTATATGAAGTGTGCCATGGGTTTATGTGGACAATGTTGCCTTGATGATACCGGCTGGAGAGTATGTATAAAAGGGCCTGTATTCTGGAGTCATGAACTCAAAATGATTAAAGAGTTTGGAGAATATAAGAGGGATGCTGCGGGTGTGATAAGATCATTGGGAGGTAAAAATTGATATATAGGATAAAAGACACTATAACATCATCTTTTTTCATCATATTAGTGCTTTTACTATTATCAGCTATAGTACTCTATCCAATCTGGACAATGTTATTCCTTGGTGCTGTGTTTGCATATGGTATACGCCCAATAGCAAAGAGGCTGGATAAATATATCCCTTATAGGTCGATTACCATAGGCCTAGTAATGATAATAATACTTTTACCATTAATTGGGATCATAGCCATTAGCATTGACACTCTCTTCCATTCAGCACCAGCATTACTTTCCACGGCCCAGAAGATAAATGTAAGTTCCCTGAACAATGCTTTGAAATCTTATATACCCTCTGAGTTCTGGCCTTCAACAGATCTACTATTTAATCTTTTAAAGGATTTTATCAATAATCTTTTGAGGATGGTGATAAATTATTTTGTGGATCTTATCAGTGGAGTGCCAATGATAGCATTACAATTATTCATATTATTTGCTTCGGCGTTCTATTTTGCAAGGGATGGTGACAAGATAATATCCTATTTATATTCTTTAATGCCAGATAATAGAAAGGATTTCTTAAGGCATCTTTTAGGTGAAACAGAAAAGGTTATAAAGAGCATATTCTATGGACATTTCCTAACAGCATTCATAATAGGTTTAATGGCGATATTAGGCTTTCAAATCCTCGGATACCCGTATGCAATATTCTTGGGTTTGCTAGCGGGCTTCTTCCAGCTGATCCCAGTTATCGGACCCTGGCCTACTTATACTATACTTGCCATATACGATTTTATCTCTGGTAATATACTCCGAGGTATAATAGTTTTAATATTCGGTGCTTTTTTGAGCAGTATTGATGTTTATCTCCGTCCGAAGTTGTCAGGCAAGTATGCTGATATTCATCCGCTGCTTTTCCTTGTCGGATTCCTTGGAGGACCTCTAGTGTGGGGTTTGGCGGGTTTCATAATAGGACCGCTCATACTAGGAGTTGCATACGCGGCCTTAAATGCTTACAAGGAAGAAAAAGCATCCTGAGGTTCGCATCGAGCTTATCAGGGTAACTTGAAGGGTAATTTAACTTTTTTGCCATTTTCTATTTCATGTAGTTCTCTTCTGTATGCTTCAAGGGGCGTTTCTTCCACCTTTAAGTATCTTGCAAAAGTAGATGGTTCTTTTTCCAATCCTTTAAAGAATTCAGGATATCTTTTATCCCTTATTATATGATGGTCTAATATTATCTCAGAGTCTGTTTCTAGGATTATCTTGTTAATGTTCTTTGTCCCAGTTTTCCAAGCATTTTTAATGTATCCTATATAGGTTGGGGGGCTGCTTGTAATTATGAGATCTGGCATCTTCTCTATTATCCATTCTATACTTTTTTTATTTAACAGTTGGGTGTCGCTTGCATGGATTATCCTCTTTTTATCTTCTATCATTGTCATTATAACAAATCCAAGTCTAGTTCCCTCTTCTCCATGGGGAAGTGGTGGTGAGAATTCCATTCTACAATCATTGATCGTGAAATTTTTTCCATCAACATATTCATAATTTTCCTTGCCTTTGAGAAACTTGGACGCCCTACTCATCTGGCTTTTATTAATCTTTTTCCTGGGATCTTTTAGGAGTAGATGCTTTCCATTATAATTAGCGCTTGGAAGATAATGATCGTAATGATAATGTGATATGATTATCGTATCAGCCATTCCTAGGAATTCAATGATTTTCTTCTTGGCAGCTTCCAATTTTTCTATTTCGATTTTTGCAGGGGGTAATGAATATCTCTTGGGGCCGAGGGCGACTCCTGGGTCTATTAATATCCTGTTCTTGGCTTCGATATATACTGAGAGGCTTCTAACACCCAGGCTTTCAGATGCGAGTGGAATTATCTTCATGCTGAACCCCCCATCAAGTTTTTTTCTTGGATACGAGTATGACATAATACATTTAGTGGGTGGATCTATAATTTAGATGTTTGGGGGGGACTCCAAGGTTGGGAAGAATATAATAGTCCATCCCACCAAAATATGATATCATGGGAAAGATGATACTCCTTGACATTGATTATGTTACAGTTGAAGATATACCAGTTATAAGATTATTTGGGAAGGACGAGGATAACAGGCCTATAATAGCATTGGACAGGTCATTCAAACCATATATTTATGCTGTGCCGTCTGATGTCGATTCATGTTTGGATGAATTAGAAGGGGCTGGTTTTGAGGATCTTGAGGTTATGGAAAGGAAGGATCTTGGAAGGCCAATTGATGTTATCAAGATCATATTAAGGCATCCTCAGGAGGTTCCAAGGATCAGGGAGAAGGTGAAGAGTCTTGAACACGTCCAGGAGATCAGGGAACATGACATACCATTCTATAGAAGATACCTTATCGACAACGACTTGTTCCCAATGTCGAAGATAGAATTAAAAGGTCATAGTATAGAATCATCTTCTATAAGTTCTTCTGATGTTGAAATTATTGAATTGGATGAGCCTCCAAGGACAATCAGATCAGGATTCCCAGAACTTGAAATTTTAGCCTTTGACATTGAAGTCTACAACCCCCATGGGATGCCCAACCCTGAAAAAGATGAGATAATAATGATAAGCTTATATAATGGCCGGGAAAAAAGGATAATATCAACAGAGGGAGGGCACCTAGATTTTGTCGAACTTGTAGAGGATGAGAAGGAACTCCTAGAAAACTTTGCCGAGATAATAAAAAGTTCCAAGCCCGCGTTACTTGTAGGGTACAATTCTGACAATTTCGATTTCCCATATATAAGGAAAAGGGCAGATCTTCTAGGTGTTAAACTCGACCTAGGATGGGACGGGTCAACAATAAAATCAATGAGGAGAGGTTTTGCAACAGCCACAACAATAAAGGGCACAATACATGTCGACCTTTATCCTGTTATGCGACGCTACATAAACCTTGACACATACACCCTCGAAAGAGTATACCTTGAATTGTTTGGTGAGAAGAAGGTTGAACTGCCCGGCGACCAATTATGGGAATATTGGGACAATAAAAGTCTAAGGGACCAGCTCTTCGAATATTCACTTGGAGACGTGATCGCAACCTATAAGATCGCTGAAAAAATACTGCCCTTAAACATGGAGATCACAAGGATCGTGGGGCAGCCACTATTCGACATAACAAGGATGGCCACTGGACAACAAGTTGAATGGTTCCTCATAAGAAAAGCATTTGAATACGGTGAACTAGTACCTAATAAACCGTCACCTTCGGAACTGCAAATGAGAAGAACCCAGAGGGTGGTTGGGGGCTATGTTAAAGAACCTGAAAAGGGCTTGCATGAAAACATTGTACAGTTTGACTTCAGAAGCCTATATCCTAGTATCATAATCTCAAAGAACATTTCACCCGACACCCTAACCCATGATACTGGAGAAGAATGTTATATCGCCCCAGAGTCTGGTTACAGGTTCAGGAAAAAACCAAGGGGATTCGTGCCTTCGATTATAGGGCAAATATTAGATGAAAGGGTTAAGATAAAAAATCAGATGAGGGCAGCTGAAGAGCCCATGGAAAAAAGGATACTTGACGTGCAACAGGAAGCCCTTAAAAGGCTTGCTAATACAATGTATGGTGTTTATGGTTACACACGTTTCAGATGGTATTCTTTAGAGTGTGCCGAGGCTATAACGGCCTGGGGCAGGAAATATATTAAGAAAACGATAAAAGAGGCGGAGAGGTTCGGTTTCCACACGGTATATGCTGATACTGATGGATTCTATGCCACTTACCGGAAAAAATAGTCAGATTTCATCCATGAATCTTGATATTATCTCCTCTGGGCTTATGTCTATGATTGGGACATTTGCATTACCCGGTTCCACCTTAACATGGACTATGACAGGCCCTTCTTCTCTTAGCACTTTTTTCATGTTTATTTCTTGTGGGTTTTCGGATTTGAAGATTTTCTGGAATCCTATACCCTTTGCAAGTTTGCTTAGGTCGACTTGGAGGGCGTATGTGCACTGTGAACTTGTGGTTGCATAACATCCATTGTCTAAGATTATGAGTATGAGATTTTTGGGTGCTTGGGCATGTATTGTCACGAGGCTTCCAAGGTTCATGAGGAGTGAACCATCACCTTCAAGGACGATTACTTTACGTTTTTGTGATAGTGCAAGTCCAAGTCCAATTGATGAGGCCATGCCCATGGATCCTAGCATGTAGAAGTGTTTTGGGGAATCTTTTATACTGTAAAGTTCCCTTGATGGGAATCCAAGATTACAAATGACTAGTTCATCGTTTAATTGTTCTATTATCCTTTTTATGGCTTCTATACGCTCCATTGGCCTTCACCAGTAGCTGACTTCTAGGAGTATGGCTGTAGGATATCTTTTCTTTTTTGCGGTTTTCCAGGCTGATTTTATGGCATTGTATGCTTCTTTGGGGGTGGATGGGACATGGTATGGTATTTTGAGGGTTTCTAGTAGTAGTGGTGTTGCTTCACCCATTGGTATCTGGGCGTTCATGAATTCTCCCTTGGTGCCTCTGTGGCTTATTATCATGAGTATTGGGATTCTGTACAATTTGTAGAGGGATGCTAGGACATTTATGGAATTTCCAAGACCTGAATTTTGCATGAGGATGGCTGTGTTTTTCCCTGCCATGTAGGCGCCTGCTGCTATCCCAAAACCTTCTTCTTCTCTTGTGGCTGGCACGTGTTTGATTTCATTGTCGGAGTCTATCATTTCAAGGACCTTTGCAAGGTTAACGCATGGTACGCTTACTATAAAGTTTATTCTGTTGTCTTTAAGGGCCTTGTATATTGCCTTGCTGCTATCCAATGCGTTTACCCCTCTAAGTTTAAATCCAAGTTTAGTTCTTTTTCTATTTTTTTAAATTCTTCTAGGAGTTCATTGTCTATGTATATGCCTTCTTCCAGGTTCTTTTTCATGTTCATTTTTTCAATGTCGCCTGGTATTAATACCTTGCCTGTGGATTTAACTTCTTCTACGAATTTGTCAACTTGTTCTTTGAATTCTTTGATGTTAACGAAATTTGATGGGTTAATGGCTAATAGGAGGTCTCCTTTTGTACATTTTTCATAGGGGTTTACGGTGCCTTTCACTTCCCTGCCGATTGCGGCTTTTACAAGTGGACCTGCTAGTATTTCTACCATTAAAGATAATGCGTAACCTTTATGGCCCCCGAATGGTAATATTGAACCTTCTAGTGCCTTTTTCGGGTCTGTTGTTGGGTTTCCATCAGAGTCTAACGCTATACCCTCGGGTATGTTCTCTCCTTTACGGGCGGCTTCTAGTAGTTTTCCACGTGCAGAAGCTGATGTTGCCATATCAACTGAAACATAATATTTATTTGAGGGCATGCTGATGGCTATGGGGTTTGTTCCGAGTATCGGCTCTTTTCCACCTAAAGGTGCCACTGCTGGTTCAGTGTTCGCCATTACTATGCCTATCATATCCTCTTTGATTGCCATGTCGGAATAATATCCTGCAATACCAAAATGGTTGGAATCGTGAATGCCTACAAGGCCAACACCTGTCCTTTTTGCTTTTTTGATGGCTATTTCCATCCCTTTATAGGTTACAAAATGTCCTAATAGGTGGTTACCATTTATTAGGGCGGTTGAAGATGTTTCTTTTTCGATTTCTATTTTGCCTTTTGTTTTTATGTTCCCATGTTTGATGCCTTTTACATATTGGGGGAATCTGCCGATACCATGTGAACTGAAACCTTTAAGGTCGGCATCGAGGGTTACATCAGCAACTATCTTTGCATGTTCTTCTGGCACTTTAAGGGCTTTTAAGATTTTTATTATGATCCTTTTTTCATCATCACTGGTTATCCTCATAGAGACACCTCATTAGAGTGTAATATCCTCTTTTGTGTATGTTTTGATTTTCACAGTCCCCGCAGGCTCTTTTTCTACTGTGCCTATTTCTTTTGCTTTGAAGGTTTTCTGGACTATTTTTATGGTTTCCTTCGCATCTTCTTCATCCACGACTAGTATGAAGCCTATTCCCATGTTGAAGACCCTGTACATTTCATGGATTGGAACACCATTTTTATGGATTGTTTTAAATATGATCTGGGGTTCTGGTAGATTATCTATATTGTAATTCACGGTATCTTTTAGGCGTTTAATATTCGCGAATCCGCCCCCTGTTATATGTGCGAGTCCATGGACCTTGATTCCTGAACTGAGAACTTCTAGTATTGGTTTAACATAGATTCTTGTAGGTTTTAGTAGTTCATCTCCAATTTTATCCTTTGAACCTGGTATGGGATCATCAGCGTCTAGTTTTAGTTTTTTGAAGAATATTTTCCTTGCGAGGGTTAATCCATTGCTATGTATCCCACTACTTTCCACCCCGATTAATATGTCGCCGGTTTTTATACTTTCTCCTGTTATTATATCATCTGGGCTTGTTATCCCTATGCCTGTGGCTGCAAGGTCGAGATTGTTTATTATCTCGGGTAAGGTTGCTGTTTCCCCACCTATTATAGCTGTTTCTGCTAGTTCAGCGCCCTTGGCTAATCCTTCACCTATCTCTGATGCGATTTCTGGGTTTGGTTTCTCCATTGCAAGGTAATCGACAATTGCGATGGGTTTAGCCCCTACACATAATATATCGTTCACAACCATTGCTACACAGTCTATTCCAATGGTGTTATATTTTCCCATTTTCTTTGCTACTAGTATTTTGCTGCCCACACCATCTGTGCTCATTGCTATCGCTTTATCACCTACTCGTATTATAGAGGCGAAATGACCACTATCTGTGAGCACATCAGCATATTTTAAGGTTCTTTTGAGTTTGGAGGCGATATTTGATACTGTTAGTGCTTCAAGGTCTATATCTACTCCGGAATCTGCATATGTTACCAATATGATCACCTTTATTGTATGCGTACAGTTTCCAGGTTGAGGGGTGTTTTTGTCTCTATCTTGTAGGTTCTGTAGATGCTTGATGCAAGATCTAGGGTTTTGTAATTGTCCCCATGGCATATGAGTATTTTTTCTGGTCTGGGCATCACCCTTTTCACGTATTCCATGAGTTGTCTGCGATCTGAGTGTCCGCTGAAACCTTCTATGGTTTTTATATCCATTTTCACATTATATACTCTTGTTTTACCATCCTCTTTGAGGGGTATTTCCTTCCAGCCCTTTTGGAGCCTTCTGCCAAGAGAACCCTCTGCCTGGTAACCTACAAAGACAAGAGAATTCCTTTGATCTTCACATAACCATTTAAAGTATTCTAGGGAGTTTCCACCGGTTAGCATCCCTGAGGTTGATAGTATGATTGATGGTTCCCCTTCGATGATATCCATTCTCTCATCCATTCCATTAACCTTGCGGAAGATATCTGAGATGAATGGGTTGTGACCCATATGGAATATTTGGTCTCTGAGGTCTTTGCTCAAGTATTCTGGGCGGGCTGTGTGGATGGCTGTGGCTTCCCAGATCATGCCATCGATATAGACTGGTACTTCGTCGATGAGTCCGGTTCTTATATATTCTTCTAGGACTACCATGAGTTCTTGGGCTCTTCCAACTGCGAATACTGGTATTAGTATTTTACCACCTCTCCTTAGGGTGGTGTAGATTGTTCTTATCAGTTCTTTTTCCGCGTGGTTTCTTGATGGTTGGACGTCTTCTTTCCCACCATATGTGCTTTCCATGACTAGTGTTTCTAGTCTGGGGAATCTTGTAACTGCGGGTTCTAGTAGGCGGCTTTGTTCGTATTTGAAGTCTCCAGTGTATACCATGTTGTGTTGGCCGTCTCCGATGTGGAGGTGGGCCATGGCTGATCCTAGTATGTGGCCGGCGTTATGTAGGGTTAGTCTTATGTCTGGTGCTATGTCTGTTACTTCTCCGTAGTCTAGGGTGATTGTATGTTTGATGCATTTTTTCACGTGTTTGATGTTGAATGGTAGTGGTTGTTCTTCTCTGTAGGCTATGTCTATGTGGTCTAGTTGTAGTAGTGTCATGAGGTCTCTTGTGGGTGTTGTGCAGTATACTGGTCCGTCGTAGCCGTAGTGGTAGAGGTATGGTACGAATCCTGAGTGGTCTAGGTGGGCGTGGGTTATTATTACGGCGTCTAGGTTGTCTGGTGCGAATTCTGGGACGTTTAGGAATGGGTATGATGTTTTTTCGTCTGTTCCTGCCACGTTTACTCCGCAGTCTAGGAGTATTTTGCTGTTGGGTGTTTGGAGGTATAGGCAGGATCTTCCAACTTCCCTGAATCCTCCTATTGCGGTTAGTCTCGCCCAGTCGTTCTCATATTTTATTTCTTGATGTATCCTATTTCCTAGTTGTTGGAGTATCTTCTTGCGTTCTTTACTGTTTTTTCTGAGTGTTCTACGTATCCTTTGGATTATCTCTGATGATATTGGTGGTGTTCTCAGTATTTTAGGCGCCCATCCTATGTTCTTCACTATTTCTCTTGATGTTGAACCGTATTTGCCTATTACGAGTCCTGGTTTTTTGGCTTCTATGATTACTTCACAGGTCACGTCATCAAATGAGATGTTGGTTATCTCTGCTTCTTTTGGGACTATCTCATGGATTTTTTCCATGGCCTTTTCTGGTTCCATGAGCACTGAACGGTCTGAGCGTATTATAATCCTCTTTCGGAGGTCTTTGGCCAGTTCCCTGATTAGGTCGCCGTTTTCACTTATAATCTCGGGGTTTTTTGTGTAGATTACGACTTCTGGCCCTTCAAATTCTACCTTGGCTACTTGGACTCTTGATGGTAGTCTTTGCATTATAGTCTTCTTGATTTCTTCAAGGACCGCTGAAACCATATGATCACTTCTTGAAAAATAGGATCTAATTGTTCAAATAAAATATAAAAATTAAAGAATGTTATTTTTTTGGGGGGATAAAATTAGGTTTATAGTTCCTTTATTCTATTTTCAACTTCTTCTTCACTTAACATTTTGAAACCTTCTTTTGTGACTATCGCCACTCTTATACCATTCCCTGAGAAGGTGTCTCTTTCTATTGCAGATTTTATGGCTTTTATTGCAATGTCGATTGCTTCTTCAACATACAAGTCTTCGGTGTATCTGTCTTCTAGTACACCGTAGGCTATAGGAGAACCTGAACCTGTTGATATGAATTTGTCTAGGATCATTCCCCCGGTAGGGTCTAGGGAGTATATTTTAGCTCCTGTATCATCAACCCCTCCTAGGAGTGCTTGTACTATGAGGGGATAGAAGCGGTTTGAATGGAGTATGTTTGATGCTAAGGCCGCTGCTGATTCTATACTTATCCTCTCAGCGTTTCTCATCTTATATAATGCTGCTTCAGCCTTTAAATATTTCATTAGTGTCTGTGCATCTGCTACTGATCCTGCGACTGTTGCTGCTATATGTTCATCGACTTTGAAGATCTTATCAGCAACTTTATGCGCTATTAGGTTCCCCATTGTGGCTCTTCTCTCTGTTGCAAAAACAACTCCATCTTTGCAGGTTATACCCACAGTTGTAGTGCCTTTTAATCTTTTTTCATCTTCCATAGATACACCTCGAAAATAAAAATAGTAATATGAAAACCAGCTTCTCCAAACTTTAGTTTACACTTTTATATTATATAAAGGTTTAACATCTAAAGTCTTCCTGCTTCACCTAAAATATAAAATGTGGTGGGGATCCTCAGCAGGGAAACTTTTACTACCCTATACTGGGAATGGTCCCCGCCACTATAAATATTTTTCGCTAAGTTATTATCTCTTCTAGGACGCCCTTATCCTTGGCATTTTTTATTTCAAGGGCGGCTCTCCTACCCATACTCATACCCTCACCATATAAGAGGTAACTGTAAGTTGAACCACCCATGAAGGTGTTGGTACCACCATCTGAACGCGCGCTCATCTCAAATGTTACAATCTCTAGATTATCTGTGCACATTGTCTGTAGACAGAACGGCCCATTCAACCCGGGAGGTACAAGTTCCTTAGCGGCCTCAGCCATCTTATCACCTATATCAAAAGCCTGTGGCAAGAGTGATTCCCTCATGGCTACCGCATGGTTACCTGTGATAACATAGGATGGTTGCAGGTTTATATCTAGTTGGTCCTTTGCTGGTATTCTTACAAGGCCGTCTATGTTTGATTCGTATCGGCTGTCCATTCCAAGAATTTCAACTTCATCTTTTAGGGCTGAGTAGAAGTATTGTATGCAGAAGTTTGTACCGGCAACATATTCTTCTATATGGGCGTCTGATATTTCATCTTCTGTTATCCATCCACGGTCTATCATTAAGTCGATTTTTTCATGGAATTCTTCTGGACTGGAGGCTACAAAATATCCTCTACCTCCCCTGGCCCCTGGGAATTTCACCATAACTGGCCGGTCTATCTTTTCTGGATCATCATATTTGTAGGGTATCCTTATGCCGGCTTTTTTCATTAGACGTCTTTCAAGTTCCCTTTCAGATTCCCATCTTAGTATGTTCCTGTTCCCATACATTGGTACATAGAAGTCATTTTCGATCCTGTCAAGCCCGGCATAGGCTACAAATGATCCGTGGGGGATGATTATGCTGTTCATTTCCCTTAACTTCTCTTGGACATCTTCATCAGCAATCTCCTTGAACTCATCCACCACTATAAACTCATCAGCAACCCTGAAACGCTGATATGGGACTTCACGCCCCCTTTCACAGACTACTGTGGTTTTGAATCCCTCCATTTTGGCTCCATGGAGTATGTGGAGTGATGTGTGGCTTCCAAGGGTTGCTATGGTCAAATCTCCCTCATCATACCCCTCAAATATCTCCAATATTTCATCCCTCTTTATCTTACTCATAAAAATCCCCCTTCAAATTCTTTGGTGAAATACTCATCACTCATATTATCATTTTTTTGTCTTAAAAACATAATAGTATCAAAGGGATTAAACAGGGAGCAAGAAATGAAATGGAAACAAATAGGTGACATAATAATACTAAACAAAGAAATAGAAAAACCGGAAAAATTCCTCAAAATGAGAGGAATAAAAACCGTGCTGAAAATAGAGAGGATCAAGGGCAAAACAAGAAAACCAGAGGTTAAAATCCTCGCAGGAGAAGAAACAGAGACAATACATAAGGAAAACAAATGCCTGTTCAAGTTAGACGCAGCAAACATAATGTGGTCAAAGGGCAACACCTATGAAAGAATGAGAATACCCAAACTCATAAAAGACGGTGAAACAATAGTAGACATGTTCGCAGGTATAGGCTACTTCTCAATACCCATAGCCGTCCACGCAAACCCCAAAAAAGTATATGCCATCGAAATAAACCCCACTGCATACCAATACCTCAAAGAAAACATAAAACTAAACAAAGTCCAAGACAAAATCAAACCTATATTAGGAGACTCAAAAATCATAGCCCCAAAATTAAATGCTGACAGAATCCTAATGGGATATGTTGTGAAAACACACCATTACCTCGACCCCGCACTCAAATGCCTCAAAAAAGGGGGAATATTACACTACCATGAAACAGCACCAGACAAGATAAAATTCAAAAGACCAATAAGACGTATAAAAAAAGCCGCAAACCCCCGCAAAGTCACAATATTAAACAAAAGAATTATAAAAAAATATTCCCCAGGAGTATGGCACGTTGTAATAGATGCCAAAATAGACTAAACAAGATGCTTATAGGTATTGATCTTTCAGCCAAAGAAAAAAACCCTACAGGTATCGCAAAATTAAAAAATAGCAAAATCAAGACAATCGAAGTATTATCAGATGATGAAATATTAAAAGAAAGTGTAAATGCGGATATTGTCGCGTTTGACGCTCCCCTCTCACTCCCAAAGGGGAGATGTTGCCTTGAAAGAGGCTGTGAATGTAGTAAATTTGGACATTTCAGAAAAGCAGATCTAGAAATCAGAAAATATGGGCAGGTCCTCCCTTTGACCTTCCCTTATATTAAAATGCTAACCTATAGGGGTGTACAGTTAAAGAATCTTCTAAAATCATTAAATCCAAAATTGACTATAATAGAAACTCATCCAAGCACCGCACATAAACTAATAAAATCTAAATTATTTAAATTCAAAATAAAAGATGATATAAGCCCCCACGAATTCGATGCTAGTATAGCTGCCATCACAGGCCATTTCTACCTTAAAGGAGAATACATAATCCTAGGAGACCCCTCCGAGGGCACGATAATACTACCAAAGCCCCTATAGTGTATCCAAGTGGACATTCACCTTTTCAAGGACCTTTTCACTCAGATACTCCTCTGATATAAAATTTGGATATACGGGAAGTCTTTCTTTTAACTTGAACCCTGCTTTTCCTGTTATTCTTTCAAGTTCTTTTATTTCGGGCCATGGAGCCTCTGGGTTCACATAATCTCTAGTTAGGGGTGATATGCCACCCCAGTCATCTGCACCTGCAAGAAGGAATATCTCACAAGTTTCCCTGTTAAGATTTGGGGGTACTTGTATGCTCACATCAGGAAAAAGCATCTTTGAGACCGCCACCATCTTGATCATTTCAAGTAGTGTGGGTTCTGGATAATCTTCCATTGGAATTCCAGGTTTTGATTTGAAATTTTGGATTATAATCTCCTGGATGTGCCCATACTTATCTTGTATTCTCCTCAACTCTAATAGGGATTCTACCCTCTCATCTATCGTTTCCCCTATACCTATAAGCAAACCTGTTGTGAAGGGTATTTTAAGTCTACCAGCATATTCTATTGTTTTAATCCGGAGTTTAGGATCTTTTCCAGGGCTGTTTTTGTGTGCTATTGTCTCCATGAGACGTGGACTCGAAGTTTCGAGCATTAGGCCCATGGACGCGTTAACTTCCCTGAGCATTTTAAGTTCTTTGTATTTTAGTATACCCATGTTGGTGTGAGGTAAAAGTAGTGTATTATCAAGGGTTTCCTGGCATAGGTAAAAGAGATATTCCACCATATTATTGTATCCTAGTTTTTCTAGCTGGTCTTTCACTGGTTCTAGTTGGTCTGCAGCTTCTCCGAAGGTGAATAGGGCCTCTCTACAACCATATGACTCTGCACTTTTCAGTTGTTCCATGATGTCCTCTGGTGGTAATATTGGGGGTTCTGTTTTGTCCCTGCGGAATGTGCAGTAGCCGCATCGGTTCCTGCATAGTCTCGTCACTGGTATGAACACGTTCCTAGAATATGTTATGGTTTTTTCTCTTTGTAGATTCAATGCTTTTTTCATCAGATCCAGTATTTGGATGCCTTCACATTCTAGGTGGTATTTGAGGTCGTCCTTTGATGGTCTCATTTATTCACCGAGATCGGATACGACGATTTCAACAAAACAGGGGCCGATATCGCTTTTGTCTTTGTATAATACTATGAAGAATCCTGTTTTCCTGGCGATTCCCAGACGATATTCTACTGCGAAGTTCATGGCTTCTAGTGATTCTTTTAGGCGTTGTACTCCTGCTATGTCTGGGTCGGCGTCTACATCAACGTTTCTTCTTATATGTTCATCCATTATACCTATGAGGTCTGTTCCAGCATCTGATAGTAGGTCTATTTCTTCTGCCTGGAGATGTTCCATGAGCTCGTCGAGGATTTTTTTCATGTTATCTGCTTTTATCCTCTTCTGGGAGTGTCCTCTTACTATTAGTATTTCAGCAGCGTCTAGGGCTGGTCTGGAGCCTTCATAGGCGTCTAGGTATGTCATTATGTCGCCTGCGAGTCTATGGAGTTTTATCAAGTTGACCACCCATTTGGTTGTTTAGTTCTTCTATTTCGTATTTTAGTTCTCCCATGGTGGCAACTTTTTCCGCGAAGGCGTTATGGCGGTGTATGCTTTCTTCGTTGATTTGTCTTACTGTTACGAGTGTGTCATCTGGTAGGTGTGGGAATTCTCTGACTATACGGTGGATCATGTTCCTGACGCAGTCTTCTACGAACATGGGGTTCCTGTGGGCTTCTATTACTACTGCGTTTTCGTCTGGTCTTTTGAGCAGTTCGTAGACTGGTGAGCTCATTGATTCTTCTATTATCCTTATTAGATCTTCGCCCCTGATTGTATGGTCTTCTGGGACTTCTATCATTATCATTCCCCTTCCTCTTTGGTTGTGGGAGGCTAGGGGGACTGTTTCAAGGACTTTTAGTGTTGTTTTTTCGTCGAGGAATTTCATTAGTTCCTGTTTTGCTGTTTCTTTTATTGTTTCTTGTGCGCAGGGGCAGACTGTCATCCCTACTACTTCTGCGCCTATCATCTTCCTTATCATGATTTCTTTCTGGTCTCTGTATCCGATGGCGTCGGCCATTATCTTGGTCATTTCCTGGCTCTTCTTATGGGTGATTGGGGATCTTTTTCTGAACATGAAGTCGCTTTTCATGCTGACTTCGGCTCTTTTGGCGTATTTGTGTTTTTTGAGTAATGTGTTGACTATTTCTGCACATAGTGATTCTAGTTCGAGGACGTTTCTTTCAACTACTTCTTCGAGTACTTCGCTGATTGCTTCGGGGTTTCTTGACATGTGTATGCCTCTTTGTTTGCTTGGAAGGTCTACGAAGGCGTCGAATGTTGGTAGTAGTATTATTGGTCTTTTGTCTTCTCTTTCGATTTTGAGGAGTTTTTTAACTCCTGTAACCCCGACTCTTGTAAGGTGGACTGGAATCGTGGGTATTTTTTCTTGCGTATCTGGGAAGCAGATCATGCCCAAGTTTTACACCTCAATTTTAAGGGAAACTTTTTATCTATAAATAGTAGGAATCCTATATATAAGTTCGAGGGGTTTAATATTATCTTTTTTTGGTTTATTATCATGTGAGTATTTTGATGAGTTCATCATCTGGTATGTCTTTTGGGTCTTTGTATAGTATGACTTTTGCATTGTAAAGTTCTTCGGCTTTTTTCCCGATAAGTTTTGATGTGGGATTTGGCTCTGCCAATACTATAACCTTTTTTATACCCATATTTTCGATTTTTCGCTTTATATCATCTTTTGTGTGTTCTATCTTCTTTTTTATACTTTCCAGGGTTTTTTCTGGGATTTTTGGGTTTATTTTTTTCATGTCTTCAACTGATAGTGGAGCTCCTGTCACGATAATATGTGGGGCTTCAATCCCCCTTTTAGATAATGATCTTCGTATATCACTTTTTGTGGTTATTATAAGCACGTCTTGGGATAATTTTCTTATTTTATCCTTCAGATCTTCTATTTCCAACACTTTAAAGTCTGAGAGTATTTTATCTATTTTAGCCCGGGCCTTAAGGAGGTGTTGGCAGAATCCTGATGCTTCTTCCTTTGAAAGTCTGTGGGTGGGTAGACTTTCATAGATGTAATCTTCAGCCTTTATCAGTTCTTTTATGGTGTCTTCAAAGTTTCGGACGTTGATCACACCAGCTTCTGGCTTTTTCATCATGGTTCTTTTTTGTTTGGTGCATGCTTGTCTTATTAGCTTTTCTGCTTGTTTTATCCGTATTTTTTCCATTTCAGATCCTCTCATCACATTCTAAAGTATTCTGAGAACTTATCTTTTATCCTTGAAAATATATCCTCCACGGGATCAGAGGCTCTTATTTCACGTTCTATTGGGGTTTCAAGGCCCATGAGTGATTTGACAAATTTTAAGTTTGAACTTGCAAGGGCTTCTAGGTCGTATCCTCCTTCTAAGATTGCGACTATACTTTCATCTTTTAGGCAAGATCCTATCCATGCATAAAATTCTTCATCAACCCTCATATTAGAAATGGGATCATTCCGGTGGGCGTCAAAACCAGCTTCCAAGAAGACAATTTTGGGTTTGAATTCATCTTTTATGGGTTCCAGTATCCTTGAAAGGATCCAGATATAATCATCTGTACTTGAGCCTGGTGGCATGGGAATATTCATTGTGTATCCTAGACCTTCATCTATGCCCATTTCATCTATGAATCCCATCCCTGGATACAATGTCCTAGGATCTTGGTGTATTGAAATATACATTACATTAGGGTCATCATAGAATATCTCGGCCGTACCATTACCATAATGCACGTCAAAATCTATTATAAGGAGATGGTCTGATATTTGTTCTCTCAGATGTTCGATGGCTATCGCCATATTATTAAATATACAGAAACCCATTGACCTGTCCCTTGTGGCATGGTGTCCCGGGGGTCTTGCGACTGAATAAGCCCATCCACCACCCTCTAGAACGGTTTCAGCCGCTCTTATAGCCCCTCCAGCTGCTAGAAGCGCCACCTTGTAACTTTCACGTGTCATGTAAGTGTCATAGTCAAGGTGGCCCCCACCTCTTTCTGCGAATCCCTTCACATACTCCACATGACCTGGAGTATGAACCCTTAGGATATCATCTGGGCTTGCCATTCTAGGTTCCACTATCTCAAGATTTAAAGTTTTAAGGGCTCCAATGATGGTATCTGTCCTTTTTTTGTTTTCCACATGGGATTCCATGTTATGAAGATCATAATCTGGGGAATACACGATTCTCATGACACATCCAACCCATAGTGGGGTTTACAGCATCTTAGAGGATGTCATGTCTTCTTTCACGATATTTAGCACGGTTTGGGTGTATGTTCTCTGCACATCATTTTCGCTGAGAAGGCCTTTTATAAACTTGTCAAGTTCACTAGTGTCCCTGAATTTTCCGATTAGTATGGCGTCGAATTCCCCTGTAACATCATAGATCGCTAGGACGTTCTTCTGGTATGCTGTTCTCTCCTCCCAGTTCCTTAAGACTCCACCTTTCACTCTGACGCCTATGATCGCTGTTAATTTGTAGCCTAATTTTGCATGGTCTATGATTGGGACGAATTTTTTTATCACACCGGTTTTCATGAGCTTCTCCACTCTATTATGAATGGTACCCACCGATACTCCAAGTTTTCTTGAAATTTCTCTATAGGACATCCTTCCATCCTCGTTAAGAAGATGAATTATTTGCTTGTCTATGTCATCTATTTTAACGGTATCCATTTTAACCACCCAACAAAGTTTATGAAAAAGAAAAGGGGAGGGCTATTTTATTCATATGCGTATCGAAGTCCAAGAGCCCTGTAATAGAAGAGTTGAAGTAGGGTGTTACGAAGACTGTGAATAATATAAAGCTGATGATTGGACCGATTAGTGGGATAATGTCGATTAAGCCTATAATGAAACTTGCTATGAGACCTATTATTCCACTCACTATCATAACTGCAATGTACCAGATGATATAATCTGCCCATCCAATCTCTGATATGACATCCAATATCTCCCCGATTTGGAATGCTGCTCCCAAACTTTCATTGAATGCCATATGAGCTATTGCGATTGCCAATAACAGTCCAAATATAATAGCAAGGATAAACCCTATTAGGGTCGTGCCCCCACCAGCTTGTATAATCGCTGGGTTTATTATGGTTGGTGTGTATGTTCCAGGTAATGTGGCAACATTAGCACTGGATCCTGTGAAAATACCGGCGAAAATGACTATCATTGGTATTATCATGTACACTATGGTGACAATAAACACTTTGAGTCCATCAATGATCATTTCACCCCATTCATCAAATTCTGGAAGCTCATCAAAACCGGCCATTGTGGTCTTAAGCGCCCTGAATAAGTATCCAAGAGCAAGGAATGCTGGTATTATTAGGAAGCTTAATAAAAATAGTATTCCTAATGTTACAGCTTTCTTCCAATCCAATATAGGGTACCTGATTGCGTCACTTATAATTTCACCAATATCCACATCCTATACCTCCTATAAAAAATACTCTAATCTTATAATATTGTCAATTTTTGTATATATAATATGCTTAATATTTTCATAAAATAAAAAATTTGGAATTGTTAACTTACAAATCATAAAAAAATGCAGAAAATATACGGGTCTCCAAGAACACTAAGTTTAGAATGTAAAATTTGTCTATAATGAAGAAAAAAACTACAATTCACAAGATATGTCCATTTTACAAGGGTTAAGCTGAAACCCTTCATAGCTTCGTTGGATCTTCCTCCGGGCCTCGGAAGAATTTCTGGCAAAATCCTGGTCTATAAAAATACATAGAACATCCCCCATAAGGATAGGAATTAGCCTCTTGTGAACTCACCTATACCTAAGATTACAAGATCCCCTCATTGTCTCCGTTCCTAAGGGACTCAATGTTCAAGGCACATCCCTAATCATTACTATACACCCTCTTTACCCCCCCCACATATCCACCCCCTCAAAGGAGCTTAACAAGAAAGTGATTTTAAGTGTCCGGTATCAAACCCCCCCATTTATCTAAGTTCAAAAAAAAATTATCTTACTTATAAGACCCCCTGAAAGGAAGTATACAATAGGGGGGATAAGTAAATTTAAATACTAGTTTATAGGTTGTAGCCCACTCCTTGGGAAGTGTGGGGCCTGGTAACAGTCCCGGGGGGAGCGTGAAGCCATGAGGTCTCCTCAACTTTGCAAAGTTTCATGTTTGGGGGGAGCCCCCCATGCATGGGGGTCACTTAGGGTATAGTAGTCCAAGTGCCCTGGAGTAGAATAGTGAAATATAAGAGCTTATGAAGATCGCGGATAATATGCTAGCGATTATGTAACTGACTAACGGACTAATAACCATGCTTAGGCCTATGTAGCCTAATTTTATGATGAAAGTTACCGCGTATCTGATTATTCCAATTATGATTATAACTATAATGTACCAGATGATATATTTTCCCCATCCAATTTTTGATATGGCATTTGTTACTTCTCTGACATGGAATGCTGCCTTGAATTGACCTTTTTTGGATGCCATATGTGCTATTGCAATATTCGCTAATAGTATGAATATAATGGTCACGATAACCCCTATTGATTGGGTGATGATCCTAATAGTGGAGTTTGGAATGTTTAGGTAAATAATAGCACCTATGATTATCCCTGGTATTATCATGTAGATTATGCTTACAAGGAGAACTTTAAGTCCGTCGATGAACATCCCACCTAATTTATCAAATTCTGGAAGCTCGTCAGATCCTGCTATCGTGGTTTTAAGGTTTCTGAAAATGTATCCAATAACAAGAAATAATGGTATTAGTGTTAGGATCAGTGAGAGCGTAGCTGAAATTAATGGGTATTTTGGCAGGACTCTGAATAAGGTTAATGATTTTAGAAGTAGAAATAACATAGCTAGTGTGATGAATTTCCTCCAACTTGATGCTGGGTATTTGATGGCGTCGACTATAATCTCATGGACATCCATAATTCACACCTCCAAACCTACAATATGTCGATTTATATATAATAGGTTAATATTTTTTTTTAAGAATTTGAGCAAAATTTTGAAAAAAATAGGATAATCTGATGTGTGTCAACACATATACCGAGTCACAATAAAATATTTATAAAGGCTTCTATCTAAGTTAATAGACCTAACCTTAAGATTTATAAGGTGGCTATATGAGAAAAGCTTGGATATTCATTGTTATAGTCATAATCTTTATTGGTTATGTGTATCTCACAACAGCAAATGGGGAATTCGAACCCCTGGGTAGGCTGGCTTTCGTCAAATTAGCCAACCCTGACATGTACCCAGGCCATCCTCATTCTAAGTTACTTGCAGAGTATGCGAAGTCCCATGGTTCTAAATGCGCCCTAGTTGTACATTATGGTGGATCTTCGAATTATCGAAGTTACATGGAAGGGGATGTTCTAATACTTCAATTAGCATATGTGGAGAAGAAACCATACAAGCCAGGCATAAATTGGAGTGAAGTATGGGAGGAAGGAATACATGGCGTGCCAGAAGATAAATGGACTTATAGGGCTGATGGGATAGAATTCCAAACTCTTGATGAAGCTTTAGCCTATATAAGGAAGCGTGCAAGTGATAATGGCCAGGAGGGTCCCATACCACTCGTATATCATGGTACTGTGAGGGAGGGTGATGTTATAATAAACCAAGGTTGTGGATTCCCATTATATTATCATATGATAAGGAGTGAATATGGGCCTCTGGTAGCATATTATTATGTTATTCAGGGTTTCTTTTATCCTTATATATATGATAGTTATCGTGATTTTGAAATTAGAAATGCTAAGGCTCTTCAATATTATTACACCCATAACATGTTAAATTATGAATAGATTTTCTTTGATTGATTTTTTTAATTCTGATAATGGTGCGTTGGTTTTTATTCCGGTGTCATTGCAGTGGCTTCTAGTTGCCTTAAACCCTTTTTCTTCTAGTGATTCTATGACTTTTTTGAGGGGTGGGGCGCTTACCTTAAGTTTGCTGCAGATTTTATGGGTGTCATAGAATGTTGGGGGCATTTCAGACTCATCTTCTAGAAATTTCAGCAATTTTAGGGCTTCTTTTTTCTTGTTTAATTTTTTTTCGGGTAGTAATCTTATCATCTCTTTGATGAAATTTTTATCTCCCAGTTTTCCAATCCAGAGCGGACCGGTGAAATTTAATCTTTCATTACATTTAGGGCACTTTTTTGGCAAGGTTGGGAGTATGCCTTCTTCTAAGTCGCGGAATAGACAATTGTGGCAATGGTAGATGAATCCAATATTTTTTTTGATGGATTCATCTGTTTTGGAGGCTCCTTTACCAATTTTTAGGTATAGGCGCATATAGTGTTGGCTGCTGTAGGCTAACTTTACTTTGATGTATTTTTTATATTTTGCAATGCTGAGGCTTGTGAAACCTGCAAGTATCCTAAGTCCGTTTTCATGGCAATATTCTGTCTTTAATGGCATGGCATTATATTTCCTTATACAAGGTTTTTTATATGTGCCGCAGAGACTGGAAGTGTCTGTTGCCGTGATACATAAAAGGGAATCTTTTTTAAGGGAATAACCGGCGGATTCTATGAAGGGTGAGGGTGTGCCGAAGGGGTCTATATCCACAACATCAAATAAGCCCCTATTTTTTCGAAGTAGGATGTTAGCATCTTCCATTCTTATATCAATATTTGTATTGTTAAGTTGACTGTTCTTTTCTATGAATTCCACTGCAACTGGGTTTATATCATTTGCAAGGACATATTCCACGCCCTCTATTTCAACCAGATATCTTATACCTCTTATACCACTACCAGCAAAAACATCAGCTACTTTTATCCCGGATCCCTTTTCTCTTTGGAATTGTTGAATTGCCAAGATTGAAAGGTCTCTGTTAAGCTCCATGGCAGGATTATAGAATACCGGGGCCTTTGATGAAACCTTATCAAAACTGGGAATTTTTATTTTGACTCTACCTTCCTTCACAGTCTTCATATTTGATGCACTCACTCTCCCTTTTTATACAAAAAAATTTTATATAGGGTATGGTTTAAGAGGTTCTGATCTAAAATATTAAAGAAGAAGGTAAAAAAATATTCTTTAGGGTGTATTATGGTTACAGGTAGGGAGATGGAAGAGTATCTGGGAGAGATAATCTGCCCAGAATGTCAAAGGTTAAATCCGAAAAATGCTAGATTTTGCATTTTTTGCGGCGGAAAACTGAAGATTTCCTGCCAAAATTGCGGTTTTGAAACACCCGTAGGTAATTTTTGCATTGTCTGTGGGAGCGAATTGGAAGCCCACCATGGTATGCCTAAATTTTTATTAAATGCCCGGAAGGGTGACAATAGCCTATGGAGGTATATTCTAACTATCATATTAACCCTTGGAGTTTCAAGCATCCTAACGGGATTAATATTAGGAATAATCCTAGGCTTCATGCTCATTTTATCCAACAGGACATTAGACATATTTAACATGTTATCTAATCCATTTTACATGCTTATAATCGTGGGTATGGTGTTCTCGACAGCCTACCTTTTCCTTTATTTCTCAGTCAGGTTCTTGCATAAAAGAAGCTTCA
The DNA here is from genome assembly GCA_003584625.1 of Methanothermobacter sp. MT-2. NCBI lineage: Archaea > Methanobacteriati > Methanobacteriota > Methanobacteria > Methanobacteriales > Methanobacteriaceae > Methanothermobacter > Methanothermobacter sp. MT-2. Next base: position 1,131,507 of record AP017647.1, on the reverse strand, counting down.
AATCCCTTATAAATGCTGGTAGAAAAATTGATTGGAAAAGGATAGGGAAAGGAGCAATAGCCTGGTTCATTGTAATGGCCTTCATAGACATCCTATATTTTATTATAAGCCCAGGATCCTTCAGATTCTCATTCGAACCCGGCAACTTCCTAATATTATCCATGATAGCGCTTATAGTATTCCCAATACAAGCATCCTTCGAAGAGGTCTTTTTCAGAGGATACCTATTACAGGCTATAGGTTTAATAGCTAGGAAACCCCTCCTGGTGTTGATCCTAAATTCTCTAATTTTTGCAGCGCTTCACTGGTGGAATGGGAGCAATTTTGTGATGAGCACCTCTATTGTTATAAGCGCATTTATAATAGGTTTAATGTTAGGTTTAATCACCCTTGCAGATGACGGTATAGAATTGGCCGTGGGCATCCACATCATCAATAACCTTTATGTGACCCTAATCCATAATTCTCCTGACAGTGGAATAGGCAGCCTACCATCATTGATGGTAACCCCACCAAACCCCTACCTTTCACCCATAACACTTATAGTAGCGGTTTTACTTGTAACATTCATACTCTTCAGGAATAGGAAAGATGATATCCTCAAAATATTTCAGAGAGGTTGTATAGTATGATACCAATTGCGAACCCAATAATAGAAGATGATGAAATCCAAGAAGTCATAAAAGTATTACGTTCAGGTTTTCTTGCTCAAGGACCCAAAGTAGAAGAATTTGAAAAGGCATTCGCTGACTACACCAACTGTAAATATGCTGTGGCCACAAGCTCCGGCACAACAGCATTACACGTGGCCTTATTATCTGCAGGTGTGGGTAAAGGCGATGAGGTTATAACAACACCATTTAGTTTCGCGGCCACTGCAAACGCAGCCCTTTATGTTGGAGCCAGGCCAGTTTTCGTTGACATAGACCCCCAGACTTATAATATAGACCCTGAGGGTGTAGAGGATGCTATAACCGAGGATACCAGGGCTATAATAGCTGTTCATCTGTATGGGCAGCCAGCCGAGATGGATCATATCAGGGATATAGGGGAGGATCATGGACTTGTAGTTATTGAGGATGCGGCCCAGGCGCATGGGGCTTTATATTATGGTAGGAAGGTTGGTTCATTGGCTGATCTTGCCTGTTTCAGTTTTTATCCCACGAAGAATATCACTTCTGGTGAGGGTGGTATGATAACAACAGATGATGAAGAGATGGCGAGGCTGGCCAGGATGATCAGGTCACATGGTGAAAGTAGAAGATATGAGCATGTGATCCTGGGATACAATTTTAGGATGACTGATATAGCCGCTGCTATTGGCCTAGTTCAACTTAAAAAACTTGACAGGTTCAATGAAAAAAGGATAAAAAATGCCAGGTATCTGACAGGGGAACTGGAAGCCTTTGATTATATTATGACGCCATATGTCCAGGATAATGTGAAGCATGTGTTCCATCAGTACACTGTAAGGGTTCGGGAGAGGGAAAGGTGGATAGAACATTTTACCAGGGAGGGTGTAGGGACTGGAGTATATTATCCAAGGCCGATATACAATCAACCATTATATAAGGGTCTTGGTTTAGGGGCTAGTTGTCCCGAGGCTGAAAAAGCGTCCAGGGAAGTTTTGTCGTTGCCTGTGCATCCTAGTCTCAGTGAGGATGACCTTGATAGGATAATTGATGCTGTTGAGAATTTCCCTATTTAGAGTTTACTTATTACTGATGCTATCTTTTCTTCCAAGCTTTTTTCAGCATCTCTTCTGTCATCTATTTTGATTGTGGTGTACACTCTACTACAACCTAGTCCTAGGACTGATTCATGGGCGGCTTTTATAGCATCTAAAATCTCTTCAAGGTCTTGGGCTTCTATCTGCGTTCCCATACCAGATATTTCATATTTTATCTTTTTTTTCTCTATTGCTTTTATTGCGGCGGCTATATATCCACTTAAACTTGTATCCCCTGTTCCTATGGGGATTATAGTTAATTCTGCTGTTATCAAATCCATCCCCCCATTAAAATATACTATAATATTTTAGTAGACAATATATTATAATTTATGGGAGAAGCTGAATTTAACAGGAAGTTAAGAGAAAAAATCAAGGAGTTGATAAGAGGCTATGAGCTTATAGATGAGGGTGAATTGGTGGCTGTGGCCCTCTCAGGTGGAAAGGACAGTCTACTCACACTCCACATCCTAGATGACCTTAAGGGAGAGTTTGGTTTTGATATTGTTGCTATAAGCATCAATGAGGGTATAAAAGATTATAGAGAGGAGGGCCTAGAGGCTGCGCGTTACAATGCAAAACTTTTAGGTGTGGAATTGGTTGAAAAATCCTTCATGGAAGAATTCAATTTCTCACTAGATGACATTTATAAGATATTTAAGAGTCCATGCATACCCTGCGGAGTCTTCAGAAGACACCTTTTAAACAAGACAGCCCGGCAACTGGGAGCTGATAAAATAGCTACTGGCCATAACATGGATGATGAGATCCAATCATTTATGATGAGCCTAATTAGGGGGGATATCAGGAAATTTTCCAAGTTCGGCCCGAAATTGGAGATGATCCATCCGAGGCTTATACCAAGGATAAAACCATTATGGAATACAACTGAGGATGAAACTGAAAGGTGGGCTCTCCTAAATAATATTAGGGTTCACTTGGGGGAGTGTCCATATGCTATTTTATCCCTCAGATCAAAAATTAAAAAGTTCCTTGAGAATATTGAATCTAAAAGGCCTGGAACGAAAAAGATGATCATGGAATCTTTCACTAGGACTTTTAAAATGGGACAAGGGGAAGTTGAACTTTTTGAGTGTGAGGTGTGTGGTGAGCCCGCGTCTATGAGGACTTGTAAAGCCTGTGAGCTGATATCCATGATCAGGGGTTCTCTATGATCTTTGTTATGGATCCTATGCCTTTACTTCTTCCTTCTCTGAATATTAGTTTTTGCCCTTCTTTCACGTGGTGTGGCCTGTATTTGAATCTCATCTGGACTCTTCCTTTGTCACCGGCTGACATGAACTCCTGGTCGAGTGGTTCTAGTATTGTTGTCTCTGCTATGGTTTCTATGTGTGTCACGCTTTCGTATCCTGCTTTTATTGTTGTGGGGTGTACTAGTATTGCTACTTCTGCTTCGAATTCTCTCACTGCCTTTGGGTTGTAGTCTGGGTGGGCTATTATCATGCCTCTTTCGATTTCTTGTGGTGATGCTCCTGCGATTGATATGCCGACGATGTGTCCTGGTTCTGCGCATCCTATCTGGTAATGGTGCATTTCAATGGATTTGACTTTCACTTCTTTGAATTCTCCTGTGGGTAATGGTCCGAGGAGTAATGTTTCCCCTTTTTTAACCCGGCCTTGTCTTATTGTGCCGCTGACCACGGTTCCCACGCCTTTTACTGAATAGACTTTATCTATGTACATCATGAAGGGTTTTTTGTCATCTTTTGGGTTCTCTGGGATTTTTAAATTTAGGAATAGTTCATCTAATAGTTCTAGTCCTTCTCCTGTTAGGGAGGATGTTTCTATGATTGGTACGATATGTTGGTTCATTTTCTCTGATACTAGTAGTGCGTCTGATTTGTCCTTGATTTTGAATGGTATTCTACCTACGAGTTTAAGGAGTTCTGATATTCTCTCATGTACCTTTTGGATTTCATCTTCTCCTACAAGGTCTTTTTTTGTTATGGTTACTATCACAGGTAATTCCATTGCTAGAATAATCCCTAGGTGTTCTCTTGTAATATGTGTAGGTCCCTGGTCTGCGGCTACTGTTAAAAGACCATAATCTAGTTTTTGGCCTACTATACCCCTTATTGTGGTTCTGAGCCATGGTTCGTGGCCTACTGTGTCGACGAATGATATTATCCTTTCACATTTTTCCATGAGCTCGGATTTCTCTTTTTTATCAAGGGGGTTGTCTAATCGGACTGGTTTACCGTCTATGAAGCCGTAGATTGCAAATGAGAGGTCTGCTGAGAGTCCTCTTTCTATTTCATGTTTCTGGACATCGAGGAATATGCGGGTTTTTCCGGTTCCGTCATCGAGTATGCCTGTTGTCAGACTTCCGAGTAGGGTGCTTTTTCCATGGTCAACATGGCCTGCGACTCCTATGACAAGGTGTTCTTTTTTGAATGAGTTTTTCCATCCTATGGTGACTTCGGCCACTTTACCGTCTTTTAGTGGGTATTCGTTCACTTCTTCTATGTGTGCTCCTATTTCATGGCTTAGGATTTTTAGGACGTGGATTGATTCTTGGAGTTCCTTTTTGGGGAGGCCTACTAGGCTTCCATCATCTTCAACTCCGAGTAGGTAGATTGCCTTGCCTCTTCCTCTTTCCATCCTGTATTTCATCTGGGAGATGAGTTGTCTTTTCCTGTCCTTGTTGAGATGGTATGAGCTTTTGAGGGCTTTTTTAAATTCTATGTTCCTTCTTTCACCTTTTTTGGTGAAGGATTTCAGGTCTTTGATCATTTTTGATCATTTTTTCTTTTTTTGTAGGAATCCTCCGGGTCCATATTTTTCTTCTTGCAGTTTTCTGACCATGTATGCAGCGTCTTGGAAACTTTCAACTTTTCCAAGTATCCGGCGGGTTTTCACTTTTATTGTTTTTCCACAGACGCATTTACGGGTTTTAACACCTTCACGTGCGTATAATGCCCTTCCACAGTCGCATCTGAATATTATGTACACTTAGCCAGCTCCTATTATTTTACTGATCATTGGGATTATTATCTGTGGTATTGTTAGGAAGGTTCCTATGGTGCAGCCAATATTTGCACCTGCAACAACAAGCAAGACCCTGAAAAGATTGTTCTTCCAAAGATCGTGGAAACTGTCACATCTATTCAACCTTTCAAGGTCTTTAAGGCTGACTCTTCGCAGTTTAGCCTCCATTAAACCGGCGAACCACCCGGCGGCTAGGAGTGGGTGTAACACTGTTATGGGAGCTACTAGGAATGCTATTAGGGCCGATTTAATCTTTGATCCTGCCACTAAAGATCCTATTGATGCTAGGCCCCCTGTCAGGAGTATGAATTTGAGGATATCCCCTTGTATATTAACACCTGAAAAAAACGCTAAAATAAACGGCACAACTAATAGAAGGGGTATTATGAGTAATAGTTTCTTTTTGGTGGGATTTGAAGGTTTAAAAGTTAATAATTCATCTGCTGGGGGTATCTGATCTGGGTTTTCAAGGTAATGTTTTATACCTTTTTTGTGGCCTGCCCCCACAACTGCGATCACATTATCTTCTGGGATTTCTAGTAGTCTCTTGGCCATGTATGCGTCTCTTTCATCTACTAGTACGTGGTATGCTTTGGGTGAGATGTCCTTGAAGTATTCCATTACTTCTTGTAGTGTGTCTTCACTCTTTAGGTTTTCAATATCGTCTATTTCATCTTTTTTGAAGAAGGATGCGAGGATATTAAATGAGAATTTTAATTTTTCAACTAGATTCATGGAGTCCATTATCCTTTGCATTGTTATGTTTATGTCTCTATCGATGAGGGCTATCCTTGCACCTATTTCTTCCGCGGCTTCAATGGCCGCTAACATTTCTGAACCTGGCTTCACACCTAGATCGTCACCTATCCTATTTTGCAGGTAAGTTAAGAGTCCAGTTACGAGGAAGAGGCCTATGTTCTCCCCTTTGAGAATGTCTTTAATTGAAAATTGTTCATCTTCTTGGAGGCCTAACTTTTGCTTCATGAGTTTCTGGTATCTTCCAATATCTAATTCGACAGCCACTACATCGGGTTTTTCTGTGCGTATGATCTCTTTTACTTCTTCTATGCTTTTTTTTGATACGTGTGCTGTTCCTATTATTTTTAAGTGTTCCATGAACCATCACTATTATATTATTATATTTTGTATTTTTTTATTAGTTCCCCATTATAGATAGGTACATTCTCTGAAATGTTTCTTTGGATGGAAAATTCCACATCCTCAAAAAATCCAAGTTTTTTCAATTTTAGAGCGGATTTGGAATTTAGTATGGCATCATCAACCATTTTCTTGTCATCTGCCGCCATGAGAGCGGCCTTCGCAAACTCGTCAAGTTCATAATCTCTCAGATAATATATTATTTCTCCTGCTGCTAGGAAATCTTCAATAGCGAATCTGCCATTCACACCAGCCATGATTATTTCTATTTCATGACTTGCAAGTTCAATCGCTGCGCTGGCCACTGCACTGGCGTTTATAAGGGATCCTATTAGTGCTTTCGATTTTAAATTTTTAAGTATCCTTGTACCATTACTTGTTGTTAAGATTAGGGTTTCACCAGCATAATCTTGGATTTGGATTGGTGAGTTTCCTATGAAACCATTGATGGTTTCACCGCCACGTTCACCTGCAAGCAATCCGCCGGTTTCCCTTGAAATTTTAAGGGCCTCTGATATGCTCTCGGCTGGTATTATTTTCTTGAATTTATCTAATGCGATGGTTATTGTTGTGCTGGCCCTTAAAAGGTCTACCATGATACTAAGATCTCTTGTGGTTGATCTTTGATGGGTTAACTTGATCTTCATTCCCTGGGACGCTCCCTCAAAAAGCTTTTTTTAAGAAAATATTTATGATATTATGTATAAATGGAAGGGTGGTGGGGGACTATGAGGATTGTTACCACGCCAATGTGTAAAGGTATACTTGACATTGTAGGGGTGCGAGATTATATCGTTTCAAGAAACCCAGATAGCCTAGATCCAGACCTTGCAATAACCCTCTCGGAGACTAGAACACGTTCAAGGGCTATTAGGTTAAAGTTGAACACATTCCCACAAATCAAGGATAGCTTATCTCTTGTCTTTGAAACCATTAAAAGATTATCCCCTTATAAACTAAAATATGGGTCATTTTCCGAGATAAAATTTACGGTATGTTCACCATGGTGGGATAAACCCCAGACACTCAAAGAGAAAAATAAGAACATAAAAGTAAAAGTTTATTCAAATTTCCTAAAAGATATCATCAAAGACATGGGATATACTATAAGTAAAGAAAACCCAGATTATATAGTCTACCCAGATTATATGCAAATAAAAGAGGATAAAAAGACGGTGAAAGTCCCATCACATTATAACCTGCCCTTGGATCCTGTTAAAAGGGCTCTGCTAAGATACAGGATATTGGAGAACAGACTATGTATGAAACATTAACCTATGTTGGTGGTGTGCACCGCCACGAGGAAATGGAGGAGCTCATCGAAGACCTTGGAGGTTTCGTACTCCAAGAGAACATGTTACAAATGGATCTAATATTAACATTAGCAGTTCCGATAGAAGACGTGGAGAAAGTTAAAGAAAAGGCCAAGGAACTCCTGGGAGAAGTTAAAATAGCTCCAATGGCCGGTACAGAGATTGCTGTTGTATCACCCACCCTTGCAAGACATCATCTGCCGCATGCGGCTTGTGACATTGCAGAATACCTTCGAAGGTATGGTGCAAAGGATAATATGATAGGATTAGCAAGGGGCGCTGGTAAAGGGATATCAAGGATATCAGAGGAGGAGAAACAACTTATAAATGAACATGACCTGGCGATCTTCGCCCTTGGAAGCTTCAAACATTGTATAAAAGAGAAAGTCCACTTATTTGAGGGTATAAATGTGCCAGTGGTTGTTACAGGCGCGCCCAAAATCAAAGTAGAGGAACTTCCAGGTGCAACAGCATATATCAGCGGCTTCGGGAGGATACCAAGACGCCTTAAAAGAGGCGAAAACATCAGAGCCTTGAAAAAACTGGTTAAGGTTGTTGAAGAAATCCTTGATAACAGAAGGAGAGAAATGGCCGAGGACCCGCCACTTGTCCCCCCAATAGTTGTTAAAAGCGAAATTGAACATCAAGTCCATGCCATAAGAAACGTTTATTCCCCGACACCAGTTACAAGTCAACTCGATGGTGTCAGAGTCAAACTAAACTATGAACGCTACCATAAAGACATAGAAAATGTTAAAGTATACGAGTATAAACTAAAGGATATCGCTGAAATAAAACCCTCAGTGATGTATGATTACATCCTTGTAAAACTTCTACCAGAAACTTCCCTAATCTAGTGATATAAGTGAAAAAGATCATAGGAATCCTATTCTTCATACTAATATTAACCATAGGCTATGGTCTGTTAAATTTCCATGTTCTAGCAGCGATGGGCATAAATGAGATAAAACTGGCAGCTTTAGTTTCACTGGCTTTACCAGTGGCTATTATAGGTGAACAAAGGTTCCCATCCACTTTCACAAGAATCTTATATGTTTTTTCCATGATCTGGCTTGGTCTTATCCTTTTCTTGTTCTGGACAACTTTATTCATAGATTTGCTTAAAATTTTCATCCCTATACCAGGAATAATAGAGGGGGTAGCCTATCTCATAGCTTTATCCATAGGATTTTTTTCGATCTTCAATGCTACAAGGATCAATATAAGATACCTGGAGATACCTCTTGGGGTTCGCCGTGAAATTAGATTAATACAACTTTCAGACCTTCATATAGGTTCCATGAGGGGTAAACGTTTCCTAAACCTACTAAAAGGTAAAGTGAACAGCATAGAAGCCGATGCTGTTGTGATAACAGGAGATCTTGCTGATGGAAGTTCCCCAATTGATGGATCCACCCTGGAACCCCTTAAGGAAGTGAACAAGCCAGTATTTTTTGTTTCAGGCAACCATGACACATATGCCAACAGAAAAAAAGTTTACAGATTATTAGAATCTGTGGGTGTGACAATCCTAGATAATAAGAGCATAGAATTTATGGGCATACAACTTGTAGGCATAGGCTATTATATGCAACGTGGAATCCTCAAAATACTATTAGAAGAGATCAACTTCAAAGAAGGTCTTCCAACTATTTTACTCCATCATCTCCCCAGTGAATGGGATACTGCAAAGGAATGTGGTGTTGACCTTCAATTGTCTGGGCACACACATGGCGGACAATTCTATCCCTTCAACCTTCTCGTGAAATGGATGTTCCCATATATTTCGGGTTTGTATGAAAATGGGGGTCAGTACCTTTATGTTTCAGAGGGTACTGGTACATGGGGGCCTCCAATGCGTCTTGGATCATGTAATGAGATTGTAGTGCTCAAATTAAAACCCTAAAAAATTTTTTACTATTTATAATGGGGGGTAATCTTTAAATACTAGTTTTGAATATATATTCAAAACATGCCTAGGCCAAGAAGACACAGAAGAATCCTAAGAAAACCAACAATCAAATGCTTCAAACCCGAAATGGGATCAGATGAACTAATCGAAGTAACATTAGATGAATTCGAAGCTATAAGGCTCAGAGACTACCACGGTATAAAACAGAGGAAATCAGCGGAAATAATGGGAATATCACAACCCACATTCCACCGCATAATAACATCAGCCCGTTCAAAGATAGCGAAAGCCTTGGTTGAAGGCAAAACAATAATCCTAAAAGGAGGTGATTATATAACAGACAAGAAAAGATATAAATGTCTAGATTGCCAATTCGAATGGATATCCCCCAAAAAAGAATACAAAAAATGTCCAGACTGCGGATCAGAAAACATAACCATAATAGGAGAAGACATATCCCAAAGAATTAGCATCCAGAGAGGAAGAGGTATGAGAGCCGGGCCGCCACGCGCTTGCAAATGCATCGAATGCGGATACGAAATACCAAAAACCCCCGGAGTGCCATGCAGAAGCGAAAAATGCCCAAAATGTGGCGGAATAATGTGTGCAGCTGACTAAACTAGAATATGCACACTCTTAAAGGTGGACAATTTAAATTTGATAAATATGCATTACTAAAAGGAGGAGCATTGAATCTAAATAAGACCTTTTATCATGGCCGTTACAGTTCTGATATGTTCTTCTTGAGATTTAACCTCCTCAAGGATGGATTTAAATAGCTTATCTGTTATTGGAACCGGTATGCTCCTGAATACATAAGAATCTAACATGAATTTGAAGGCTCTTTCCGCCGCCAAACCATTAAATCGGCCTTCATTGGAGTCCATGTAAAGTGGGTTGTCTTCGAGTGGAAGTTTTTTCACTTCCTCTGCTAGGGCTGTGCCTGGTATAGGCTCGGCTATACTCACAAAATAATCATCAAGCATGAGTTCATCTGCAATTTCAAGGCTGGCCTGGAAATCATCCTCTTCTTCTCCTGGGTAGCCCACTATAAAGGACCCGGCAACTTTCACTCCGTGTTTTCTCGCCATTTCCACGGCCTCGAATATGTCATCGACGCTTATACCCTTTCTCATCTTTTTCAGGATTCTGGGGCTTCCTGATTCGATTCCATAGTATATCCAGCCGTTGGTGTAACGTGCTATGGCCTCTAGTATGTTATCTGTTACGAGGTCGACTCTTATGTCTGGGATTGTTAGGTTTATTGGTTTTGTGATTTCACTAACTTTTTTTAGGAGTTCTATGAAGGCCTCTTCATCAATGTCTTTAAATTTTTTGCTGCCATAGAGGGTTCCTGTACCGCCGCTTATAGCTATCTTTTTCGCGCCTTTCTTCAGGAATTCTTTAACTTCTTTGATTATGTTTTCTGGGTTTCTGCTTCTGACTTTTCTGCCGAAGAAGCAGGGGACTTGACAGAATGTGCAGTTTCCAACGCATCCACGGTGGGTTTCGATATAGACGTTAGCCCCTCTTATGTTCTCTTTGGATATGTCGGATGGTATTAGGGGTAATGGGTGTGTGATTGAATCTTCTCGAGTAGAAGGCGTACTTACTATTTTATTGTCTTTTTTGAAGGCGATCCCTGGAATGGATGTTTTTTCCCTTTTTCCTTGGATGTATTCCATTATTTTGTCTATTTTGCCTTCTGCTTCGCCTTTCACTATAAGGTCTATGTTAAGGTGCTTGAATATTAGTTTTGGGTCTGTGGTTACCGGGCCTCCGAGGAGTTTAAAGGCTTTTATCTGGTTGATCTCTTTCTGATATTTGATTAGGTGGATTGTTGAATGTAAACTTATAAAAACAATATCTGCTTGGGGATCCTTGAAGCCTTTTTTTAGTGTTACATCATATCCTAGGTCTTTCAGGATCCCGGCAACTATCATTGAACCGTAATTGTAGAATTCTGGTGTTATTACGGTTATTTTCATCCTCGTCTTACCCCGAAGAAGTTTATGGCTTGTATGAGCTCATAGAATCCTTCCATTTCTCTTTCGATGACATCATATTTGTTTAGGGTGCCGCTCATTTCACCGTCTACTGTTAGTTTGTCGGGGCCTCTTGCTATTATTCTGTCTGTTCCGTCACGTGTTAGGATTTTTTCGGCTTCTTTGTCGTGTACGAATGCTCTTCCTGGTATTATGACGGTTTCTTTGAGTTGTGAGAGGTCTACTTTTTCCAGGTCTTTTCTTGTTATTAGGCAGGCTATGTCTTTTTCTGTTGGGTAAACGTTGACGAGATCCTTGGCTCCGAGGTTTTTTATTATTTTTTCTATGTATGGTGCTGCTATTTTTCCTGTGAGTATTGTGGCTTCTGCTTTTATCTCTGGGAGTATTTCTAGGTATTTTTTGCTGTTGTCATCTGCGAGTGCGAATGGGGTATTGTTTTCTGGGTCGCAGACTGGTGTGCCTGTTACTCTTAGGTTGAATTCTTTGTCGATTTTTTTTACGAGTTTTTCGAATTCTTTTATACTGTGTGGTTCTATTCCTTTGAGTATTGGGTCGTTGCCTAGTATGATTCCTTGGTTTTCGTAGTTGGCGAATCTCATCATTATGAGTGCTTTCGCTCCCCATTCTTCTAGTTTGGTGCATGTTTCTAGCAGTTCATTTCCATCGTTTATACCTGGGATTATGACTGCTGCTGCGTGGACTTCTATGGTTTCGCAGAATGTTTTTAGGGCTTTTATGGATGCTTCTGGTTTTTTGTCGCGCATCCATTCTCTTCTAAGTTTTGGGTTGCAGGAAAATACTGTGAATGTGACTTCTTCCACTCCATTGTTGATTAGTTTTGTGGCGATTTTTGGATCGTCTATGCCTTTCCCACTTGTATAACCTAGGTGTATGGGTATTCCGAGGTTTTTCATGCCATCGGTCAGTTCTTCGAGGTGTGGGTAGCAGCTTACATCTCCGCCACCGCTTATGTTAATTTTCAGGTTCTTGTCTTGGGGTTGTGTCATCATGAGGGTTGTTTGGACGTTGCTGAGGACGAAGAATGGTGGTAGGAATTCGTTTTTGCGTTCTGCAACTTCCATTTGGCATGTTTCGCATCCTACTCGGTTTGGTGGGCAATTTCTACAACCTAGTGGCGGGAAATCTTTAACGCCTTTAAAATAGCAGTATTTGCAGAATCCTCTGCAGTCTATTCCTGGTCTGCCGCCGACATCAGCCATGATTTGCATGATTATTATCTTATCCCTTTAGTGATAAATAATTTATTAGTGGATGGAAAAACTGTGAAAAATATTGGAAATGTTAATAATTCTATACATAGCCCTATTTTCTTATTTATAAATTTTTCGACTTGAATTAAAAAGAAACCTTAATTAAACATGTTAATTACACATATACACCGTATACTATGCAAGGTTTAGATGAACGATCTTGGACATCAGCCGATGTCCAACTTGCATAGTATGCAAAACTAATTGTTAGGAGGGAAAAAATGGCGAAGTTTGAGGATAAGGTCGACTTGTACGACGACAGAGGCAACCTCGTCGAAGAGGACGTGCCGGTAGAGGCCTTAAGTCCTCTCTGGAACCCAGCAATTCGAAGAATCGTACAAGGCATTAAAAGAACAGTAGCCGTCAACTTGGAAGGAATCGAAGGCGCGCTGAAAACAGCAAAGGTAGCAGGACCTGGATGCAGAATACCAGGAAGAGAAATGGACCTTGACATCCTAGGAAATGCTGAGGCCATAGCAGAAACCGCAAAGGAGATGATACAAGTCTCCGAAGACGACGACACAACAGTAGAACTATTACATGGTGGAAAGAGAGCACTCGTACAAGTACCAAGCGCAAGATTTGAAGCAGCCGCAGAATATTCCGTGGCTCCACTGGTAACTGCCAGCGCATTCGTACAAGCCATAATCAAAGAATTAGATGTTAGCATGTACGACGCCAACATGGTCAAAGCAGCAGTACTCGGAAGATACCCACAATCAGTCGAATACCTAGGAGGTAACATAGCCACAATGCTAGACATACCACAGAAACTCGAAGGCCCAGGATATGCCCTAAGGAACATTCTAGTCAACCACATCGTAGCAGTCACACTCAAGAACACAATGCAAGCAGCAGCACTATCATCAATCTTAGAACAGACAGCAATGTTCGAAATGGGTGACGCAGTAGGAGCATTTGAAAGAATGCACCTCCTTGGACTTGCATACCAGGGAATGAACGCAGACAACCTCGTATACGACCTAGTAAAAGAAAACGGAAAAACAGGAACAGTAGGTACCGTAATAGCCTCTGTTGTTGAAAGAGCACTCGAAGATGGTGTGATAAAAGTCGAAAAAGAATTAGATGGCTTCAAAGTATATGGAACAGATGACATACCACTATGGAACGCCTATGCTGCAGCCGGTCAAATGGCCGCTACAATGGTCAACCAAGGCGCAGCAAGGGCAGCACAAGGTGTATCATCAACACTACTATACTACAACGACCTAATCGAATTCGAAACAGGACTACCAAGCGTAGACTTCGGAAGAGTAGAAGGTACAGCAGTAGGATTCTCCTTCTTCAGCCACTCCATCTACGGTGGTGGTGGTCCAGGTATCTTCAACGGAAACCACATCGTCACAAGACACAGTAAAGGGTTCGCCATACCATGCGTCGCCGCTGCAATGGCACTAGACTCAGGAACCCAGATGTTCTCCCCAGAAGCAACATCAGGGCTAATTAAAGACGTGTTCAGCCAAGTAGACGAGTTCCGAGAACCACTCAAATTCGTAGTGGAGGCCGCAGCCGAAATAAAAGATGAAATCTAAAATGATCTCACCCAAAATTGGGGGCAAAGAAACTAATGGACATTGAAATATTCCCACACAGACTCCTCGGGGCCGACACAACAGAAAAACTCTTAAACGACCTTGAAGGAATCGAGAGCATTAAGAGGATGGTCATACAAGGCCAGAGACTCCCCCCAGCAGAGGAGGGACACCCCGACCGTCGAATAATCAAAATAAGCGGCCAGGAAGTTGAACTACAAGTGAAACCTGGTCGAGTACTCTTAGAAGTCGAGGATGAAGGCGCGATCGACGATATAAAGAAAGTTTGCGAAGAACACTTACCATTCGGATTCGAAGTCCACATAGGAAAATTCATAAGAACCCAAAAAACAGTAACCGATGAACTAAAATACGGGGAACTCCTTGATGAGATCCCAGATGAACTCGTCGGTTTAACAGACCCAAACGCCAGGTTAGCTGAAAGGGCCACAATAATAAAAAAGAAGAAAAGGGAGCAGTAGATGATCGGAAAGTGCACACATGTTGTTGACTGCCGAGAAACAATGGGCATGGGTGAAGGGGGCGGTATAGCCCAGAGAGGAACCCTAGCCCAATGTGGAAGCGAAGTCCTTGCCATTGCAATGTCCCCAGGCAGACGCCATATAACAAAGCCAGTCTGTGAGATAACATTCGCACTCCGTGAAGCTAATATAATGACAAGCACACTAGTATTAAACGCAGGGGCGGGAGTACCCCAAGATGCCCCAACAGCAGGTGCAGGAAGCTTATTCGGACTCACAGAACAAGAAATTGAACAAATGAAAAGACACAAACTCCTAGTAATACACTTAGGAGGCGTGAAACACCACATCATCTACAAGGCCAGACTAATACTAAGGAATGTAGATCGCCCCGCCATAGTAATATGCGAATATCCTGTTGACTTTGAGGATTTCGCCAGGATAGGGGTTAAAACGAGGGTTGTTATGCCAGAAGAACCCAAAACAAAGGGTACAATTGTTGATATAATCAGTGGGGTTATTAGAGGCGAAACATGCCCCCAGGAAAAGTTGGATGAGATCATTAGAAAGGTTAAGTTAGCATTAGGAGGTGCATGATATGGCACAATTTTATCCCGGCACAACCAAGATTGCCGAAAACAGAAGAAAATTCATGAACCCTGAAGCCGAATTAGAAAAATTGAGAGAAGTCTCAGATGAGGACGTGGTATGGATCCTAGGACACCGAGCACCCGGAGAAGAATACCCAAGCGTACACCCACCACTCGAAGAATTAGATGAACCAGACGACCCAATAAGGGAACTTGTAGAACCACTAGACGGTGCCAAGGCAGGTGACAGGGTCAGATACATCCAATTCACAGACTCAATGTACAACGCACCAGCCCAACCATATGTAAGATCCAGAGCATACATGTGGAGATACAGAGGGGCTGATGCAGGTACACTATCAGGACGACAAATCATTGAAACAAGAGAAAGAGACCTTGAAAAACTCTCCAAAGAACTTATCGAAACAGAATTCTTCGACCCCGCAAGAAGCGGTATAAGGGGTAAAACAGTACACGGACACTCACTAAGATTAGACGAAAACGGTATGATGTTCGACATGATACGAAGACAAGTCTACAACCCAGACACAGGCAGAGTAGAAGCCGTTAAAAATCAGATCGGAGACGAACTAGACGAACCAGTAGACCTAGGAGAACCATTAGATGAGGAAACATTAAAAGAGAAGACCACAATATACCGTGGAGACAACATAGCATACCGTGACGATGAAGCCGTAGTAGAAGTAACCCAAAGAATCCACGTCCTAAGAAGCCAAGCAGGCTTCCTACCAGAATAGGAGGGGAGGTGTAAAATATGGCTGAAGAAAAATTATTTATGAAAGCATTGAAGAGGAAGTTCGAAGAAGACCCAGAAGAGAGACAAACCAGCTTCTACAAATTTGGCGGCTGGAAACAATCAGAGAGGAAAAGAGAATTCGTAGAAGCAGGTAAAGAAATCGCCAAAAAACGTGGAATACCCGGATACAACCCAGATGTTGGTACTCCTCTAGGACAGAGGGTATTAATGCCATACCAGGTATCCACAACCGACACATTCGTAGAAGGTGACGACCTACACTTCGTAAACAACGCAGCAATGCAACAATTCTGGGACGACATCCGAAAAACAGTTATCGTAGGATTAAACCACGCTCACGCAGTTATAGAAAAGAGGCTGGGTAAAGAAGTTACACCAGAAACCATAAACCACTACCTTGAAACAGTCAACCACGCAATGCCAGGTGCAGCAGTCGTCCAGGAACACATGGTAGAAACACACCCAGCATTAACAGCTGACAGTTACGTTAAAGTCTTCACCGGTAACGACGAAATAGCAGACGAAATAGATGACGCATTCCTCATAGACATAAACAAAGAATTCCCAGAAGACCAAGCCGAAGAACTCAAAGCCGAGGTCGGAGACGGAATCTGGCAAGCAGTCAGAATACCAACAATCGTCTCCAGGACATGTGACGGTGGTACCACAAGCAGATGGTCAGCAATGCAGATCGGTATGTCAATGATCTCCGCATACAAACAATGTGCAGGTGAAGCCGCAACAGGAGACTTCGCATACGCTGCAAAACACGCAGAAGTCATCCACATGGCAACCTACCTACCAGTAAGACGTGCAAGAGGTGAAAACGAACCCGGAGGATTAGCATTCGGATTCCTCGCTGACATAGTCCAATCAATGAGAGTAAACTACGATGACCCAGTACGCGTTGCACTCGACGTAGTCGCAGCAGGTGCAATGCTATACGACCAGATCTGGCTAGGCTCATACATGTCAGGTGGTGTAGGATTCACACAATATGCTACAGCAGCATACACAGACAACATACTAGACGACTTCACCTACTATGGTAAAGAATACGTCGAAGACAAGTATGGACTTGCAGAAGCACCAAACACCATGGACACTGTATTAGATGTGGCAAGTGAAGTCACATTCTACGGCCTAGAACAGTATGAGGACTACCCATCATTACTCGAGACACAGTTCGGAGGATCACAGAGGGCAGCTGTCGCAGCAGCAGCAGCAGGCTGTTCAACAGGATTCGCAACAGGAAACTCACAGACCGCATTAAGCGGATGGTACCTATCAATGTACTTGCACAAGGAGCAGCACGCAAGACTCGGATTCTATGGATACGACCTACAAGACCAGTGTGGTGCATCTAACGTCTTCGCAATAAGAGGAGACGAAGGCCTACCATTAGAGGCAAGAGGAGCCAACTATCCAAACTACGCAATGAACGTCGGACACCAGGGTGAATACGCAGGTATAGTCCAGGCAGTGCACGCTGCACGTGGAGACGCATTCTGCTTCAACCCACTAGTCAAGATAGCATTCGCAGACCCCAACCTAGTCTTTGACTGGACCAACGTACGTGCAGAATACGCCAAAGGTGCTCTAAGAGAGTTCGAACCAGCCGGTGAAAGAGACCTCATCACACCAGCAAAATAATCAGCCAAAATAAAAGGTGTATTACACGCTGGGGGATAATTCTCTGCGTGTAATACACCTTATTTTTTTATTATTTTAACAAAAAAAGATTGGAAGGAGGAAGAAAAGTATGGATCCTGCTATGATAACAGGTTTAGGTGTTGTGGCTTTGATGAGCGCAGCTGCGACTATAGCAGGGGCTGCAGAGGACTTAGAGTCTGATGTTGGATCCCAGAGTAACCCGAACTCACAAGTCCAGTTAGCACCCCAAGTAGGACACTTACACCGTATAGTTAACAAGGCAGTGTCTGGAGAACCAGTAGCCTATGGCTTATGGTGTGGTATCGCAGGTTCACTAGCATATGTGTTCATAGGCGCCAACATACCAGTTATAATCTCAATAGCCCTAGGAGCGGTTGTGGCTGCAATGGTACATGCAATATATGCTGTAACATCCCATATGGGTAGGATTGCAAGCCAATCTCAATTTAATCAACCTTTATTCCTCGACATACTCGTCGAGCATATAGGCCCAATCGCAGGGCACGGATTTATCGTGACATTTGGTATTGTAGGATTATCATATCTCATGACCTTACCGATAAAAGGACTTGGCCACCCATTCCCACTACCATTACTTGCAGTTTTATGGGGTATAACGATTGGGGCCATTGGTTCATCAACTGGAGACGTCCACTATGGTGCCGAGAGGGAATACCAGCACTACCCATTTGGTGGCGGTGTGCCGGTAGCAAACCATGGTGACATAACAACCAAGGCAGAGTTAGGAGCCAGAAATTCAATGGATGTAGTCAACTTCTGCGTAAAATATGGAGGACCAGTCACAGGTTTCTGTTTTGGACTCATAGTATTCTTCAGCTTCTGGAACACCATAGTCTTTGGTTTAACTGGTGGAATCATTGCCGGCCTTATAATAGTCCTCTTATTGATAATCCTCAATAATAGGATAGAAATGTTCGCGAGAAACAATTATGGACCCTACAAGGAGAAGGAGGAATAAATAATGGATCCCTTAACATTAATAGGTGCAATTACAGTTGGAGGAATACTTGTAGGTGGGGGCGTCCATTTCGTGCCTGTAGGAGGAGCCCCAGCAGCCATGGCAACAGCAACAGGGGTAGGTACAGGTACTGCGATGCTAGCAGCTGGTGCAGGCATGACAGGGCTTATAACAGCAGCAGCTATGACAGGCCAATCCCTAAGCTTGATCTTAGCTGCAGGGGCAGTTGGTGCTATGCTAATGCTAGGTATCACCATGCTTGTAGGTAACCTAGTTTATGTATTTGGTGTAGGTACAGTCCCGGTATCAGCAAAAGTCGACAGAGACCCCATAACGAGACTCGAACAGAAAGACTATGTAACCCCAGGTACCGAGGGTCATGGTCTCCCAACAGTCTGTTATGTAAGTGGTATTATAGGAGCCGCCCTCGGTGGAATAGGAGGAGGCCTAGTATACTGGGCGCTACAACAAGCACTACTCGCATCCTATGGGATGATAGGAGCTTCTACCGTCGCAGGGATATTCGCCGTGGGAATATTCTTCATAAATGCTGTGATAGCATCATACAATATTGGTGGTACAATCGAAGGATTCCATGATCCCAAATTTAAGAGGATTGGTAGAGGCATAGTAGCTTGTCTAGTCGCCTCCCTAGTAGCCGGAATATTCTCAACATTACTGATTGGAGGTGTATTCTAAATGACAGTAGCAGCCGGAGGCCCTACAGCCGCCGCCATCCCAGAGAGCAGATTAATGGTCCTTGGGATTATAGGGGGGCTTGTAGGGATATACTTGTTCATGGTTCCTGTTATTGGAACGGTGCTGGCATGTCTTGGTGCAGTTTGCGCCATAGTATGGGGTGCTGATGCCATTAGGAGAGTTGCAAGTTATGGTCTTGGTACTGGTGTACCCTCTATAGGATACATGTCAGTGGCCATTGGCATAGTGGGTCTCGTTGCTGGTCTCGCCACTCCTATGGTAATGAAGACTGTTCCTGTTGTTGCAGCACCAATCATAGGATTAATACTTGCAATGATACTTGGAGCCATTGTAGGTCTTTTAGGCCAAAAGGTCTTGAAGATGAAGATCCCCATACTTACAAAATGTACTGCTGAGATTTCAGGGGCATCTGCACTTTCTGTCTTAGGATTCATGATAGCACTCGCTGGGAATTACACTATGAAACCTGTGTTAGGTGCGGTTATAGCTACTGGATTCATCGGCTTGTTGTTCATAATGAATACTATGGCTATACAACACCCATTCAACGCATGCCTAGGACCAAATGAAAACCAGAGAAGAACACTTAAACTAGCAGCATCAACTGGTTTCCTTTCAATGGCTGTGATAGGATTACTAGGAATCACCATAAACCCACAATGGTGGCTCATATTATTAATAGGCGCGCTAGCATGGCTAATATCTTTCAGGGCGTTTGTCAGTGCAACATTTGAAGATGCAGCTTCTGTTAAATGGACTGGATTATGGCCTAAGGAGGAAGAATTTGAATAAAAGGAGGATATGAAAAATGGACATGTTACCCTTAGTTAAAGTTGTCCCTGAATTTAATTACAGCCTAGACCCTTCCACGGGTATAATAGGGGCGGCTGTCGGTAGAGAACTCCTAATACTATCCATGGACGAAATAAACCAACAGATAGCTACCTTAGAGGCCACAGCAGAAGATCTTGTGAATTCATTGGATCCGAGCACAGTAGCAGAGGGATCTTATCCTGGTAGGGAGGGCGTATACCTCACCGCAGGTAAATTAACAAATATGGTCTATGGTTTCATCCTTGGCCTGATCCTGCTGTGCGCCTGGATACTCTTATAGGAGGTGTTTTTTGTGGTTGAAAAAAAGGCTCCTGCTGAGGGTTGGCCTGTTGTGAATGGTGATTATATTGTAGGTGATCCTGAGAGTCCTGTGGCTGCAGTGACCTTGGCCAGTCACATTGAGGATGTTCCTCATGAGGCTGGTGCCGCTATCGCCGGACCTTGTAAGACAGAGAACATTGGCCTTGAGAAGGTTATCGCTAACGTGATCTCCAATCCTAATATAAGGTTCCTTGTGCTTTGTGGTTCAGAGGTGCAAGGGCATATTGTAGGTCAGAGTTTAGCTGCTCTCTATGAGAACGGTGTAGACCCAGAACAGAACAGGAAGATCATAGGGGCTGATGGTGCAATACCATACATTGAGAACATACCAGATGAAGGGATAGAAAGATTCCAGAAGCAAGTCGAGCTTGTTAACATGATAGACGTTGAAGATCCGGGACCAATACAATCAAAAGTCAAAGAATGCATAGAAAAAGATCCAGGGGCGTTCGAAGAAGAGGCGATGGTAATCGAAGTCGAAGAGGAAGGTGAAGAAGAGGTTGGTGAGGAGATCAGGCCTGTTGCAGCTGAAACAGCGCTCATAGAAGCCAGAATGAGGAACATACAAACACAAGTTAAAATGATAGGTTCCACTAATAAGATATTCACAGGGATGTACTCAGGAAAAGTCCAAGGTATAATGATAGGCTTAGCCTTCATGTTAATCCTTGGACTACTATTAATGATCTAGTGGAGGTTTATAATATGGTGATCAAATTATCAAGCAAACCAAATGTCCGAGGCATAAGAAGCGTGGCCGAGGACGTGAAGTATAGAAGCCAGTTAATCGGTAGAGATGGCCGATTATTCGCGGGTTTAATGGCCACTAGGATAAGTGGGATAGGCTACGGCCTTATCATAGCATTTATCCTGGTGGGGATACCTCTACTATTGAACATTTTTGGGGTGATCTAATTGGCAGAGGAAGAAACTATAGTACCCCGTGTAATGGTATCTGCTGAGGAATTCAACAAAGCAAATGAACGCCTAGATGATGTGGAAGAGAAGGTTGAATTCGTAGTCGGTGAATATTCCCAGAGATTAGGCCAGCAGATAGGTAGGGATGTTGGAATCCTATATGGTTTAGTTATAGGCCTTTTAATCCTTTTAGCCACAAGACTTTTATTTGTAGGATTTATAAAATCCCTATTTGGGTTATAAAAATTCTTGGAGGTTTATAACATGTTTAGGTTTGATAAAGAACAAGAGGTATTTGACATAGCCGGTGTTAAAGTTGGAGGTCAACCTGGAGAATATCCCACAGTACTTGCTGGGACAATATTCTATCCTGGACAGGACATTTATGAGGATGAGAAGAAGGATATTTTCAATAAGGATAAGGCAGAGGAACTGATAAAACTCCAAGAGGAGATGTCAGATATAACTGGCAACCCCTGTTTTGTAGGTATACAAGCTGAAGATGGCGAGGCCATGGCCAACCACATAGATTTCGTTGTTGAAGTTACAGAGGCACCATTCCTCATAGACTCAACAGCTGCTGATGCAAGACTTGCAGGTGCCACCCATGCCGATGAGATAGGGGTTGCTGACAGGGCCATTTACAATTCAATTAACATGTCTATTGAAGCTGATGAAATCGCAGGGTTAAAGGATACTGGCGTGTCCTCTGCTGTGGTTTTAGGTTTCAATGCCCAGGATCCAAGTGTTAAAGGCAGGATTGCTATATGGGAAGATGGCGGTGGCATGATCGAGAAGGGATTGATAGAGATTGCTGCAGACTGTGGTGTTGACAAGCCACTTATGGACGTTGCAGTCACACCATTAGGTGCAGGCGCTGGACATGCAGTGAGAACGGCATTTGCTGTGAAGAGCAAATGGGGTTATCCTGTTGGCAGCGCTATCCACAATGTGCCATCTGCTTGGGATTGGATGCGTACTTTCAGGAAAGAACACAGAGAGGTTTGGCCTGTTTGTGACGTTGGCTCCAACTTCATACAACAGATGACTGGTGCGGACTGGATATTTTATGGTCCAATAGAAAACGTTAGGATGGCTTTTGTTGGCTGTGCAATGACTGACATTTTCATAACTGAAGCTGCTATGGACTTGGGCACAGAGACTCAAACAGAAGACCACCCATTCTATAAGCTACTTTAAAATTTTGGTAGCTTTCCCCTTATTTTACTTTTAATATTTTTTTTGAATAAATCGTAACGTTTAAATTTGATTAGTTGTAATGGTTTTTTTGTGGTGATATCTTTTGATAGTGGAAGTTATCCTAGTTGTTGCGTTGGTCATATCATTGATTATAGTTATAAAATCTGCTAATGTCTTCGTAGATAACCTTGTCGAAATTGGGGGCGTACTCGGGATATCAGAGATTATACTTGGGGTTACGGCATCTGCAATTGGAACTTCTCTGCCAGAATTTGGTTCGGCGGTCATAGCATCCCTTTCTGAGAGCACAGCGATTGGGGTGGGTTGTGTTATAGGATCTAACATTTGGAATATCGCGGGCATACTAGGTATTTCGGCTATAGTAGCAGGGAAGATAGGCACTGAGGCAGCTGGCCTTAAAAGGGATTTCACAGTCACGCTTTTAACAGCCGTTATATTAGTATTATTCATGTTATTGGGTGATATTGGTAGGGTCGCTGCCTTTTTCATGATACTGGTATATTTGATTTATTTCTGGCGTCTTATAAAAGCCCAGAAAGATTATAACATGGAACATGAAAGGGATGGGAAAAGAAGAAAATTAAACCCTAAGATTGTCCTTTTAACAGTTCTTGGATTCGCAGGGCTTGTAGTAGGATGCAGGATCCTAGTTTATACTGCTGTCGAACTTGCGAGGATAATGGGCGTCCCTGAAATGATAATGGGCTTATTCACACTCGCCATCGGGACAAGCATACCTGAACTTGTTGTGACACTATCATCTGCAATTAAAGGACTCCATCATCTATCACTTGGAACCGTGCTCGGAAGTAACACATTTAATATCCTTATAGGTATAGGAATCCCCGCACTTATAAAAACGATCCCAGTTGATCCACTATCCTTGAGATTAGATGCTCCAGTCATGATAATTGTAACAATACTCCTTGTATTATTAATCAAACAGGGAAACATGAAACTTAAAAGGAGCGGGGGCATAATATTATTCGCAGTATACATACTATATGCATTTATCAGATTATATGGTGTTTGATATGTATAGGAAGATTCTTGTTGCTACAATGGGAGAATACATGGATGAATTAATAGAGCATACCCTCGACCTACTCCATGGTAGGGAAGCAGAAGT
Organism: Methanothermobacter sp. MT-2; assembly: GCA_003584625.1. NCBI lineage: Archaea > Methanobacteriati > Methanobacteriota > Methanobacteria > Methanobacteriales > Methanobacteriaceae > Methanothermobacter > Methanothermobacter sp. MT-2. The sequence goes on along the minus strand of AP017647.1, from coordinate 1,107,910 downwards.
CATATGCTTATATGTTGTTGACACATCAGTACCATTCCTAACGCCAAGGAAAATCAAAGAAATGATGGTAAAAGAATTGCGCCAAAGAGGAAAAGAAATAATAGAAGATATGAAAAAGGGCATTGACGGCCCCCAGAACCCAAACGTAAAATTTAAGGGCGTGATAAAAGAAGGAGACCCTGCTGATGAAATCGTTAAATTTGCAGAAGAAGAAAAAGTCGATATTATCGTGTTGGGAACCGGTAAAAGTCTCGTTGACAAACATTTACTTGGAAGCGTGTCCGAAAAAGTTGTACATTACGCTCCCTGCACTATACACCTCGTAAGAACAGTATATGCCACCCATTTTATTATTATAGGACCCTTCAAATTGTTTTCTCCAAAAAATTTATATCTAATGCTATTAAATCCACTAAATGTTTAGATTTGGGGGTATCCAATTTGTCATTGCTGAAAAGATTATTCGGTCCTAAACCAATAATAGCCAAAAGTAAATATAAGACCATAGAAGAAATAAAGGCATCACCATTCACAAAAAAGACCGTGGGCTCCGGCTACGCGCTAAACCCAGACGTATATTACATAGTAGCATCGGTAGAACTAGGTAACACCACCACTAAATGTATATTAACCGCAACAAACCTTAATACAAGTCGAAACTACCTACTAGATAAAACAGTGAACATGACAAGGGACATAAGACCCCCAAAACCCGGAGAAGAAGTCTTCGGAAAAACAGTATGGGGTGTTGAACTAACAAAGGAATCAGTAGCCGAACTTGTAAAAGACACGATACTAGAATCTGCTAAAAGGGCCAGGATAAACATAGAAAAAGACCTTGATTTCGTGGTGAGATCCACTGGTGTCACAGCAGGATTCGCATCCCCAAAAGACGTTGGCCAACTCATCATAGCACTTGCAGAAGGATGCCTGAAAGCCGGCATACCCCCAAGAAAGATGGCCCCCGCTCTCTCAGTCGATAATCTACCCCAACGTTTAAGAAAATTCTCATTGCTCGACAAGGTAATATTTGATGGTGCAGTGGCAAGTGTAATACCCCCTACTGGTAGACAGGTTGTTGCCAATGAAATGGAAGGCGAACTAGTCACAGCAGGAATAAAAATAGGGGCGAAATGGACACAAGTAGATTACAGAAACCCCTGTGTCTCCCTAGATTTCGGCACAACTCTCGCAGGGCGTATAGTGAACAGCGCAGAACCTTATGCAAGAACAATAGGAAACTTCTGCGGACTTGCAGGGGCCATACCCGACGCCCTAATAAGGGGCACAGAAATGGTTGACAAGGAGGGTGGAGCAGCCATAGACCTTTATAAAAGATCAATCCTAAAAGGAGCCGACTGGAAAAAGGCGCGCGAAAATGCAGAGATGGTCCACGAAGAAGTGATAGACATAAGGAAAGTCCCAGAAGACCGCAGAAGATTCGGAACAGTCCCCGTGGATCCTGAGGCTGCCTATGATGCCGGCACAACACTTATAGGTTGTGACGCTGGGAAAAATGGTGATAAACTCGGAGAACTTGCAAATATTGGACATGAAATATACCAGGAAGATGGTATACACACACTATTCGCAACCCTAGATTATGTGAGCGCGCTCATAGCAAAAAGACTCATAGACGAAGCATTCGAAGAAGGAGTCATAGAAGACGGTTCAGTCCTGGGAGTTACCGGAAGGGCAGGTATAACAGGTGAAAAACCTAGACTAATATTAGAATATGTTAATAAGAGATTTAAGGATGTTGTGTTTGTCTCAGATGCCCTCGCATTGGGTGCTGCTGTAATGGCCCGTTGCATGAATTCTATGGGCACGCCACACACGCCAATAGGAGGCAGACAAGAAGGGCCATGTATACTCGGCATGAGAAGAAAACTACAAGCCAAGAAAGAGGAAAAATGGATCGAATAGAAGCTGTTGTAATGGCGGGTGGGAAAGGCACACGCCTCAAAAAAGAACATGAAAAACCACTCATCCTTGTAGAGGGAACCCCGCTAATCGATTATGTGCTAGGGAATCTTGAGGGCGCCCAGAACATCCAGGGTATAACAGTTGCGACAAGTCCAAACACCCCTAGAACGGAAGAACATATAAAAAATAGAGGATATGATTATATTCGCACCAGCGGCCAAGGTTACATACACGATCTAGGGGAGATATTATCCTATTTTGAAGAAAAAGGCGATTATATCCTATTTATTATAAATGCGGACTTGCCCCTTGTAGGCCCGTGCCTTATAGATGAGATAATAGAATATTATATGGACCTAGATGTGGAGGCTCTTGCGGTCTTCGTGCCACTTAAGGTTTACAAGGATCATGGTATTATACCTTCAAGTTCATGGGATGGTATGGTGCCAAGCGGGGTAAATATATTAAGGAGTAAAAATAAGATACAAAAACAAGAAATTTTGAAGATTCCAAGACTGGAACTTGCAATAAACATAAACACTCCCAGGGATCTTATATTATTCAAAAGGATGTTAGGTGATGATATTGGAAGAGAAAAGTTTGATAAAAGGAGAAGAGAAGTATTGGAGCGACATTAAAGGTTACCAGGTCGCTACAAATAATGCGAGGATACTCGGCGAACTAGAAGGACTTATAATCAACGAAAAAACTGGTAAAATAACAGATATAGTCATAAAAGTCGAAAAAGGGAGGAATGTAACAGTAAAAGGCGCGAAGAAGAAGGGCGGCCGCCTATTCGTCCCATTTGGGAAGGTGGAGAAGGTTGGGGAGTTCATAATAATAGCAGAATAACCTTCTACATTCCCTTCAAACTCATATCGAGCATCTTCTTTGTTTCCGCGGCAAGTTCAGGCGGCAAACCTTTTATGTCCATGCTAAGAAAACCCCTAACTATCATTGACGCTGCTTCATCCTCAGTTAAACCCCTAGATGTCAAGTATAATATCTCTTCTTCCGCGATTTTGCCAACAGCAGCCTCATGGGACATTTCAAGATCCGTTGCACTACCTACAAGTTCAGGGACTGCATATATCATTGAATCATCGGATAATACAAGACCATGACATTCTAGGTGCCCTTTAACCTCCGGGACTCTGCCAGCGAGATGACCCCTTGAATATATCTCTGATTTATCCTTTGAAACCGCCCTTGAAACTATCTCGGCACTAGACCCCTTACCTTCCAGGATGACCCGTGAACCCAAGTCAAGTACGGATTCTTTTCTCCCTCCAAGGATGGACTGGAAAACAACCCTAGAATTTTCACCTGTACAATAAGCTGTTGGATATGATTGTATGCTCTTAACAGGACTTGTAAGTATATAATTGTTTATATAAGTGGCGTTATCTCCTAATATTATACCAGTCCTTGGCCTTACTTCTACTTGTTCAGCCCAATTATGAACCATTGTAAAAGTGACCTTGGCACCCTCTTTTATGTAAAATTCGGATATACCAAGGTGTAATGCTGAACTCACATCTTCGCCCGTGGCGCAACCAGTTATTATATGTAGTTCAGAGTTCTCCTCAGCAATTATAATATTATGTAGTGTTTGCATAACCTTCTCATCGCCTATGAACATGCAAGCTTGGATTGGGAATATTTCCCGGGAATTTGGCTTAGACCTTATAAAGTATCCGCCCACATCTCCCTCAGCTTCCCTGAGGGCTGTGTGTGCAGTATATTTGTCTGTGTCTGGGGCTACAACCTTCCACATGTAATCTTTAAGCCAATCGTATTTTTCCAGGGCCACGTTTAAGCCCATTACCTCCACGGCTTTTGAGACGCGGCTTGTATATACTCCTGATTGGTCTACTTGTATGAATGTGCCTGCTCTTTCTTTTTCTGTTGGGTCGACACCAACTTTGAGTAGGGTTTCTCTCATCTTCTTTGGCACTTCTGTTGCCTTATTGATCCTTTCATGTTCTCCTGCTTCTTCTTTTATGAACTTTTCAAGGTCTATGTCATAACCGTATGCTGCTTTCTTCTCTTTCGCCTTTTCGGCTTTCTTTATTGCGTCTGGCAACATTTAACACACCCTTTGAATCCTTCTGTTCTTATATCATCTAATATCTCGGTGGGGTTTCCTGTGCAAGCTATCTTACCATCTAATAGGACGTGGGCTATATCAGCTTTCACGAAGTTTAATATGTATCCTAAGTGTGTGATTAGAAGCCCTGACTTTTGTCTTTGGCCTGGTTTTTTATCCTTCTCTAGGAGAGTGTTGATTTCTTCTGCGAGTAGTTCTACGTTTTCGATGTCAACTCCACTGTCTGGTTCGTCGAACATTATAAAGTCGGGTTTCTGGGCTAGTAGTTGCAGTATTTCTGATCTTTTAACTTCTCCACCAGAAAAGCCCATGTTAACATCCCTTTCAAGGAATTTTTCATCAAATTTCATTTTCTTAGCTATATCCATTATCTTGGGGTTTAATTCTTCTTCGACTGTCTGTCCGTTTTCTATCTTTAAAAGGTCGATTAGTTTAACGCCGCGTATTGGCGGGGGGTTCTGGAAGCTTACACCTATACCCATCCTAACCCTTTCTGTTGTGGGCAGGTTTGTGATGTCCTCACCCTTAAAGATTATTTCACCCCTTTTAACCTCATATTTTGGGAAGCCTAGGATTGTCATGAAAAGCGTGCTCTTACCAGATCCGTTTGGTCCTAAGAGAACGTGAGTTTCTCCCTTGTCTATGTAGAGGTCTATGTCCTCGAGAACTTCTTTCCCATCCACTTCAACTGCTAAGTCCGTGATTTCAAGAAGCATATTAAACCACCTCAACTATTTATATGATTCTCCTTCATGATATTTATATCATATTTGTGAGGATATCCTCTAGGAATTTAAGGGTCTTTTTTATCCCAGATTCTTGTCTCTTGATTATCTCAGAGGCCGGAGAAGATCTAAGATCTGCATAGACATCCGAAGAGCTCACGATTTCCCTTTTATCGCTTATAACAGCTATGCCACCCCTCCCAATACCGGCGGTTGTCCCTATACCAATATCTGCACTTGTGATCTCTTTTATGGCTTCAGCCATCTTTTTAGCCATCTTCTTATCAGCGGCTTCATCATAGACTTTTATATCATCTACCAAATCAGTGGGTGGTAATGGTTCAAATCCTAGGATCTTTTTGATTCCAAAAATTGTTGGGATGAACACCCCGGCGACAAGTGATAGCCTGTAAATCTTTGGATTGATGTTCCATTTATATGATAGTGGATAGCCTTGGGAGAATGCATGTATTTCCCTGGCTATTTTCCCATGGGTGAAACATTCTGCGGTAGCTATCCTAATCATACTCCACAACTCTGATGCAAACTTTTCAGTATATGTGAGGTGATGGTTTCCGCTATTTTATCGAGCACGTATCCTGTTATGGGTTCCCAGTCCCTTATAAGTTTCCCAGTTCCTATAAGAAGATGGTCTTTTATCCCTTCCTCTTTTAGGAATTTGACTATTGGATTATCATCGATCTTGGATATGTCTTCTGCTATTATTTTTTCTTCTCCAATCCCTGAGACCCCCATTGTACTTATGGTCGAGGCTCCTATATTCTGGGCATGTTTTATAATTGCTGCTGTGATTGGGAGTGTATTGCCACCTGCAATGGAAATGCAGATGATGTCACCATCTATTATCTGGAGATTATTTTTTGAGATATAGGCTGGGATCCCCACAACTTTCCTTGTTGAGAGTCCCTTAGCTAATCTTTCAAGGAATTTAACCTTGTATTCACCTATCTTAGCACCTTTTAACCTGAATATCAGATCTTCTGCCGTTACACGTTGCCCGTCGATGACTTTTATTTCTGCAGGCCCTCCCCTGTGGACTTCTGCCAAGTTTAAGCCGATTCTAAGACCTAATCTTCCAAGGCCGATTATTGTAACTTTACCATGGGGTGTTTTCTTTTTTTCTAGTTCTTCTATGGCATCCATTTTATTGTCTCCCATGGGGTTTTTGTGTCGATTACTTTAACTTTAACTCCTATCTTGGAGAGGAGTTCACCTAGCCGGTATAGGCCTGGGAGTTCTGTTGTGTGGTGTCCGGCATCTATTAATGTTAGGTTGAGGTTTTTTGCGAGTATGCTGCCCTTGTGGGTGAGGTCTCCTGAAAGGTAAACTTTAACCCCTTTTTTGTGGACTTTTTTTATCATGGCCGGGTTTAAACCGAAACCTGATACTATAGCTATCTTGTCGATTTTGAGGTTTCTTTTGAAATTAACTATCCTTAGGTTGTCTGTTTTGAGTTTTCTGCAGATGTCCTCGATGAGAATCTCGAGTTTAGTATTTGTTTGGCATATTCTTCCTATGCCTTTGTCTATTGTGTCTATGGTTTTTAGTCCTAGTTTGTCGGCTAGGGCGTCGCAGGCCCCGCCTTTGATGATATCCCAGTTTGAGTGTATGATGTATGTTGGTAGTGGAGGTTTTATTTGTGGGGGGTGGTGTAGTATGAGCATGTCATAGTCTTTGTAGGGTATCTGTTTTGTGTTAATGTAATCCATGAGTAGGAGGATCTTTTCTACTCTGGTATCCTTTGTTGGTGTTATTAGGCCTATTTTGTCTCCTTTAATGGCTAGGTGTGGTGGTATTCTTTTTTCTATGAGTTTTATGAATTTTGAGAGTTTCATATCTCTTTTATATGGGATTTTATCCTTCTGAGGTTTTCTTTTATTGGATGGTCGCAGTCTATTTTTTTGAGGGATGAGGCGATTAGTGCGTTTTCTTTGATGGATTTTTTAAACTTTTCGCAGTTTTTTTCTTGGAATAGGATGCGTTCATAGAATCTTAGTTGTGATGTGGCATAGAGCACACCATCCATTTTTAGGATTTGGTTGAGGCTTTTTCGAAGCACTTCTATGGTTAGGGTCATTGTACCTGATGTTTTTGCATTTAACCCGCTGGTGTATAGTATGCCGTTTATTGGGGCTTTAGCAGTTTTTATCCTTTTTTGTGTTTCATCGAATTTTTTTATTGTATGGTCGCTGGCATCTGAGCATGGGTTTTCGACTATGAAAATTTTTGTTTTTAGTTTTTTTGGTTTCATGCCTCCGATGCCTGTGGTGTCTATTACAAGATCCCATGTGTCATTGAGACTCTTAGGATTTTTGAATGTGATTTTTGGGTTGACTAGGCATTTAAGGTGTGGTTGCTTGTCGGTTACTGTGACATTGTATTTTTTGAGTTTGTTGGTTATCATGGCACCTGTGAGATAGGCGCCTATTATAAGAATATTTTCTAGTTTAATATTTTTTTCAGCCAGCCAATCTGTTATGGCAGTTGCTTTGATATTACCTATACTTTTTATTATGTCTGATATGGTATATGTGGAAAAGTAGCTTTTAACAGTGGGTGTTATGCCATTTTCTATTTTCATAATCCTATCCTTTTGAGGGCTGTTTTTAGTTCTTTTTCTACTGCTTCTTCTAGGCTTTTGCCATGGATTACATGTGGTGGTGATATGGCTGCTGAGAGTATTCTGCCTTTTCGGTCCATTATTATTAGCATTGAACCCGAGCCTGGCACTCCTAGCCGGCCTCTTGCTATTACAAGGTCGCAGTCTGTGGTATCAACTGCCATGAGGGCTTTGGTTATTGTTGGTAGTCGGGTTAGATCGGCGGCGTTGGTGTGGATTTTTAGTCCTTGGGCTTTTGGGAGGTTGAATTCTGCGAGTATTTTGTTTATGGTTTCTAGTTTTTTCCCGTCCCAGTTTGGGATGATTATATTTTTTGCTGATAGGATGTATTCTCTTATTTTTTCGACTTCTATGTTTTTATCTCCTTTTCTTTTTCCTTTTGATGATTCGTTGTATGCTTCTTTTATGATGTCTTCTAGCATTTTTTCTGTCACCATGGTATGGGTAGTGCTTGTTTTTTATATTCGGCTTTCAGTCCCATTTCTTTCATGATTTTGAGTATTTTATTTAGGTTCCCGACTTGTGGGGATCCAACTCCTTTAACCTTTAGGGGGTACTCTTCGGGTATTATGGTTGCTATGTTGTCCGCGCCGGCCATGAGGGAGTATTTCACGTTTTCGGGGCCTATGGTTGGTGCTGGTACTGTTATTCTTAGGTTTGGGTATAGGATTCTTGTTATTGCTATGGTTTTCATTTGATCTTCTAGTGGGCAGGGTGGGTGGTTTTCCATTGGGGTTCCTTTGTATGGGTTGAAGCCCATTATGGGTATCTCTGCTAGTTTATCGAATCTTTTAAGGAATTTTAGATGTTTTATTCTGTCTTTGTATGATTCTCCTATTCCTATTAGGAGTCCGGATGATAGTTCTATTTCTTCTTCGCATACTAGTTGGCATACTTTTATGCGTTGTTTTAGTGTTTCTCCTGGTTTGAGTTGGTGGAAGAGTTTTTTGTTTATTGTTTCTAGGTTGCAGCAGATGGTGTCTGTTTTATATTTTGAGAGTTTTTTTATGTTTTTTCTTTTGAGATCTGATCCCACGTTTATGAGTAATTCGAGGTTGGTGTTTTCTTTAACTATCTGGGCTGCTCTGGTGGCATGTTTGCCGTTGTGTCCATGGGCTGCTGAGCAACTTACCCTTGGGATTCCTGCTTTTTCTATTTTTTTGGCTGCTTCCAATATTTCTTCGTCTTTTCGGGAGAATCCTTTGTAGTATCCTTCGGGTGATGTTCCGGCTGCGAATCCGCAATATTTACATTTTGGTGTTATTTTACATTCATTTGTTAGGTGGATGGTTGATGTGAGTTTTATAGGTTTTTCTTTTCTCAGTTGGCATGCGATATCCATTAGTCTCTTGAAGTCTTCCATGTTTTTGATTTTGAATAATCGGAGTATTTCATCATCCTTTAGTTGCTTCATGTTTTCTGCTTTTTTTAGGATCCTGTCCATCAACTTAACACCTTTAGGTTAGAATTAGTAGATATATTATGATAGATAATAGTTTAAATATTTTTTAACCTGCTAAAAAATAATAGGGGGAAGTGTTTTATGGGCTATTTTTTCCTTTTTTCAAGGACTTGGAATGTTGCTGGGAGTATTTCTGCCAAGGCACCGAAATTCATGGAGTCTGCTGTTCCGAGTAGTGTTCCAGGGTCTAGGTGGTCTTCTAGTTTGTCTATTCCGACCTTTTCCATTAATCCGGTTAATTGTTCGAGGGCTTCGCTGGCCATCATCTGTGCGAATCCTGCTGGGGCGCCAAGATTTTTTGTGACGGCATCTCTATAGGTGAGTATACCAGCATATGTTACTGCTGTGAGGGCTGAGCACATGTCACATACTGGGCCTAGTAGTTCTGCTGGTAGTTTGTAGGCTTTACTCCTTGCTTTTTCACCCAATTCTAGGAGTTTATTTATGGCTTCTTCGGAGGCGTATCCTTCTGCTATGTAGACTTGTCCTTTCATTTCTGGCACTGCACCTGGGTGGTATGATGATATGTTGAGGGTTTCTGGTGATGTGGCGAGATCTCCATGTCTTTCTGCGAATATTTCATAGAATTTTGTTGTGGGTATTGTGCAAGCGTGGGTTACAATGGCACCTTTTTTTATGTCATCTATGAATTTTTCTATGATGTTTGGTTGGATGTCACCTTTTGGCAGCCAGGTCATAATCCAGTCGGCGTCGGCCACTGCTTCCCTGTCATCTGTTGTAACTTCTAATCCTAGGTCTTCTGGGTGCGTGAAGTGTATGGCGCCTTCTGGTGGTTTTGGAATGTCCTTGGCAACCTCATTTACTTTTTCTCTGATTTTTGGCATTATCTTCTCTGGGTCTTCTTTATGGGCTTCTATAACTTCTTCATAATCGAAGTCGTCTATCACTGCGAATTGTTTGTCAAATACTGGGTCTGAGACTATGATATCATTTATGTCTGCTAGTTCTTTTAGTTCGGCTGCCATTGTTATGGTTGAGTGTGTCATGGCTATTTCTGGTTTGCCAACTTCCTCTGCAACTTCACATGCCCTTGCGAAGTTTGTTATGCCAGTTGCGGCATGTGTCCTATAACAACCAGCACCTAATATTGCAATTTTCATCCCATCACCTCATAATACTTTTCTAATATTTAGTAGTATTATTAATTTTTTGGATACTATTAATAAAACTTTTGATAATCTTCTAACCGAAAAATTTATTCACATAATATAAAAAAATATGAAGATAATATCAACCTAATATGATATTGGAGCCTATAACCATAATAGGAATCTAATACTCCCTATACAGAGACAAGTGAGAGATGGGATTAATAATGGAAGACATCATCAAAGAAGCCATACAACACCCCAAAGCGGCATGGGAACTTGCAAAGACCAAAAAAAGCCCCTTAAGAGTAGTTGATGCAATCTCTGAACTTTCAAGGGAAGAAGCCATTAAACTAGGATGCAATTTTAAACGATTCCCAATAGGATGCGACCTAACAGAAATCCTAGTAGGTACCTGCGCCTCAGACCTTGAAAAAATAGACTTCCTAGGCAACTGCATACTATCAGACATGATAGGAGCATCCATACATGCCTGTGCATATGCATTCGCAGACATGGCAGAATCCTATGGAATGAAAGGAATCGAATTACTAGAAAAGGTCAGAGAAATCACAGAAGTACCCATAGACCTAGACCACTTCGGAAAATACGGCCCCATGAGATTCCCAAAAGAAATAACACACTGCATAGGCCAATGCTACCTAGAAGGACCCCCATTCAAAGGCTGCCCACGCAACAGAATCCACTCCAGACTCATAAATAAAGAAAAAGAGGCTCTACCAGAAAGAGACCAATGGATTAAACTCTCAACCTCCATTGCAATAAACCTAACATCCACCCAAGGCGCGGAAGCCCACGCAGCCCCAATAAAAGAAGCGAAAAAAGTTGCAAAACTCGCGAAAAAACATGGTAAAGGCATAGAAGCAATAATGTTCATCGGAGACGGATACGATGACCTCATCACAGCCTTCGAAACAGCCCTAGAAATAGGGGTGGACGTGTTCGTACTTGAAGGAGGCCCATTCAACCTAGCCAAGGACCGCTTAGATACATTTGCACGAGCAGTTGCCATGGCAAGAATCCTAGCCCCTGGTAAGATCGTGGCGACAAACGGAGCCTACGAAGACGAATGCAGAATAGGCCTCAGAGCAGGGTTAAACGCTATAATAACAGGATTCCCAAGGAACCATCACGGTTACATGTGCGGCTATTCCCCCGGAACAGCCAAGAGGGGGAACTTCGGACTTCCAAGAATAATCAAAATAATAAAAGAAGAAGTCCCAGATGGACTTACAAGAGCCCCAATACAAAAAAATGAACTTGAAGCACTTGCAATGGCCGTTAAAGCCGCCGGCGAAGACAATGTTTATCCTGCGAGTATAGGTCACACCTTTGTTGGCGACGCCCACTGGGCAAGCTTGCCACACACACCACTCTATGAAAGGGTTAAAATCCAGAAAAATGTTAATGATATAAAAAGGATGGCTTCAGAGGGCTTGTTAGGGGATAAAGTCGCGATTTTAGGTGCGAGGTTCCTTTCATGGGTTCTGAGCAAGCAACTAGAAGATTATGTGGATGAGATCATAATAAGCGACACCGACAGGTGGGTGGAGAAAGTAACCCTCGATAATCTAAAATCTCAACTAAAGGTTGATTTACAAGGAGCAAATGGTGATGATAAAATTGCATACGAGTATGCAGATACTACCATAATATCATCAACCATCCCCTCTATCGTCAATAAGATTTCCAGGAACTTTAAGGGTAGTATAAGCTTTGTTAGGGGTTATTAAAAAGATGGAAATTATTAATCCAGTATATAAATTTTTCGAAATCGATTCATAAGTAACCTTTATACCTACTCCTTTTCAACCAATATACCAAGTACAATTTGTACAATAAAAAAGAGCAAGGAGGAAACTCTATGGCTGAGGAGGATATAAAGATCGTTATGTTCTGTTGCAACTGGTGTTCCTATGGTGGAGCTGACACAGCAGGAACCGCAAGAATGCAATATCCACCAAACGTCCGCGTAATCAGGGTTATGTGCTCTGGAAGAGTCGAACCACAATTCATACTCAAAGCATTCAGAGAAGGCGCAGACGGTGTCGTGGTAGCTGGCTGTCACTTCGGGGACTGCCACTATGACGCAGGAAACTATAAGATGGCAAGAAGGATGGAATTAGTCTACAGACTAATAGAAGAACTTGGAATAGGCAAAGAGAGACTATACCATGATTACATATCAGCCTCAGAAGGTGAAAAATTCGCCGAGACAGTGAAAATGATGGTCGACAGAATAAAAGCTCTCGGACCATCACCCATAAAAGAACAACTAGCCGAAACCTAAATTGGAGGAGGGAGAATAAAATGGCTGAAAAGGCACAGATAGGGACAATGTGGCTTGGAGGATGCTCCGGATGCCACCTGTCAATAGTAGACTTCCATGAACAGATTCTAGATTTATTAGAATTGGCAGAAATTAAATTCAGCCCGGTCCTAATGGACATAAAATATGATGAAATCCCAGAAAAACTTGATGTCGTAATAATAGAAGGCGGGATAGTGAACGACGAAAACAGAGAATTCGCCGAAATACTAAGAGAAAGAGCAGACTTCGTCATATCATATGGTACATGCGCCGTCTACGGAGGCATACCAGGCCTCAGAAACCTCTGGCCAAAAGAGGAAGTCATAGAAGAAGCATACATAAACTCAGTGAGCACACCAAACCCAGACAAGGTAATACCATCAGAGGAAGTACCACACCTCGAAGAAAGAGTAAGACCACTCTCAGAGGTAATAGACGTGGACCTTGCAGTCCCAGGATGCCCACCAAGATCAGACGTGGTCGCAGAGGCCGTCATCGCATTACTAAAAGGAGAAGAAGTCGAACTACCAAACACAAACTTGTGCGAGGTATGCCCAAGAGAAAAACCACCAGAAGGACTTGCAATGGACTTCATAAAGAGACAATTCGAGGTAGGGAAACCAGAAGAAGACCTATGCCTCATACCCCAAGGCCTAGTATGCATGGGCCCAGCAACAGTCTCAGTCTGTGGTGCTCAATGTCCAAGCAACGCAGTACAATGCAGAGGATGCTACGGGCCAACAACCCGTGTAATAGACCAGGGAGCTAAAATGATAAGTGCCATAGCATCCGACTTCGGAGTTGAAAGGGATAAAAAGGTAGACCCAGAAGAAGTTGCAGAGCAATTAGATGATATAGTCGGGACATTCTATACTTACACGCTCCCAGCCGCCCTTATACCCATGAAAATCCAGAAGGAGGGGAAATAAATGGTTAAAGTTACAATGGAACCTGTAACACGTATTGAAGGTCACGCCAAGATCACCGTGCACCTCGACGAAGCAGGTAATGTTGAAGATACAAGATTACATGTCATGGAATTCCGTGGATTTGAAAAATTCTTACAAGGAAGACCTATCGAGGAAGCACCACGTATAGTGCCAAGAATCTGTGGTATATGTGACGTGCAACACCACCTCGCCAGTGCAAAGGCAGTTGACGCATGCTTCGGATTCGAACCAGAGGACATACCAGAAGCAGCATACAAGATGAGGGAGATAATGAACTGGGGCTCATACATGCACTCACACGCACTACACTTCTACTTCCTCGCAGCCCCAGACTTCATAGCAGGAAAAGACAGAGCAACAAGGAACGTCTTCCAGATAGTGAAAGATTCACCAGACCTTGCATTAAAAGCAATAGAACTCCGTAAAAACGCCCTAGACCTCGTAACAGCCACTGGCGCAAGGCCAATACACCCAACAACATCCACACCAGGGGGTATAACAACAGAACTCGACGATGAAACACAAAAAGACCTTCTAGAAAAAGCTAAAAGGAATGTTGAACTTGCAGAGGAAACAATAGAAATTGCAGTGCCCATCTTTGAGGAGAACATAGACCTTGTAAACTCATTAGGTGTTATTGAAACATACCACACCGGCTTAGTAAAGAATGGTGTGTGGGATGTCTATGATGGTATGGTAAGGATCAAAGACAAGGAGGGTAACATCTTCAGGGAATTCAAACCAGCAGATTATGCTGATACAATGGCAGAACATGTTAAACCATACTCATGGCTCAAATTCCCCTACATAAAAGACCTGGGCTATCCAGATGGTGTATATAGGGTTGCTCCACTTTCAAGGTTAAATGTTGCAGATAAAATGCCAGACGCCGCTCCAAAAGCGCAAGAATACTTCAAAGAATTCAGGGACCAGTTTGGATATGCACAACAGACACTATTATTCCACTGGGCAAGACTCATAGAATTGCTAGCATGTGCAGAATGTGCAGTCGACGCCCTAGAAGGAGACTTATCAGGAGAAAAAATACCAGGAGAACTAGAAAGACAAGAAGGTGATGGTGTAGGTATAGTGGAAGCGCCAAGGGGGACATTAACACACCACTACACATGTGACGAGAACGGACTAATAACAAGAGCCAACATTATCGTTGCCACAATACAAAACAACCCAGCCATGGAAATGGGTATACAGAAGGTTGCAGAGGATTATATAAAACCAGGCGTCGAGTTAGATGATAAAATCTTCAACCTAATGGAGATGGTTATCAGAGCCTACGACCCATGCTTATCATGTGCAACCCATACAATAGACAGCCAAATGAGGCTCGCCACCCTAGAAATCTATGACAGCGAAGGTAACCTAGTGAAAAAATTCTGAAAAAACTTCCCCTCAGGTGGTAGGGATGATAATAGTAAATAAAGAGGACTGTATACGTTGCGGGGCATGTGAAGGGACATGTCCCAGTGAGGCCATCGAAGTCACGTCAGAGGATGTGATCTACTGTGACCTTTGTGATGGCGAGCCTAAATGTGTTGAAGTATGTCCAAATGGAGCGTTAAGTGTTGGGGATATCACAATCGAAGATGATGGGGAAGTTACACAATCTAGGATAGTCTATAATCCTGAAAAATGTCAGCAGTGCGGTGATTGCGTTGAGATCTGCCCTCCACAGATACTTAAATTAGAGGAGGGTAAAGTCCAGAAGGTTCCATTAAAGGGTTTCTGTGTCATGTGCCAGAAATGTGTGGACATCTGCCCAGTAGGAGTCATTGGAATCGAGGGCGTTAAAGAACCAGAGAAGGTTGAACTAGAAATAACAGAGCCAATATTCATTATAGATTGTGTAGGTTGCGGTACATGTGTCGATGAATGTCCAGTGGAGGCCATAACACTTGATGAGATAGGGGGTACAATTGAAATAGATGAGGATCTTTGTATCAAGTGTGGTGTATGTTCCCAGACATGTCCATGGAATGCAGTTTACATATCAGGCAGAAAACCAGAAAAGAGAACTAAGGAAATCAAGAAATTCGAATTAGATGAGGAAACATGCATAGGCTGCAATACTTGTGTAGAGGCATGTCCAGGCAATTTCATAGAAGCAAAAGCATCTAGTTTATCAGTTGAGTTGCCAGAGATCTGTGCAGCTTGCGGATTATGCGAAGAATTGTGTCCAGTGGATGCCATAACATTAGATGTTGAATGGGGACCTGCTAAACCCACAACAGAGGAAGGCGTTGTATGGGATGAGGAAAAATGCAGACTAGACGGTGCCTGCGCCAAGAAATGTCCTAATGAGGCTATAAGAGTCGTTACAGAGAACGGTTTCCAAATCCCAGGGAAGATAAAGGTGGATGAGGAGCCTTCATATAACATGTGCACACGATGCGGCGCATGTACAGTGGTCTGTCCAAATGGAGCATTGATCCTTGATGAAATAGAAAAGGAGATCGATGGCGAAACTGTTAAGAGGAATAGGATAGTGTATAATCCAACTAAATGTCAGCAGTGCGGCACTTGTATAGAGGCATGCCCATATGACATGCTCAAACTCACAGAAGAGAAGGTGCCACTTAAGGGATTCTGCATACTCTGTGACCAGTGTATCGATGTCTGCCCAAACAAGGCACTATCCCTAAAATAAACTCCCCACATCCCCCTCCTTTTAAATTCTTTTTTTTAAGTTTAATATTTTTAGAATCAGATTTTTATGGGATATTCGCTTTTTATGTGTATGCCCTTGTTTTCGAATATTTCACCGTCTTTCATTATCAGTTTTCCGCGGAGTATTGTCATTACAGGTTCTCCAATGTATTCCATGCCTTCGAATGGAGTGTAATGAGCCTTACTATAAAATTCATCGGATTTTATCTTACCAGTTTTCTTAGGGTCTATTATAACGAGGTCTGCGTCCATCCCAACTTTTATCCGGCCTTTATTTTCGAGTCCGAATATCTTAGCCGGTTTTTCTGAGAGCATCTTTTTGATCTTGGACATGTTAAGGCGTTTTTTCGCATTTAATGTGAGAAGTAATTTTAAGGTTACTTCCAAGTTTGGTATGCCTGGTGAAGCGTCCCAGATGTTTCCCTTTTTTTCTTGGAGTGTGTGTGGCGCGTGGTCAGTGGCTATTATATCTATCATTTCAAGATCATTTGAGGTTAGGGCCTCTTGTGGAGATCTGAGTGGGGGGTTGGTTTTTGCAATGGCCCCTAATCTTTTCAGGTCTTCTGTTCTGAGTAGTAGGTGGTGTGGTGTTATTTCACATGTTACAGGGGCTTTGGTTGATTTTATGAGTTGGAGCGTTTTTTTTGAGCTTATATGGCATATGTGGATTGGATGTTTATAATGTTGGGAGAATGCTATTGCATTTGCCGTGGCGACTTCTTCTGCTATACTTGGCCTGGCCTGGGAGTAGATTTCTGGTTTGGTTTCGTTTTTTAGTTGTTTTTTGTAGTGTTTTATTATTTGTGGGTCTTCGCAGTGGAACGTGACCGGAATTGAGGAGTCTTTTAGGGTTTGGAATACCTTTAATATTTTGTGGTTTTTTGTTTTTTCTGTGAATATTTTGAATGATGCTGGTTTTAGTGGTATTATCTTTTCTATTTCTTTCAGGTTGTTTATGCCTGCGTGTAATCCGAAGTCTGTTATGCTTTTTTTTGATGCTTTTTTGATTTTCTTTTTGAATTCTCGGCTTGTGTTTGTTTCTGGTTTTGTGTTTGGCATGTCTAGTATTGTTGTGAAGCCGCCATGTGCTGCTGCCATGGAACCTGACTTGAAATCTTCTTTGTATTCATAGCCTGGTTCGCGGAAGTGGACATGAGCATCTATAAGCCCCGGTAATATGATTTTACCTTTTATGTTGATGGTTTTATCGGCTTTAAGGGAGGATTTGCTAATAGTGGCTATTTTACCATCCTTGATACCAATATTCATTATATCCTGGTTTATCCTGCAATTTTCAATTACTAAATCTAACATGGAAATCCAATAAAAGATATCTTTCATGAACTCTTATATTTTATCTCATGGACTATTCATTCATAGAAAAGATAATCAGAAGAGACCTTCAACTCATAAAGGATGATGCCAGACACACACCATTATATGATACTCCGATTTCTGACAGGCCACTTATAGCTGATTTTACAGAATACTCCCCACTACATAAAGGTCATAGGCATTGCATGTTCGAAGCCAAGAAACTAGTACCTGATGGCTTATTCGTGGCGGTGATCCCAGGCCCCTTGGAGCGCAGTGGAAGGGGCCTACCTTATATAATGACTAGGCAGGCGCGTGCAAGAGCTGCTATAATGGTAGGTGCTGATGTAGCTGTTGAAGGGCCGCCGATGGGTGTTATGGGCTCTGGACAATACTCTTTGTGTCTTGCAAGGATGTTCAAAGCCCTTGACGCTGATTATATCCCAAGGGGTTATAAGCCAATGAAGGGATTTCAGAAGATCCTAGATAGGATAAACCAGGGGCATAGGGTTGTTCCACGCCCCTACAGAATAGTTGATTTGGAAACTGGCGAGATACTATTAGAGGGTAAGCTTGAAGAGGATAATTATGTTATCGTGTCTCTTTCAAGGGCCCTTGGAAAGATAGGATTCAATTTTAAGGAGAAATTCATTTTTATAGAACGCTTGGAGGGTGTAAGCGGCACCTTAATCAGGAAAGCAACGTCTGAGGGCCGGCTTGATAAAGTGAAGGGCATGTTACCCCCAGAAACCCTCAAAGTTCTCAAAGATGAAATTAAAAAAGTTCGGGCGCCTTTACACGAAACCCGCCTTAAAGATAAGATAATAGAGAACGCGAATCTCTTAAGAAGTGATGAACTCCTAGATCTTAATCTTTTCAATGAAAGGACCGTAGATGCCATCCTAGAAAATAGGCCATTCAATAATATAAGGGAGATCCAAGCTTGTATACCAAGGGGTTTCAGCACACATTACAAGAATCGCATATTATCTGTGCTAGAGGCAAAAGTTCATAAGGGGTTGATTTCTAAATATATAGAAAATTATCCTTCCACAATTAGGATATTAAATTATAAGGATAAGGAAGTTTTAAAGGAATTCAAGGATAGAATACCACATAGGAGGCTAGAGATATGGCAGTGAAAAAGGGAGATTTTATAAGATTAGATTTCACAGGACGAGTCAAAGAGACCGGTGAGGTCTTTGACACAACTATAGAGGATGTTGCGAAAGAATCCGGTCTAAAAATTAAAAAAACCTTCGGTCCAGTTCCCGTGATCGTTGGGGGAGGTCATCTTATCAAAGGATTGGATGAAGCAGTCCTTGGCATGGAAGAAGGAGAAGAAAAACATGTTGAACTCGAACCAGAAGATGCATTCGGTAAAAGGGACCCTAAACTCATACAACTCATACCAATGATAGAATTTAAAAGACAGGGCATCAAACCCAGGGTGGGTATGAGCATAACTATGGAAGGTCATGAAGGCAGAATCCAAAGTATAGATGGTGGCCGCGTCCGCGTAGATTTTAACCATGAACTCGCAGGCAAAACCCTTGAATACGACCTCAAGGTTAAGGAGATAATCAAAGATGACAAAGAAAAAGTTAAAAGCATGATACAACTCTACTATCCATTAGATAAGATCAACCTTGATAAAATCCAAGTTGAAATTGAGGATGGCGCAGCCAAAATTTACATGGATGAACTAAGCCGCTTTGATAACAGGCCTTACATGGATGTCACACTTTCAAAGTTTAGGATTGCAAGGGACATCTGGGAAAACATGGATATTAAAAAAGTGGAATTTGTTGATGTATTCACGAAAAAAGAAGAAAAGGAAGATTAGGACTGTCTAGATACCAAACTTTGGAGGATATTTCATCTGGTAATCTCTTAAACTCCAATTTGCGGTTTTTTGGAGTAATGCCCTCTAATATTATTGAATTCAACCCCCCCATGGGGTTTTGTCTATAGGCGGATTTTTTTCTGCAAATTTTCATGATTTAACCAGCTCTTTTGCTGCTAAGCCCCCCCAAAAACGAGTGGGGGGGATATGGCAAGGGCCTGGGAAGGTAACCTTTATATGTCAGGGATGTGCATGTATAGCTTACAAGACTAGGAGAGCTGGTAGGGCGTGCAGAGAATATTTAGGGGCTGGTACGATCCCCGAACGCTTGTAGAGAAAGAACCATTACCCCCACGAACTTCCAAATGAAGTCCCTTGACGTAAAGTCAAGTGGAGCGGGAGAAGCCCCCACTTGAAAGGGTGGGATACTTCACTAGAAGTTATTAGTCGGTGGATTAGATCTCTGCCTAAAGTGCTGTCATGGAGAGTCAAAGGATTAATGCGCTTGATCAATTTAACATCTCATCAGGAAAATGAGGGGGATGCTTTAATAGAATGGAATATTCTAAATTTAGCCACTTGTAGCTTTTTTCCCTTATGATCCCAAGTAAAAGCTGGCAAATCATGAAATCAAAAGTGTTTTTATAATCTCTATAAGTGTATGATTACCCTTAAATTTTCGATATTTTAGGATTGTTAGAGAAAATATTATAAAAGAAGAAGATTATAAAATTTGATAGGGGGTGATTTATATTAGATCATATCTAAAGATGTTTTGCTGTTGCAATTATCGCAATTCTAATTACAACAAGTGGTTGTATCCAATGGCCCACACAACAGCCACAACAGAATAATACAACTCAGAATACAACTGTTACCCAAGTACAGAAGGCACCTTCTTCTCAAAGTGGAGGTTCCTCAGGTTCCTCACGTCCTTCAAGTTCTTCAGGTTCTTCAAGTTCTTCTGGCTCTTGGTATACCTGTCCTACTTGTGATGGCTGGGGAGTGGTGTATTATGGTATGGAATATGATCCAGAAACAGGCGATTGGTACGATGTATATGTAACCTGTCCTACTTGTGGTGGCTCTGGTGTAGTCTATTACTGAATTGCATTTAATGCTGGGAGTTTTCATGGCCAGGTTATTATTGGTGGGATTTCAACCTTTTTCAGCCGTTTTTTTATTATTTTTGGCCAGTTATCGGTTTCGAATCCTTTTTGGGCGAGGAATCCGAATATCCATCTTGTGAGGCCTATGCCGGTGCATCCTGTCCATATTTTTTCTCCACGGGCTTCTTTTATTGAGAAGCCTTCTATGAAGTGTGTTCCGTGTACGTTGGCTGATACGATGGCCACTCCTTTTTCTTCTTTGGGTAGTGTTATTCGCATTTCGTGTTTTGGTATGTCTGGGAATTCTATGCCTCTTTCTTCTATTTTTCGTCCTTCTAGGTAGAATGGGTCGTCTCCGATTTCGGTGTACCATTCTAGTTCGAGTTCATCGGCTAGTTTTTGTGATAATTCGACGGTTTTGTTTCTTATTTTTTCTGTTTGTTCTGGTGTTCCTATCCAGACTAGTTCTATCCGTTGGAATTCGTGGACTCTGTCTAGTCCTTTAGCGCCTCCGGCTTCCCAGCGGTAGGTCCATCCGCTGCGGTCGTAGAATTTTATTGGGAGGTCTTTTTTGTCTATTATTTCATGGGAGAGGAATTGGTAGAATGGTTCGCATTGTGCTGGTGCGAGTACATATCCGGGGTCTTTTAGGCCTTTTTTGAGTAGTTTTATGGGTATTTCTTTTTTTATGAGTAGTTCGTTTTTGAATTTTTCGAATGTTTCGGGGTCTCTTTGTGGTGCGTTGCAGTAGTACATGCCTTCTGGTAGTCCTTCTAGGTATCGCATTTTTTGCATTATGGGTAGTGGTATTAGTTTTGGGAATAGGCATTCTTGGAATTTTAATGGTTCGACGATTTTTTGGATTACGAGTTCTTCGAATGTTCTGTGGAGGTTTGTTATGGGTGGTGTGTAGAACCATTGTCCTCTTCCTGGGAATTTTTTAACCCATCCACGTTTTATGGCTTCTTCTGTGGGGTCTTTTGTGAATAGTGGTTTTTGGGGTTTGCTTTTTGCTATTATTTCTCCGGGTTTGGCTTTTGTCACTTTTGTTGTTAGGTCTTCTTTGGGTTCTGTGAGGTTTTGGATTTGTTTAACTACTCGATCTACGATGTGTTTTCTGAGTTCTTTTTCTTCTAATGGTTTGAAACGGATTTTTAGGGTGTTTTTTTCGATTTTTAGGGTGTCTATGAATGGCAGTCTTCTGATTTCATCCAGTTTTTCCTCTTGGAGGCTTGTTTTTGTTTTGAAGGTGTAGTTTTCTGCGATTATTTTGCGCACTCCTATGTGATATTTTGGTCCTAGGAGTTGGGTTAATGGCTTTTTGAGTCTTAGGAGTCCGTCGTGGGCTCTCACCCTTCTACCGGATATGATTTTTAATTTTATTTCTTTGTCTTTGATTTCCCATTGGGTTATCCTGGAGGCTTCCTTTTTATCCTTTGAGCCCCTTAATAGTAGGTCATTGTTTGCTTTTTCTATGAATTGTTTTATTTCTTTTTTTGCGGCTGATGCCTCTTTGTTTAGGATTATCCTCCCTTCGAGTTCGAATTTCATCTGATCACCATTATTTTTTCGATTATAGTCTCAGAGAGTATGAGATCGTCGATTGTGCGACGCACACTTGCTATGGATTCGCCTTTTAACCTGAATATTATGCTCTTGTCTATTATTTCACCATCTATGAAACCTTTATTGTCTGGTTCGAGAGCCTTGAATGTTACCTGTGCATCTTGATGGTCTTTGTAATCTAGTCTGATTTTTGCTTTTATTATCAAAAGTTATACTCCCCATTTTGGATACAATATTTTATATGTGAAGATTCTACTTTATAGGATTTTAGAGTATGTTTGTTGGTAAAATTTTTTTTCAAGGATGAAGTTACATAAAAGTTTATTAAGGGATGTGGAGATAGTCAAAGTTAATATGGTAAAATTTTTTTATCTTTATAAAAAAGTAGATGGAGGATTATTTTATGGTTCGTGCATATACTAGACGTGAATATATCCGGAAGATTCCCGGGGTGAAAATAGTACAATATGACATGGGTAATCTGTCAGGTAATTTTCCTTTATCTTTAAGTTTGGCTGTTAAAGCTCCTGCCCAGATCACACATAACGCCCTAGAGGCGGCGAGAATAGCCTCGAACAGGTACATGCAGAGAAAGGCTGGTAGGATGGGCTACCATTTAAAGATCAGGGTTTACCCACATCATATTATAAGGGAGAATCCGATGGCGACAGGAGCCGGAGCCGACCGTGTACAGGATGGTATGAGGAAAGCTTTCGGTAAACCAGTAAGTTCAGTTGCATTAGTCAAGAAAAACCAGCGCATCCTAACAATCGAAACCAATAAGAGGAATTTTAAGAATGCTAAGGAGGCTCTCAGAAGAGCTGCGATGAAATTCCCAGTACCCTGCAAGATAATAATCGACCGAGGAGAAGAACTTATCAAATAAACATAAATCCTTTTTTTGTGATAATATGAAGTTCGTGGCATTTTTTGATGAGCTCACCAAGGAGGACGTGCCAATAGCCGGCGGTAAAGGCGCAAACCTTGGTGAACTAACACAAGCAGGCATACCAGTACCCCCAGGTTTTGTTGTAACATCAAAGACATATGACAAATTCATGAAAGACACAGGATTATTTCCAGAAGTCATGGGAATGCTAGAAAACCTAGATGTTAACGACACAAAAGAACTGCAAAAAGTCTCCAAAAAAATAAAAAATATCATCATATCTACCGAGGTGCCAGAAGACATACAAACAATCATAATAGAATCATATAATGCACTATGCCAGCGCATAGGAAAAGAAGACGTTTATGTTGCCGTGCGTTCATCCGCAACCGCAGAAGACCTGCCCGAAGCATCTTTCGCCGGCCAACAAGAAACCTTCCTCAACATAAAAGGGTCTGAGAACGTTCTAAAGTATGTTCAGGAATGTTGGGCTTCCCTATTCGAGGCCAGAGCGATATTCTACAGGGAACAGAACAACTTCGACCATGCTAAAGTTTCAATAGCAGTAGTAGTCCAGGAGATGGTGGACGCAGAAAAAGCCGGTGTAATGTTCACAGCCCACC
This sequence comes from Methanothermobacter sp. MT-2, assembly GCA_003584625.1. Classification (NCBI taxonomy): domain Archaea; kingdom Methanobacteriati; phylum Methanobacteriota; class Methanobacteria; order Methanobacteriales; family Methanobacteriaceae; genus Methanothermobacter; species Methanothermobacter sp. MT-2. The sequence continues at coordinate 1,084,623 of AP017647.1, read as the reverse complement.
CCTCAACAGGCGAAGACATCCTCTTAATAGAGGCTTCATGGGGACTGGGGGAGGCGGTAGTTTCGGGTGCGGTCACACCAGACACCTACTCAGTCGACAAAACCACTGGAAAACTCCTAGATTTCAAAGTCGGTGAAAAGAATGTCATGTTCAAAAGAGAAAATGGCGAGACAGTGAAGATCCAAGTACCAGAGGACATGAGAGAAAAAAGAGTTCTATCAGATGAAGAAATAGCAAAACTCGCAGAACTCGGACGTAAAATCCATGAACATTATAAATTCCCACAGGATACAGAATGGGCCATAGAAGAAGGAAAAGTATACATGTTACAATCAAGGCCAGTCACAACCCTAACAGAAATAAAAGTCCCAAAAGAGGAAATAAAAGAGGAGAAGAAGATCATATTAAGGGGTTTGGGTGCTAGTCCAGGTCTTGCCTCAGGTAAAGTTAAAATAATACGTGACATAGATGAACTTGACAAGATACAAACAGGGGACATACTAGTAACCGTGATGACAACACCAGACATGGTACCAGCCATGAAAAGAGCCAGCGGCATCCTAACAGATGAGGGGGGTGTCACATGCCACGCCTCAATCGTATCAAGAGAACTAGGCATACCTTGTATAGTAGGAACCGGTAATGCTACAAGGAAACTTGAAGACAACCAGATTATAACCATGGACGGTACAAAGGGCCTAGTATATGAAGGGGAATTCGCAGCACCAAAAGAGGAAAAGGAAAAGGTGGAAGTAACAGCAGAAGCCCCAATACTCACCGTTACAGAGGTTAAAGTTAACGTTAGCATGCCAGAAGCCGCCAGGAAAGCCGCTGCCACCGGAGCTGATGGAGTGGGGCTTCTAAGAACAGAACACATGATGTTAACACCAGGAGTCCACCCCAAAAAGTTCATAAAAGACGGGAAAGAAGAAGAGCTGATTAAAATATTAGTAGAAAATATCATGAAGGTTGCGGATGCATTCTACCCCAAACCAGTATGGTACAGGACACTAGACGCCCCAACAGACGAATTCAAGACACTAGAAGGCGGAGAAGACGAACCATATGAACACAATCCAATGCTAGGCTGGAGAGGTATCAGAAGAGAACTAGACGAACCAGAAATTTTAAAAGCAGAATTCAAAGCCATCAAAAAATTGCACGAAAAAGGATACACCAACATTGGCATAATGATACCACTAGTACAACACCCAGACGAATTAAGAAAAGCCAAAGAAATCGCGGAAGAAGCCGGCCTCAAACCACAACGTGACGTTGAATTCGGTATAATGGTTGAAACACCAGCCGCCGCACTAATAATTGAAGACTTTATAAAAGTTGGAATAGACTTCGTAAGTTTCGGCACAAACGACCTCACACAATACACCCTCGCAATTGACAGAAACAATGAACTAGTTGCTGACCTCTACACAGAAGGACACCCCGCAGTCATAAAACTTATAGAAAGGGTTATAAGGAAATGTAACGAGGCAGGTGTTAAAACAAGCATATGTGGCCAGGCAGGAAGCATACCATGGATAGTTGAAAGACTAGTAGAACTTGGAATAGACAGCGTATCAGCCAATACAGATGCTGTCAAGGAAGTCCGCAAGACAGTCGCAAGGGTAGAGCAAAAAATCTTGTTAAAAGCGGCCAGAAAATTATTAGACGAAAAATAGTCTCCCCTACTTTTTTCTTAGGTTATTAAAATGAACTTTAAAGGCCTCCCCAAAGCTAAAGTGCTAGATCTTGTCAGGAAATTTAGAGAGGAAGATTTAACTTATACTTCTGGTCGGATTCTCAGTTCAATGTGTACTAGCCCACATCCAATTGCAAAGGAAGTATACTGCGAATTCCTAGAATCCAACCTCGGAGATCCTGGACTTTTCAAGGGTACAAGGGCCCTTGAAAAAGAAGTAATAAGAATGCTAGGAGAACTTCTCGGAAACCCAAATGTAAAAGGGCATGTGGTAACTGGGGGTACAGAGGCTAATCTTATGGGGATGCGCGCAGCCCGTAATATGAAAAATGTTAAAAGACCAGGGATTATAGTCCCGAAATCGGCTCATTTCTCCTTTAAAAAGGCTGCTGAGATTCTAGGTTTAGAATTGAAAGAGGCTGTTTTGGATGGAAATTATAGGGTGGATGTTGATTCTGTAGGGGAGCTTATTTCATCTGGTACTGTTGCTGTTGTGGGTATTGCTGGGACAACTGAACTTGGTGTTGTCGACCCCATACCAGAACTTTCAAGATTGTGCAGAGAAGAGGGCATACATTTACATGTTGACGCGGCCTTGGGAGGGTTTATAATACCATTTTTGAAGGAAGCCGGTTATGATATTCCTGATTTCGATTTTAGATTGGAAGGTGTTAGTTCAGTTACTGTGGATCCTCATAAGATGGGCTTGGCTCCTATACCAAGTGGTTGCATACTTTTCAGGGGGAGGGATTATCTTGATTCTATGAGTGTTGAAACACCATATCTTACAGAGAAACAACAATCGACTATAGTGGGCACGCGTAGCGGGGCTTCTGCAGCCGCGACATGGGCTATAATGAAGTATATGGGACGTGAAGGATACATGAGGACGGTTGAAGATTCTATGAGGGTGACGAGGTTTTTGGCTCGTGAACTTGAAAGGTGTGGGTTTGAGCTTGTAGTAGAACCCCAATTGAATATTGTGGCTTTTAATTCGCCTGACATGTCCCCTGAGGCTCTTGCACGTGAACTAGAGTTGAAGGGTTGGTCTGTTTCTATTTCGTCATATCCGCGGGCTGTGAGGATCGTTTTAATGCCACATATTAAAATGGAACACATAGAAGCTTTCCTTGATGACCTTTCAGGTATATGATTATGAAGAGGATAAGAATACCATCCGCGCCTTCTAAGATAAAATCTTTGAAGGTTGGTGACAGGATATTGTTAGATGGTAGGGTTTATACTGGGAGGGATGCGATTCTCCCAAGGCTTGTGGAAGCAATAAAATCTGGCATGCCACCAGTAAATTTGGATGGCGCGGCTATAATGCACACAGCTGTAAGTGGTGCTGGTATAGCGCCGACAAGCAGCAACAAGGAGGAAATTGAGGAGAGCATACCATTTTTGGCGTCTGCTGGTGTTCTTATACATATTGGTAAGGGGGCGCTCAGGAAAGAGACTATAGATGCATTAGATGAGGCCGGGGCGATATTTGTTGTCACGCCTCCATTAGCAGCGCTTCTTACAAGCAGGGTGAAATCTGTGAGACTTATCGCATATGAAGAGGAGGGTGTAGAGGCGCTCTATGAATTGATTGTTGATGGGCTCCCAGGTATAGTTGGGGTATCTCATGGAAAATCCGTATACAATTTATAGTTTTGATGGTTTTCCGAATGCAAGGTCTCCTGCATCGCCCAGGCCAGGTACGATGTAACCTGATTTGTTTATTTTTTCTTCGATTGAGCATGTGTAAACTTCTATATCAAATTTTTCCAATTTTTTAAGGCCTTTTTTTGCGGATATTATGTTGAATATTACAAGTCTTCTGATTTTGAGGTTTTCTAGTTTTTCTAGTATTTTTTGCATGGTGTGTCCTGTTGCGAGCATTGGATCTGCTATTATCACGATTTTGTCATGGACTGGTGGTAGTTTAAAGTAGTCGATGGAAACTTTAAATGGTGGTTTGTCTTCTCTCCATGCCCCGATGATACCATGTTGGGCTTCTGGGAAAACCTTCATTATACCCTGGGTGAATGGTAGCGAGGCTCTTAGCACGCTTATAACTATTATATCATCTTTTTCAGATACTTTTATGGTCTCCGCGATTCCGAGTGGTGTTTGGACTTCTACCTTTTCATGTTTTAGGGTGTCAGCGAACTCGTATGCCATATAACGTCCGATTTCCTTCAGACCATGCCTGAAGTGGGCCGGGTCAATCCCTTTACGGCGTATTTTCCCAAGTTTTTCTTGGATTATAATGTTATCAATTATTTTTATCATTCTGCATCCCTTATTTCTTTGATTTTTTTACTATTCTTTGAGGGTATTATTCTTATTTTAGCGTTTTCAAATCTTTTTTCTAGTTCTTTTCCGTTGAAGAACATGTGGAGGAATACTGCTAGTGCAGAGACTTCTGAATGGGGTTGGTTTGTGACTGCCACGTTGAAATCAGCTACTTTGAAGATTTCACCAGGCACTCTCGGGCCTCCTACGATTATTAGCTTGTCATTTTCACTTTTCCTGATATCTTCTATGATCTTTTGTATTGGTATTCCGTACATTGTAAGGTGTATTATTTCACCTTCCCATTTTTTCATGATTTTTTTCCAATTTTTTTGATAGGATGTTTTGAATGGTCCGCCCCATCTCTTTGTAACATCATTAACATTCTCTATAATCTTATTGTCTTTTTCTCCGCTTATTATAACCTCTGAGGCGCCGAATGCCCTGGCAGTTAGGCATACGTGTGTTGTTATCCTGGCATCCCGGGTTTTGCGGTGGCCTAATCTTAAAACTTTTAGCATATGTTCACCCAGTTAATTGCTATTGTTATGCTGAGTAATGTTGTCATCCTATTGAATTCGTTGGATGCTCCGAGAACATCCCCGGTTGTGTATTTGAAATTTTTCCTTGCAACTGCTCCTATGAATAGGCCGCCGATTATGCTTGCTAGTATTCCTATGAGGCCCTGGTATTTGAGTAGTGAAAATCCTATGATAGATGATAGGAGGGATGAGAGGATGAACTTTTTTTTGTCCATTTCTTTTATGAAGTGGCGTCCTATCCCTTTTTCTTGCGGTTTTGATATGATACATGAGCTTACGAGTCCCATTTTCGCGCCGATTTCAGATATTATGATTATTGTGGGGAGTTTGGCTATTGGTATTGAATAGATGCATGTGAATGTTGTGAGGGCTATGATGAGGAATAGGCCGAGTCCACCGGTTCCTATGCGGTTATCTTTCATTATTTTTAGTTTGTCTTCTGGGGTTCCATGGGCCATTAGGGCGTCTCCCATGTCTATGAGTCCGTCGAGATGGTGGAAACCGGTAAACCAGATTAGGAATCCGTAGATTAGACTTGCTATTATAATGGGTGGTGTTTTTATGAGTTGGAGTATGATTGTGATGATGCCGCCGATGGTGCCGATGATTGCTCCTATGATTGGGAAGAGCCAGGTGTATTTTGCGATTTTGGGTATGTTGTAGTGGATGTTTAGGGGTAGTATTGTTAGGAATGATATGAGGCCTATTATTTCGCGTAGCATGTTTTTTTCACTCTTCGAAGATTTTTGACATGGAGCCTGCGATTAGACCGGCGATGACGTCATCTGTCATGGGGCCTAGTCTGTTTATTATGCCTGGTTTTTCTTCATCGTAGCGTTTGAAGTTGAATATTGCTTTTGTGCCGGCGATTTGGTTGGCGACTGCCATTCCTAGTATTTCGTCGCTGTAGAGGTGGGCTGGGTCATCGTCTATGTTCACGTTTTTTATCCTGTGATATTGGAAGTCTTCTTCGGCTCTTATGGCGGCTATTATGAGTGCTATGATATTTATGTCGGATAGTGATTTGATTAGTTGTTTTTTGAGCTTTTTTCTAAGTTTATCGTCTATTTCAACTCCTACGCATAGTTTGATACCGGCTTCTGCAAGTTCTTCTAGTTTTATGCCTTTTTCTTTTAGTTGGTCTAGGATACTTATATTATTGTTTTGGAGTGTTTCGGTTAGAGATTTTTTTATGTGTTTTTTTATTTTTTGTTTTTTGAGGTTTCTTTTTTGGCCTTTTCTACTTATTATGAGGATGTTGTTGGATTTGTAGATTCTGGTTAGGGGTCCTAGTATTTCGTCTTTGGTTTCTATTATTAATTTGAAGTATGATAGGAGTTTTTCTGGGATGATGTTATCGTCTATGAATATTATAAGGTCTAGTAGTGAGTCTCCAACTCCTATGCCACAGGTTATATTCTCATAATCTTTTATTATGAGCTGTTTGAAGTTACTAACAGATACTATACCCTCCCTTCTTCCATCTTCTCTTGAATACACCACCTTATTTGCCTCGTCTAGGACATTCCCCGCACTGCAAACTCCTAGTATCCTCAGACCGTGATTGTTTTCTATGGTTAACCTGTTTTCATCGTATTTTATGATAGTTTCACCCTTTTTCATTTGGGATCACCAAAGTTTATTTAGTTATCTCTACATATCTAAACTTCGGTGATACTATGAAGGTGCATCTTAGGGTGTTTATTGAAGTTGAAAATCTTGGCAAGGCCATAAATATACTTGCAGAGGAGGGTGTCACAGGATTTTATATAGTGGAATATAAAGGCATATCACCTAGTGAATGGAGCGGATTCATTGTGAGAGAGGATCCGGAATCTGCCATAACCCTTATAAGAAACCATGCAATGGATGCTATACTCCTCTGTTCAGTTGTTGATGAGGAACAAGTAGAATCCATAATAGAAAGATTCAAAGATGAACTTTCAGATAAACGTTACACACTCCTAGAAGTCCCTGTGAAGCGCATAATCGTGAATTCACCAGAATAACATGGCTGATTCTCCATGGTAGTGGTTATAGACCCGCAATTAGCCGGCGTCGCGGGTAACATGATCATAGGGGCTCTAATAGACCTTGGAGCCCATCCAGACAAAATCATCGAGGTGATGGAGGCCGCAGCATCCCATCTCGGAGGTGCTAAGGTCAAAGTATCAGATGTTAAAAGAGCCGGTATAAGAGCCACATATGTTAAAGTAGAAAAAGCCTCTAAAACCCATCTCCCATACCCTGAATTCCTAGAAAAAATTGAAAGTATTGAACATCCACTCATAGACGATAAAATAATCTCATTTTCAAGAGCAGTATTCCACACCATAGCACAAGCAGAAGCAAAAGTCCATGGAGAAACACTCAACAACATACACTTCCATGAAGTAGGAGCAGCAGACGCCGTTGCAGATGTCTTCGGAGCAGCATCCGGATACTTCAGCCTTGGAATGGACAAAGATAAAGTCTACTCACTCCCAATAGCCATCGGCGGCGGTTCAACCACATCAGAACATGGGAAAATCCCAATCCCGGCTCCAGCAACCCTAGAAATCCTAAGAGGAACCCCAATACATGGAGGGCCTGCTAAAATGGAGCTTACAACACCCACAGGAGCGGCGCTACTCGTCAACATGACAGATGAATTCAAAACATACTACCCCACCATAGAGGTCGAAGAGATCGGCTATGGCGCGGGTAAAATGGACCCAGACTTCCCAAACATCCTAAGAATCATAAAAGGACGCAAAAGCCTAAAAGAGGACAATATAATATTATTCGAAACAAACCTAGACCATCTCACAGGCGAAATACTAGGAAACCTCTTCGACAGCCTCATAGAAGAAGGAGCGCTTGATGTGACAATAACACCCACCATAATGAAAAAAAACAGACCAGGCCACCTCCTAAAAGTCATAACAAAACCAGAAAACCAGGATACTATACTAAGGAAAATATTCAAAGAAACAGGAACCCTAGGCATAAGAATATTCCCACAAATACACAGAACAATCCTCAAAAGAAAGAAAATACCCTTTAAACTTAACATCAAAGGAGAAAGAACAGCTAAATTCAAAGTAGCCTTCCTAGACTCTAAGATAGTGGCTGCGCGGATAGAATACGAAGACGCGAAAAAAATAGCATCACAAACCGGAATACCACTTCGCAAAGTTATGGAAATGGCCGAGAAACAATTTAAAACAAAAATGGAGAAAAAAACCGGGGGAATCCATTGAAAGCCATCAGCATACTCTCAGGCGGCCTTGATTCCACCATAGCCACGATAAAACTCGCAGAAAAGTATGATATACACAGCATAACATTTGATTACGGGCAAAAAAGTGCAAAGATGGAAATAGAAGCCGCCAAGACTATAAGCAGATCATATGGATTCAAAGATTATATTGTTAAACTTCCATGGCTTGGAAAACTTGGAGGTTCAGCCCTCACAACAGAAGCCAAAATACCCAAACCCAGCATGGAAGAACTAGACACTAGTGTTGCTATGGAAACCGCGAGGAAGGTTTGGGTTCCAGCCCGCAATCTCGTGTTCACTTCTATTGGAGCAGCATATGCAGATGCACTAGATGCAAGGGCCATCATAGTAGGCTGGGATAAGGAGGAAGCCGCGACATTCCTTGATAATTCCAAGAAATTCCTTGAAGCATTCAATAAGACCCTAGAGATGGGTACGCTGGTTGATGTTAAGGTGAAAGCACCTTTTATAGATTATACAAAAAAAGAGATAATAATAGAAGGTTATAGACTTGGGGTTCCCTTTGAAGCCACATATTCTTGTTATGAGGGCGGGAAACTGCATTGTGGCGTCTGCGAATCTTGTATGAGGAGGAAAAGGGCCTTTAAACTTGCGGGTATAAAAGATCCCACAATCTATAAGATTTGATCTTATTTTATTATCATGAGGACGTCTCCGGCTTCTACTTTTTCCCCTTCCTCGATGTATATTTTCTCCACGACCCCAGAATGTGGTGCTTGTATATCATTTTCCATTTTCATGGCTTCTATCACAGCCACAACATCCCCTTCTTCTACAATGTCACCCTCTTTAACCTTTAGTTTCACGACCATTCCCTGCATTGTGGATTCCACAGCACCTTCAACTGGCTCTTCTGGCTTTTTAACCTTTTCTTCAATAGATACGTAACCTGTGGGTATCACTTTAACTTCGAATTCATCCCCATCAACTTCCACAAGGTACTCTGTTGGAATAGCTTCTGCCGGCGCTGCAGCTTCTTTCGGCGGTTCTAATGGTTCCTCTTCGATTTCTCCCCTGAGGAACTTTGGGGCTACGGTGGGATAAAGTGCGAATGTTAAAATATCCTCTTCTTTATAGATTATTCCAAGTTTTTCACCCTCTCTCTTATATTTTTCAAATTGTGGTTCTAGTATGTCCGCGGGTCTGCAGTCTATGGGCTCCTCATCCCCTATTACCTTAGCAGCTACCTTTGGGTTTAAGGGTGCTGGTGGTCTTCCATAGAGGCCCCTGAAATAATCTTTAACCTCGTTTGACACCATCTTGTATCTTTCACCTGCGAGCACGTTCATCACGGCTTGTATGCCGACGATTTGACTTGTTGGGGTTACCAGGGGAGGGTATCCCATGTCTTTTCTGACCTTTGGCATTTCCTTTAAAACATCATCATAGCGGTCTAGGGCGTCTTGTTCTTTAAGTTGGGCTACCAGGTTTGATAGCATGCCACCTGGTATCTGGTAGATGAGAACATCTGTATCTATACGTTCTGCTATGGGATCCAAAATCGACTTGTATTTTTCCCGGATTTCTTCAAAATATTTCTTTATCTTAGTTAATCTTTTAAGCTTAAGGCCGGTGTCATATGGTGTGCCCTTGAGGGCGGCTACCACACTCTCAGTTGGGGGTTGTGAAGCACCCCATGAAAGGGGAGATATGGCAGTGTCTAATATATCCACACCGGCTTCGCAAGCGGCATAGTATCCCATGGGGGTCATGCCACTCGTACAATGACAATGAAGATTCACAAGCAAATCTGTCTCCTCTTTAAGGGCCTTCACGAGTTCATACGCGTCATGTGGTGATATGAGACCGGCCATGTCTTTTATAGCTACTGAATCGCATTCCAGAGCCTCTAGTTCCTTGGCAAATTCCACATACTTTTCAAGTGTATGGTATGGGCTTATTGTATAACAGATTGTGCCCTGGACATGGGTTCCCTGATCCTTAGCTACTTTAATAGCATATTCCATGTTTCTGATATCATTCAGGGCGTCGAATATCCTGAAGATGTCAACACCGTTCTCATAGGCCTTCTCAACAAACTTTTTAACTATATCATCGGGATAGTGTTTATATCCTACAAGGTTCTGACCCCTTAAAAGCATCTGTATTGGGGTTTTTTTGACCTTTTCATCTAATTTTCTTAGGCGTTCCCATGGGTCTTCATTAAGGTATCTTATACAAGTATCGAAGGTTGCACCACCCCATGCTTCTAATGAAAAAAAGCCCACTTTATCCATTTCCTCGGCTATGGGTAACATGTCCCGTGTACGCATACGGGTTGCAAGGAGTGATTGATGCGCATCTCTGAATGCTGTTTCAACGATTTTTATCCTTTTCATGCTGACCCTCACGGCGATTGATCATCTTTATATACATAGGGATGAACTGACTTAAATACTTCAACAACAAGGAAATGAGACTCGTCATAATATCAGAACATTATATTATTACCAATCATAGGGTGCATCCACAATATATGCATTGTAAAAATTTAATTAAATCGACGGGAACCACTACAGTACGTGTGGGGAGCCGAAAAGCCTATAAGATTATAAAATGATAGTAACTGGCAGAGGATAAGAATGTGACAGCTTTAATAGCCTGACTGAGATGAAACTTTCACTGGTAATAGCCGGCCTCATCATTGAAGCGGGGAAGCCCCTTTGCAATATTGAGAGTAATTCACATCGTAAACTTTAAATATTCTTGTTCCATACTGAATATAAGGCTAAACTGAAAGGGGTTAAAAGTTGTTTTTTTTGTTGATTTCACTCTTGTACTTCCTCTGCACCAATTAGAGGTGCAATAAACCTAATTTGGTGCAGGACATTAAATTGCGGTTTGAAATTCACAGAGAAGCCGCCACACCCCCAATCTGGAATGTTAGCCTGAAAAAATGAAGGGGGAAAATCACACCCCCCAGATGAATAGAAGGCCACCCAACCGTAACAAACCCTTTACAAGGGTTTGTCCCGAAAAATCACATTGGGTGGTTTACCATAAAGTAAAATCTAAAGGATAATCAAAAAAAGGAAGAGAGGAGAATCAAAGATGGCGAAGATAATTATAGACTATGATAAATGTGATGCATGTGGAGAATGTGCCGATTTATGCCCGATGGAAATACTTATAATAGTTAACGACAGATTAGAGGTTCAGAACCCAGAAGACTGTAACGAATGTGAGGTGTGCATGGATGTATGCCCAAACGAGGCCATTAAAATAAAACCAGAGTGAACTACTCCAACCTAGCCGGTGGAGCTTCTCCCCCCCCACTTGACTTTACATCAAAGGACTTCATTTTAGGGGGGGTTCTGGGGGGGTACAGCCCCCACCCGCACCCTCTTATTAAAGTCTGGGCTAGTTTTTCTCACTACAGTTAGCTGAAATCCCTTAGGGTGGAACATCCCTAAGGTTTTTCTGGCATTTGAAGTATCTGAAATTTAACTATTCCACACACCCCCACATTGTATAACCTCCCTTTAAGGTGTGGGGGGGTCTTAAAAGCATCAGAAAGACAAAAAACCCCCCATTGAGAGTTAAATTTTTTTTATGATTTGAGGTCATAGCCCCCCCATTTGACGAATTCTTTCCCGAGGTGCTTGAAGGTTAAATTTTTTATTCTTTAAAGGACTTATAAAATGTGGGGGTTGATTTGATGGAATTTGGGATGATTGAAAGACCTAACATTGGAAGGTTTGTTGATGTTGAATTCTTCCGCATAATCCGCTTCCTACCAGTTGAGATGCTGGGTGAACGAGTTGACGGCCTAATATACAATGGAGCTAAGGATGAGGCTGCGAATATAAAAATAGATTCACTAGATGAAATAGTCACATTTTTCATGGAAAAAAGGATAGGTAAAGTAACAATCTTGGGCAGAGATCCTGTGAAGGTTAAAGTGGATGAATGCGCCACATGTTCCGGGCTCCCAGAGGTTGGAAGGCCACTCTGCCATTTTGAAGGCGGTTTACTAGCAGGTTTGCTCGGATCAACCCTGGGAGAGTCTATAGATTTAAAAGAAGTGAAATGTTGGGGTCTTGGAGACAAAACTTGCCTATTCGAGGAGATATGATCATCTTTCAATTTCTCCTCTGATGAACTTATCAACTAGCTTGGCTGCTTCCTCATCAGGATATTGTATTGGTGGGTGTTTCATCATATAAGCTGATATAGATGTTAAGGGACCTGCAATCCCTCTTTGGAGGGCTAACTTACAACATCTTATAGCATCTATCACGCAACCGGCAGAGTTGGGTGAATCTTCAACACTGAGTCGGAGTTCAAGGTTCATTGGAACATCACCAAAGATTCTGCCTTCCATGCGCAGATAACATACCTTGTTGTCTTTCTGCCATGGTACATAGTCACTTGGTCCTATATGTATGTTTTCTGGGTCTAGTCTTTCATCGCCTAGGATGGATTGCACGGCCTCTGTCTTTGATTTTTTCTTTGAATCGAGTCGGCTACGATTTAGCATGTTGAGGAAATCAGTGTTCCCACCAGTATTTAACTGGTATGTTCTATCTAACTTAACACCCCTGTTTTTGAACAACTGTGTCAAGGTCCTATGTGTTATGGTGGCTCCTATCTGGGCTTTTATATCATCCCCGATTATGGGAAGGCCTGCTTTTTCGAAGCGTGAAGCCCAGGTTGGGTTGCTTGCGATGAATACTGGCATGTTATTTATGAATGCAACCCCTGCTTTGAGCGCGCATTCAGCATAGTAGCGTGTGGCTTCCTCAGAGCCGACTGGAAGATAATTTAAGAGTATTTCGGCTCCGCTGTCTTCTAGGACTTCCACAACATCTGCTGGTTCCTTGTCTGCAACTGAAAAGGTGTATTTTTCATCATATTCTTTCATGTGGGGTGCCACACCATCGAGCACTGGCCCCATTGAGACCTTGACGTCCATCCATGGTATGTTTTCACAGAATATTTTTGTGCAATTTGGAGGGGCGAATATTGCTTCGCTCAAATCTTTCCCCACTTTTCTCTTGTCGATGTCAAATGCGGCTACTACTTCTATGTCACTGGGTTTGTAGCCGCCTATGTCCCAGTGCATTAATCCTATGGCATCTTTTTCATCCTTCTCACTATAATAGTATATTCCTTGGATTAAAGAGCTTGTACAATTCCCCACGCCTATAATAGCGATTTTTATCTTACCCAATTATAACACCTTCTCAAACAAGTTCAAGGTTTATCTTGGTTAGAGTGATCAACTACTAATAATCATACGTATTTCGATTATTAAATCTTTCGCTTAAATAATGTGGGCCTCTGATCCCCCCCATTTCGATGTATAATATTGGAAGTTTCTTGAGATTCCAATGCCAAGCTTTGGATGCAAATGGATATGTGATAAGATCCTATACAAGTTTGGGCGTCCTACTTATAATTCTTGTATTTGGGGGGGATGGACAACACTTTGAAGGTCTATATTCTTTCTTTGGATTCTTCTCTATTATTTATATTGTTACTCTGAGTAGTAGGAAGATTAGCCAGAATATCATAAGGGTTCTGCTGGTCCATTTTGGATGTTTTTCTAGGATTTGCTTGTTGAATTTCCAAGTTAATATTATTATAACTAGGAGTATAATGTTTTGGATGTTTGCGAGTATGTTGAGTGGGTTTTGGATGTAGTGTAAACCCCACATTATCGTGGTTAATATTATGCCTGTCCAGCTGATCATTATAAGCCTTTTTGTGTTAGTGTTTTTCTCGGTGAAATTTAAGGATATGAAGGTGCCCATTGCTAGTATAATACCAAGGAATTGTAGGAACAATTCAGCTACAGGTACGTTGAATATTTCTGCTTTTAATATTGGTAGGAGTATGATGGATTTAAGGGCCTCGTCAGCTGGGAATGATTCTATGTCACCGACTGCAAGGGCATATTTGCCCTGGTTTTCCCTGTTGAATACCATTATATAATATTTTCCAGCCGGTAGTGTTTCATTAAATTCCGGGCCTTTAAGGTAATAGTCGCCCCCGAACTCTTCAAAATAGGACTCCCAGTTATCGGGGCCTAGTTCTTTTATGGTTTTGCCTTTACTGTCTATTATCTTGGCTGATACGAGTTTATCCTCCCCTGGATTATCCGGTACTAAGATGTTAACATATAATCTGAACTCTTTGGGAGATTCTATCATATAATAGACTGGTTTGCCCTGGAGCTGGCCATAGAATGCCTGTGAAATCTCCGGGTTTTTTATGATTATGGGATTGTCTATTGGTGCGTTTGATGGTGTAAGCCGTGGCTGATGAGCAACCACAACACCTACTAGACAGAGAATAGCTAATATAAAAAATAAAACCTTGGATTTCATAGGATAGTTTTTCTGTTTTTTATTCTTATTAAATTTTTATCCTGGTCCCTGTATGTAGAGGCTTTATATTGTCTAGTCTTTCAAGTATTTTGTAGGCTTTTTTTGATGTGCAATGGCCGGTGTAGATTTCCTCTATTTCCTCGAATTTTTCAAGCAGACCCTTGGCTTCTTTGGCTTTTATATGGAATCCTCCTATAAGGGCTTTTATGGGTTTGTTATATCTTCTCTTCACGTTCTCTATTATGTTAAGGATGCCGCGATGTGAGCATCCAGTTAAAACGATCAGACCATCAGCTCTTTCTATTACTAGGATTATCTCATCCCTGAAATCGTCAAGGACTAGCCTGTCACCTGACATCTTATAGAGTTTGTTGTTTCCTTCTGGGGTGGGGAAAAACTTTTGGATATTAGTTAGTATTTTACAATCTCTGGTTATTTTAGTGTCTTTTTTCAATTTTTTTATCCGAGGGTTATCTTTCAAGCTCTCATCTAGGCCAATATAACGCCAGGATCCATTGTCGTTCGCATAGCGTCTGGAAAAAGCACTATCCCCCACGTAAATCTTTGCTATCTTATTCTCCTTTAGGAAGTATGGGAGGCCGCCGCCATGGTCATAGTGTCCATGTGATATGAGGGCATATTTTATCTTGGATATGTCTATTTTGAGCTTCTGGGCATTTTCAATGAATGAATTGCTTTGACCCATATCAAATAGTAGATTTTTGTTTATGTGGAGGGATAACCCATGTTCGGCTTTTAGGGGGCCGGTGTCTTCTATTAGGCATGTTATCATCATATTTTTTCGCCTTTGTCGAGTTGGTTTAGGATTTTGTCGATTTTCTTTTGAACGTCTGTTATACTATCCTCGGTGTTTATGATGTGCCAGTTTTTGGCTAGTTTTAGGGCTTTTTCGCGGACGCGTTTAAGGTCTTCAAGGTTTTCGAACATTTCGTGTTCGTCCCTTTCTTGTAGGCGTCTTAGTGATTCTTTGGGTGAAACGTCAAGAAAAAACATATATTTTGTAGTGGGGAATACCAGGGAGAAGATGTGGTATAGTATCCAGGCTATTTTTGGGGGTAGGTATGCTACTCCCATAAGGTATCTTACGAATATTAGGGTGTCAGCTTCTTTTGAGTGATAGTATAAGTGGAGTGATCTTATAACATCTAGGGCGTAGTATATGCTTGCTTTTAGGTGATTTATTTTACCCTTTTTAAGCAGGGCCTTTTTAGCTTTTAGACCATAGGGGTTGTCGTCTTCTGGATGCGACCGGTATATGACTTTTTCTCCCAGGTTTTCATATCTTTTTTTTATGAGTTTTGCGTGCGTGTCTTTTCCGGCGCCGTCTAATCCGTCGATGACTATGAATCTCATAATGCACACCCTAATAGGTAGATTGTCACTGCGCCGATGCATGCTGTTATGTTGTCAAGTCCTTTTGGTGTGGCGCCTTCTATGATGGTGGCTGTGGCTGCTATGGCAGCTATTAGGGGCCAGTTTATTGGTTGATTGTAGTAGATGAAGATGATGGGTAAAGTGACTAGTAGGGTGATGAGCATTGAGAGGGATCCTTCAACACTTTTAGGGTCTCCTAGGATGTTATATTTTCTTTTCCCATATTTTTCGCCTATTAGTGATGCTAGACCGTCACCATAAGACATTGCAGCGATACCAATTGCGATTATCCCTGGTTGGTTGAAGAATAGTAGGGCGAGTAGAGTCCATGAAATGGAATAGTATACGAGTCCAAGACCATGACCATAAGAAGAAACTTTATGTTCTAGTTTGAGTGGTGAATATGGACTTAAAAGGAATGTTAGGGGTATGAAGGGTGCTGCTGCAAGGAATGTCATAACCCACCATGTTTTAAATACTGGTAATATAAAGATGATGTTTCCGACCATTATATGTACAAATTTCCGACTAACATTTGGATTTTGAAGGTTCCCCCCTATAAATAATACAATCGCAACATAGCTATATACTAATAGTAGTCCAAGAATGTCATTGCCTATCATAATTAAGTGTGAAGCTTATTAGAGTATATTTGACTTTTGGTATGGTGGAGGATAATGAAAGCTTATATAGAAATATTAAGGCCGGTTAATGCAATTATGGCAGTGGTTTCAGTTATTTTAATGGCCCTTATAACATGGAAATTCAATATAGACGTTCTAATGGCGGGTATAATCGTTTTCATGGCCACAGGAGCTGGTAACACAATCAATGATTATTTTGATTATGAGATAGATGCTATAAACAGGCCTGAGAGGCCTATACCATCTGGACGTGTTAGTAGAAGGGCTGCTGGGGTCTATTCACTTGTACTTTTTGTTTTTGCATCGGTACTCGGTTTTTGTCTTGGTTTACTTCCTGGAATTATAGTGGTTGGAAGCTCCCTTCTCATGATATATTATGCTTACACTCTTAAAAGGAAATGTATCATTGGCAACCTTGCAATATCATTCCTCACAGGCCTAAGTTTCATATTCGGTGGCGTGGTAGTGGGTGAAATTGTTATAGGGGCTTATATAGGTTTTTATGCTTTTCTCATGACAATGGCGAGGGAAATAATCAAGGACATGGAGGACATAGAAGGGGACCAGATACAAGGAGCCGCCACACTCCCAATAAGATACGGGCAGAGAATCTCAAGTATAATAGCCGCAATTTTCATGTTTATCGCTAGTCTAACAAGTCCCATACTATATATCATAGATGTGTTCAGCATCCTTTACATCCCAGTTTTATCATTAGCAATAATAGTATTCCTTAGGGGCGCATTCAAGATTTTAGCAGATCCCAGAAGAGAAACCGCCGGGAAGGTTTCAAAACAGATAAAAATTGGGATGAGCATAACCTTCATAGCATTTGCACTGGGAAGCAAAACATTAACAAAAATAGTATTGGGATTATAGCCACGGAAAAAGATTAATATATGTGAAAATAGTAGATGGAGTAAGGGTTTTTAAGGAGTCTATTTCACCCCCTCTAAAATCCTTATTTTTATACTCCTTAAACCCCCACAATTATTTTCCACTTTTTATACCGATTATATCAACAACATCTACGAGTTTCCAGACATAGGATCTCTCCATTTTAACAATACATGCCAGAGGATCTTCTGGAGAATGACCCAAAGCCTTAAGCACATTCTTAGAAAGATTTTTTTCCTTGATCATATCCGCAAACATCCCCCTTACCCTCTTCTTTTCATCCTCATCTGTAACTTGGACTATCTGGCCCTGAAGGGTTACAAACTTATAACTTGAAAGGTCTGGTTCGAACTCTTCTATTTCAACTGCAACATATGGATTGTCCTTTAAAAGTTCTATTTTACGGCCATATTTAGTTGACAAAAAGTAGAGGTGTTCACCATCAAACACATAAAGGAATGGTGCTATATATGGATATTCTCCACTAAAGGCTATCCTACTGATAAATTTCTCCCCTATAAACTCATCATATTCTTCCTTTGTCATTAAAGGTATTTTAACAATCCCCATAACCTAAACCTCCTTTTTTTTATCCTTGTATGATGGGATAACCTTTCTTTATCCAGGCGGTTATCCCTCCAAGGACAGTTTTCACATCATATCCCTCCATTTTAAGCAGGCTTGCTGCTATAGTTGACTTATAACCTGAATCGCAATATACAACCACATTATCAGGTATGTTTTCCAGGTTTTCTGGGATGTCACCGAGCCAACAATGCCTGGAACCTTCTATATAAAATTTCTCACGATCCGCATGTTTTCTAACATCGAGAAGGATGAAATCACCATCATCGACTTGGGATTTTAGCTGGTCTACAGTCCATGCCTCTAGACTTTCACATTCCATCCCGGAAATATACCATGTTGGGAAACCACCCTGGAGATAACCATACTTGTTATCGTATCCCAGTCTTATAAGGGATCTTCTCACAGGATCATTTAATCCATCCTCATCTACTATGATTATTGGATTATCATAGTCTAGGAAGTATCCTGCGAATGCGGCGAAACCACCACTCCAAATATTCAAGCTACCTGGGATGTGACCTCCGCAGAAACTTGTCGGATTCCTAACATCCACCAGTTGGGCCCCTTCTTTTATCATCTCATTGAATTCTGTGACATTTAGGGGTTCTAGGTGCGGGTTTTCTAGTGGGGCTCCTTCGAGGTTGTTTTTTTCCATTCTCTTGAAGTATGGTGGAGTGTAAAGTTTTTCTTTCTTTTTATGTTCTATGAAGCTTTCTTTATCTAATTTTAAGAGTGGATTTGTTATTTTTTCATATCCTATGGTTGTGAGGTCTTGGTCGTTTATCTGGGCGCCGCAAATGGAACCTGCGCCATGGGCAGGGCAGAGTATAACATGATCACCTAAGGGTAAGATTTTTTCATGTATGCTCTCATAGAGCAGACTTGCGGTTTCAGGTATTTTCTCTTTCCCAAAAAAGTCGACTCTTCCAACTTCTCCTGGGAAGAGCACATCACCAACAAATATTATCATGGGTTTGTCTGTGGTTTTATCCCTCACGAGGATGGATATGCTCTCATATGTATGCCCTGGAGTCTCTAAGACTTCAAGTTCTAGGGAGCCTAGTTTGAATGTGTCTCCTTCGATTACTTTGGTCCCGTATTTGAAGTTTAGTTTGCTTCCGTGTAGTATTTCGGCGTCAACATATTTTGCAAGTTCTAGGGAGCCTATGGTATAATCTTCGTTTCTGTGGGTTTCGAATATGTAACGGATGCTTATATCATGTTTTCTTGCAAGTTTTAGGTAGATGTCAATGTCTCTTCTAGGGTCTATGATAGCGGCTTCGCCTTCTGATCCTAAAAAATAGGAGTTGTGTGATATTCCCTCGGATTTTATTATCTCAAATATCATTATTTTCAGCCCCTCAATGGTATGGAAATTTGAGTTTGATTTTAACCCCTTTTTCTCCTTTTATTTTTATTTCACCGTCAAGTTGTCTTGTTAGGGTGTAGATTATTCTCATACCCATACCTTCACATTCTTCTGGTTTGAATCCTTCTGGGAATCCGACACCATCATCGGCTATGATAAGATTTAAGGAATCTCCACTTTTGTATGCTTTTATTGTGATTGTCCCTTTCTTGTCTGGGAAAGCGTATTTCATGGAGTTTGTAAGGGCTTCGTTTATTATAAGTCCGCAGGGGATGGCCTGGTTTATGTTGAGTTTTATGTCTTGGATTTGGCAGTTGAATTTTATTTTTGGGAGTTTGTATGTTGCTTTTAGTTCTGAGATGATGTCTTTTAGGTAATCTTTGAGGTTTATGGAGGTTAGGTCTTCTGATTGGTAGATTTTTTCATGGACTCGTGCAATTGCTCTTATCCTGTTTGTTGTTTCTTTGAGTAGTTTTCTGTCTTCTTTTTGGAATTGTTTTTCTTGGAGGTTTATGAGGCTTATTATGAGTTGGAGGTTGTTTTTGACGCGGTGGTGTAGTTCTAGGAGGAGTGCGTCTTTTTCTTTTAGGGCTTTTTTGAGGGATTTTTCATATTCTTTGATTTTTGTTATGTCGCGTAGGGATATTAGGGTGCATTCTTCGTCTTCCCAGTATGTTTTGGCGGTTCTTATTTCGGCGGTTTTCAGGTTGCCATTTGCATCTATGGTTTGGATTTCTTCTGTGATGTTGGGTTTTATTGGCATTCCTATATTTTCTCCTATGATTTCACTTTTTTCCCATCCAAAGTATTTTAGGGCTTGGTGGTTTGCATAGTATACTTTCCCTGTTTTGTTAACGATGAATATGCTCTCTGGACTGTTATCAACGATGTTGATGAAATTTTTCGTCAATTTACTTAGTTTTTCTTCAAATTTTTTACTTTCAGTTATATCCATTATTATGGATGCCACACCTTTTTTACCGATGGGTATCTCCACGGGAAACTTACGTATATGATAATATCTGCCCTTGATTTTCCTTTCAATGGCTATATCATCACCTTTTAATGGTATTTCATCCAAATCTCCAAATATGGCTGCTGTTTCCCCGTTAAATATTTCATTGACGGTTTTGCCGAGTATTTCGGATTCTTTTTTCCCAGCGAACCTGCAAAATTTATCGTTCACGAGGAAATACCTTAAATCAGAATCTTTAACAGACACAATAGCCGGAACATTAGCAATAAAACTCTTAAATAATCTTGTGAACATTTCAACAGATTCTATAAACTCATTTTCACGTCTTATATTCCTAAGCCAATTTTCAACCTCTGCACGGCCGGGATCGCCTTCAAGAAAAATCCTGGGAGGTATATAATAGAAATTCCTGTAAATTTTACCCTTCCATATTAGGATAGGATGGGTCATTATAACCCCTTTAAGGATTTCTGGTTCAAAAGCAGACCTTTCATATTGACAAATAGCCAAGCACTCTGCCTTTGGAAAGAACCTGTTAAGTTTAGCCTCATATTCTATCAGCTTTTCACTCCCAGGCTTACCCTTCAAAATCCAGGTCATCTCTCCAGTGACCCGGAGGGCGGAATAACCTTCATCTAGGGCTTTTTCTGTTTCCTTTTCTAGGAGTTTTATCATGGCATCAGGGTCGAAGGATCCGCCACGGGTATATGCTTCATCCTCTGATAATATTTCAAATTGCCCTTTAAGCTTTTCAGGGTCGAATCCTCTCTTTTTGAGAAGTTTTTTTATGGTCTCGCTCTTATGCCTGTCAGTTATATAAATACATTTATCATTACCTTTTAATCCTTCTACTAGGAATGGTATGATAGTGGATTCCCATTCTCTTTCATCTTCATAAATTAAACAGATGTGGTCATGGACTTTCATGTCCTTTATTAATGATCTAGCGTTCCCTTTCAAAGTTGACACCCTATAAATTTTAAGAGCGCCTTAGTATCGGAAAGATCACCTATAGGCCTCCTTCTAGGCTCGGGTTTTATCCTTTCAAGGGTGGGTATGGCGATAAGATGATTCTCACGGGCCAAATCCGGATTTTCACTAACATCCACAATCTCAAGTTTAATATTCACCCTATCCTGGAGTTGATTGAGGGTTTGGATAGCTGCCTTTGCATAAGGATTTTTTCGAGTCACATATAATCTTAGGATTACCTCATCCAAAACTTACTCTCCCCCCAAAATCTTTATACCCTTACTGGTTAATTTGAATTCTACAGGTTTTTTGGAATGTTTAAGGCCGCGACTTTTAAGCACCCTTAAAATATTAGCATAATATCCCCCTTTTTCTACTTGTTGGAGTATAACCCAAGTATCTATGAGAGAGGACAAGTGTATTTCTGTAGTTGTCAAGGGCGAACCACCTTCTGTAAGGTATGTTAAGATAGAGGTTATCTTACGATTCTTCAAGAAATCTGTGAACCTTACAAAAAGGTCTTTCACACCAAAACCGGCCTCTGTAAGCGAGGATATAGGATCTATTATAACATGGTCTGGTTCGAATTCACGTACAAGATCCTGCATAGCCGTCAAATGAGCTTCTAGGCCCAATGTAGTGGGTCTTTCAGAATGGATCAGGAGATTGTGACTACTAAACTTTTCAAGATCTATCCCAACAGAGGCCATGTTACGGATTATCTGATCCGCAGGCTCCTCATTAGCAAATAAAAGACACCTTTCACCCCTCTCACAGGCTTCATAGGCAAATTTGGCCACAAAACTTGTTTTACCAGTCCCACTAGTCCCTGAGATAAGCACAGACGACCACTGATAAAATCCGCCTCCAAGTATATTGTCAAGTTCAGGGATACCACTTGACACAATCCTACGACTCACAGTATAATCAAGTCTAAGAGATGTTATAGGGAACAATGACAAACCCTTTGAATTTATGAGCATCGGATACTCGTTCAAACCATGCTCAGAACCCCTATACTTTTTTATTGTCATATACCGGGTGCCAATATGATCCTTATAACGATGTTTAAGATGGATAACACAATCTGATACATACTCCTCAAGGCCATGGGCCGCCCCACCATAAGGATTTTCACCAGTTGTAAACACACTTGTAAGTCCCCTGCTATTCAACCATTCTATAAGTTGTAAAAGCTCGGACCTTATGATCGCTTTCTTTTCAAAGTGTGAAAATAGGTTATCGACCTTGTCAAGCACTATCCTTTTAGCACCCACCCTCTTTATAGCATCATCAAGACGCATGAACAAAGCCTCTAAACTATAATCACCACTCTCAAAACCGTTAGTAGAAGAAAAATCCTCTATAAAAATCCTATTCTCCCTGATAAGCTCCCTGAGCAAATCATCAGATCTGAAATTTTCAATAATATTATCCTCACTCTCTTCAAAACTTACCATCACACCAGACTCATCATAAACACTAGCACCATTAACCAGAAACTCCATGGCAAAAAACGTTTTACCCGTACCAGGACCGCCAAAAACAAGAGTATTACGGCCACGAGGCAAACCACCCCTGGTAATAATATCAACACCCCAAATACCAGTCGGAGTCTTATCAACAAGCCTAGGAGACTCTCTCATAAAAATCCACCCCCAAAGTGAAAGACCAACTAAAAAAAGTTATTACCAACAATTCATAATAAATCTTTCTGATAGAATAATCCCCATAGGGAACAAAAAAAAGAGGATAGTTTTAACACTCCGGGGGGTGGCCATGGATTACATCATCGAAACAGAAAAAATAACCAAAAAATATGACAACTTCACAGCAGTGGACAAAGTAGACTTGAAAGTACCAGAGAAGGACATCTACGCGATACTAGGACCCAACGGGGCCGGTAAAACAACCCTAATATCAATGTTGTGCACAATACTCAAGCCAACAAGCGGCACGGCGAAAGTGAACGGACACGACGTCATCAAGGAACCAGAGAAGGTAAGAGCATCCATAGGCATAGTATTCCAATCCAGGGCACTCGATGACATGCTAACAGGAAGAGAACACCTAG
The DNA here is from genome assembly GCA_003584625.1 of Methanothermobacter sp. MT-2. NCBI lineage: Archaea > Methanobacteriati > Methanobacteriota > Methanobacteria > Methanobacteriales > Methanobacteriaceae > Methanothermobacter > Methanothermobacter sp. MT-2. The sequence goes on along the minus strand of AP017647.1, from coordinate 1,061,569 downwards.
AAATGCACGCAGCATTATACGGAGTCCCCAAGAGAATAAGGGAAAAAAGGATAGAGGAAGTGCTAGAACTGATAGCCCTCGGAGAAAAAGCCGACGAATACGTTAAAACATACTCAGGCGGCATGAAACGCAGACTAGAAATAGGAAGAGGACTCATACACCACCCAAGGGTCCTATTCCTAGATGAGCCAACACTAGGCTTGGATCCCCAGACACGCGAAAGCATCTGGAAATACATAAAACAACTCAACAGAGAAGAAAAGGTAACAGTACTACTCACAACACACTATATGGAAGAAGCCGACAAACTCTGCGACAAAGTAGCCATAATGAACCGTGGAAAAATCATAAAAGCAGACACACCAGCAAAACTCAAAAGAGAACTAAAAGCAGACACAATAAAAGTAAAGGTAGAAAGGCCCAGGGAATTTGTAGAGAAAGTCCAAGGATTACCTGGGGTGAAAGAAGCTTACAACACACAAGATATAGTGAAATTGTTAGTAGAGAGGGGTGAAAACCTCATACCGGAGATAGTGAACTTCGCAACACAAAACAATTTCAACATAAGATCAGTAGAACTGGAACATCCAACACTAGAAGATGTATTCATAAAATACACAGGAAACAAAATAACAGAAACATAAAATGGGGGATAAGAAAAATTTAACCTAGAGGGCAGCGAATATGGGCGAAATAGAGGGAATATACACCATATGGTTAAGGGAGATGAAAAGATTCCTACGCTACAGATCCAGGATAGTCACTTCCATCGTAACTCCACTGCTCTGGCTAATCATATTCGGAACCGGGCTTGGAGCTTCAATAAGATTCGCAGCAGTCCCGGGAGGCTACAGAGCATTCATCTACCCAGGGATAATAGGCCAAACCATACTATTTACAAGCATATTCTCAGGAGTTTCAGTAATAATAGACAGACAGTATGGTTTCCTCAAAGAGATACTGGTAGCGCCGATATCAAGACCATCAATAGTCTTTGGAAAAGCTTTGGGTATAAGCACGGCCTCAATGATACAAGCAGCCATCCTACTAGTGCTATCATTCATAGTAGGAGTCACCATGTCACCTTTATGTTTCATTGTTAGCATGATAATAGCCCTAATAGTATCCATGGGCCTTGGAGGTCTTGGACTTGTAATAGCAGCATTCACAGATAGCATGGAAGGGTTTAACCTCATAATGAGCTTCATAGTGCTGCCTATATTCCTCCTTAGCGGAGCCTTATTCCCAATTACAGGACTTCCAAGCTGGCTTCAAGGCGCAGTATATATTAATCCACTTACATATGCAGTTGACGCTTTAAGATTCACCATACTTAGAAGATCTGTGCTCCCTCTTGAAGTGAACTTGGTTGTGATCACGGTATTTGCAATAATCACAGTCTTTGCAGCCGCATTCTTATTCAACACAAAGGAACAAAATCTAATGTAGATACTGATTTTAATTTGGATTATTTTGAGTTTATCGTTAGGAGTTTTCACATCATTGAAATTGGACGGAGTTTAAAAGGGCATTTTTTAGAACTATGCTCTTATTTTTTGGAATGGCCCAATAATTTTATATAAGGATTGATTTTCTATTCCAATACTTATAAATGCATCATGTAAACCGCAGAGTAAAATTTATATATAATAAATGTTTACATTAGAACAAGAAATACTAATCAATAATGGGGAGTGATTTCTAAATTAGAAGGGAAGTTGAACTGTAAAAAAGGTATCAAATGGTGGTGTTATAAGGTAAAATAGGATTTAGATCGAGAAGAGGTAATAAAATGCGATTATTGCTTAAGTTCAAACCCATGGAAGATTTTGAATATTATGAGATAAACAATTACACACTTCAAGGCTTCGTTTATTCATTGCTGAAAAATAGCAATTATAGCCATTATCACAATACATGGGGGTTTAAATATTTCTGCTTCTCCAATATTTTTCCTGTTTCAGATTTTATAACAGATGAAATAAAAAATTTGATAATTTCATCACCAAATCCTAGAATCATAAGAGAAATTGAAAAACAGTTAAAAAAACCAAAAAAATATTACATTGGCAAATACCCCATAGAAATAGACTCAGTAAAAGTGTTTAAGCCAAGATTAAAAAGGAGTTTTATAACAACCACTCCCATTGTCTTGTACAAAAATAATAGAAAAAATATTTATTATTCAATCAAAAAGGCACATGATTTTCAATTTTTTTTAGACAGGCTAAAAGAAAACGCTCTTAAAAAATACAACGCCTTCTATGATGAAAACTATTATTTTGATGGGAACATTTTCGATAAATTTGAATTTAACCGTGAAGTGGCTGTAAGAATAAAAAAAGGAGGAAAAATGTTTATAATTATAGGCACGCTCTGGAAGAATCTCGAGAAATTTAACATGGAAAATAAAAAGTTCTACCGATTCATTTTAGATTGTGGACTCGGAGAAAAAAACTCACTAGGCTTTGGAATGTTAAATACAAGGGAAGTGATGAAATGCTAAGTTTAAATTTTGAAAAAAGAGACTTTTTATATGATAATGGTCTTGTTAATATTTTTTCAGAAATGGAAAGACACAAAGAGTTTAAAAAATTAGAAGATAACAATTTGAAGTATAAAGATTCCGAAATAAGTTTAAATAGTTTAAATTTGAATTTTACAGGTTATAGAAAGGATTTAGAGGAAATATATTTCATTTTGAGAAGTTTCTATTATGCAAGAGTATTTGAAGAAACGAAAAATTATAAACCATATTATGATCCTGAAAAGGATAAGGTGATTATAGGACCTAAATTAAATGTTAAACCATTTCTTCAACGATCAGAAAGAACAAAAGATCTACTCCCAAGAGTTGATGTTCCAAAAAGTAAGTTGGAGGAACTTAAAAAAGAAGAAGAGATCCTAAAATTGCAATCTGACAAAAATGTAAGCGGTAAATTGCAATATGGAAAGCAGTCAAAAGTTAATGTTTATCTAAAACCTCAAAGGCTTGGGGAAAATATCTCTGGAAGAATAAAAAAACTTCTCAAGGGGGAAAGGTGTATTCTTTGTGGATTCGACTATTCAAGATACATTGATGATTCCAATAAGGAAAAAACTTTTTCAATATTATCCACAAACCTAATCTTTGATTTTGGAACTGGGGATACCCTCCCATCATTCAGGGACCATAGAAACAAAAAGGATATGCCAATATGTTTCATGTGCGATCTTATATATAGATATGGAATGATGGACAATTATTTCCTCAACAATAACCTCTTTATAATTTCAGCCCCTTCACTTCCACTTTTATATAAAATAAAAAATGTTCTCCTAATAGATTCGGAGTATAAAGAGAACATTAAAAGGAATATCAAAACTAATTTCATAGAGGATAAGGACTTTTTCACAACTGATATTTATTCAACTTTACTTTTACTTCTTTATAAAATTAAATCAGAAATTTTAGAAAGAGACGAACTTAAACTCTTGAACATATTCTATTTTACTGTAAATTCAAGGGGCGTTGATGATTTGAAAAATTATAACAGAATGTCATATATAATCAAGTTTTTTGATGAACTCAAAGACTTGATTACAAACAATGGACGTCCTTTTTTATATTCTCTCATTAATTATGCATCATATAAAGGCATGAAAGATTCTAAGACCAAAAATTTACCACGTGAGGAACTATCCAAAAATATATTATATAGTTTGCCTATTGACCCTGTTTTAATGGATCTTTCTTATAATAATCTTTCTATCAACAATCCTTCAACTCTCAATTCACAACTTCTTTTCGAATTTTTTGAAAAATATTTGGAGGTAACTGGAATGAATGAATTAAAAGAAATCCATGAAATATGCATGTTAGTAGGGGACCGAATAGGATATTTCGCAGGAGAAACAGACAATAAATCCATACTATATTCTATAAGGGAAATAGGAAACATGGAAGGTCTAACAGAATTTTTCAAGGATTTAGAATATGAGATAGTAAAAGAAAAAGCAGGCGCAATTTGGAGTTCGAAACCTAAAGGGAAAGATGAAACATATTTTTCCTTGATAAAAAGAATTCTCCAAAAGTCGCAAGACAAAAAGAATATAACTCTGATACGCAATTATTTGGCAATATATGCAATACAAAAGTACCTGTCAACAAAATACGCCAAAACTAAAGGAGGTGCTTAAAATGAGAAAATTTGCAAATATAGGATACATCACAAAAGTAAACATAGACAATTTGAATAGTAGTGAAAACCCTGGAAATTTAATAGTCTTAAAGAAAGTGCAGGATTACCAAGGAAATTATTACCCTTATGTATCTGGACAAGCTTTACGATATTATCTCAAAGAGACCATGAACCAACTGGGGATGGACCTAACAAAACTTGATAAAAATGGTGAATATATAATAGAAACTGATTCCAAGGATCCCCAAGAAAGATACCGAGAAATTATTAAAAGACATCCAGACCTCGATATTTTCGGATTCATGGAAGCAGAGAAAGGTAAAGGAAAAATGGCTCTTAGAAGATGGTCTCCAGTTAAAGTTTCGCCACTTATAAGTATTTTCCCATGGAATGGCAATAGTGACATGTTAACAAGGAAAAAAGAGGGGCAAGAAGGCGGTGATCTCGTTAAAGTAGAAGTTAACACGTTTAATTTCATGAGAGGAACCATAGTTATCGACGCCAGTTCAATTGGCTCCATAGTAGATGAGCTAAATTATAACATGGAACCAGTTATTGATAATGAAGAAAAAGCAATGAGAATAAGCTATTTTTTAGATTCTCTCAAAAGTATCGATGGAGGCTCAAAAAGGGCAAGATTGTTAGATGATCTAACCCCCAAATTTGTAATAGTCACAAAGCAAAAGGCGGGAACCCCCATATTCTTAAATGCACTCGACATGGATTTCGAAAATAACATAAAAATAGATCTTTTAAACGAAGTCCTTACAGAATTCAACGATATCATCGAAGATTACTGTGTGGGTATAAGATCCGGAATATTTGCAAATGAAGAAGAAATAAAAGACACATTCAGTGACAAAGTAACAAGTATTAACAAAGCCTTAGATAATGTCAAAGAATGGCTATGCTAGGTGTAATAAATGGAAGCTGTGAAATTCACAGTAGAAGGCCTAATAAATTCATTCAGGATGCCTCAGACATCAATATACCAGCTAACTTACTTATCACCTACTAGGACACAAATCATAGGAATGATTACCAATATAATGGGCAAAAATGAGCAGGAATACTATGAACTACTCAAAAAAGTGAAAGTGGGAATAATCCCACTTTACATCAATTCAATTTTTAATGATGCATGGACTTTTAAAAAATGGAAGAGTGCGGGTTTTGGAAGAGACATACTACAAAGAGAAAAAATTTATCATGGCAAATATCTCATCTACTTAACCGCAAAAAAGTCCCTCCTTGAAGAAATTTTTAATTCTCTAAAAAAACCTTGTAGAATACCCAGTTTAGGAATGGATGATGAACTCGTGATTCTCAAAAACGTAAAGAGAACTGTTCTAGAGGCAGATAATAGTAACATTGTACACAGTGTTTTCAGATTCGATGAAGGCATGGAATTTAATTCCAAAGTACTCAAACTTGAGAAGAATATCCAGATATTCCCTCCACGTATCGTTACAATTAACAGAGATTTCAAAAGTAGTTTACCAAGAAAACCAACAGATTTCATTCAGATTGTAGAATTCTTAGGATTATATTTTGAAACCAATGTCACGAAGAAAATTTATCATGACAATGAAAATGGGTTCAACATAGAATTCATATAGGAGATGCCATGCTCTCACTAAAAGATTTTGTTAAAGATTACAAAGACAAATTTAAAGAAATTTACAAAAGAGATCCCAAATTCTTTGAATCTAATTTAATAGCGAAAACAGATACGGCTGATTACAGTTTAGAAGCACATACAAAAAATGCTTTAAAGGAACTTAAAAAATTTATAACAGAGAACAATGAAATTTTTAAAATGTTCTCAACAAAACATGATGTCAAAGAGCAAACACTCTATGATATATTGTTTTTTTCTGTTTTCTTTCATGATATAGGTAAAGGTACTCTTGAATTTTATGAAGATAAGCTACTTAGGAAGAGGAAATCATATCATCCTTTATATTCCATTTATTTTACACAAGGATTATCAATTCCAAGGATCGATGATGTTGATTATGTAACACTTTCAGTTTTAACTCATCACACCCTACTCCATAAAGATATATATGGAACAGAAAAATTCCAACAGATAAGAGCTCCAAATTTTTTCAAAGAAACATTCAAATTTGCAGAAAAATATGACGAATACTATAGGGACTTTTTTGGATTTGAATTTCCATATAAACTCAAATTTGAATTACCCTCTAAAAATCCATATAATATTCTGAGAGAGGATTTTTCATGGGGATTTTCTGGTAAGGGAATAATTGACGCCCTTAATGCTATTCTCAGTAGAAGCGATAAATCTTCCAAAAAGAAAATCAAGGAAATCTATGGGTTTGTAACAGGTAACCTTATACGGGGTGACTGGCTCTCCAGCGGACTAAATAATCCAAACTTTCCGAAGATGACAAAGGGGGATTTATTAAAGAAACTTAAATGGAGAGCGAGAAAAAAAGGCATTTCTTTCCAAGGTTTGAAAAAATTTCAAAAAGTAGCATCTAAAAAACAAGGAAATGTTATTATTAAGATACCTACAGGAGAAGGCAAAACTGAAGCAGCACTTTTATGGGCGTTAAATAATATTAAAAACAAGCATACAAAGGTAATATATACCATGCCAACGCAAGTTACAAGTAATTCCATGTACAAACGCTTTAAGGACTATTTTGGTAATGATTATGTTGGTATACTCCATGGTGCTTCTTCAATAATCCTAGCGGAGGAATATGGTGATGATGAAGAAAAGTTGTGGAGAGAAAAAATTTTAAATAAAACATTTTCAAAACCCATAACTGTTTCAACTTTGGATTCATTTATATTAAGTTTTTTCAACATAAATAAATGGCCCTTGGCGCAATTAAATTTAGAAAATTCCTTACTCATAGTCGATGAAATACATTCTTATGATTTTAAAATGATAGGGGTTCTTAGGAGGATATTGTTAGAATTAAACACAAAGGGCTGTAATTTTGCTTTGATGAGCGCCACATTCCCCGAATTATTGGAAAAACACCTCCTGAAAGGTATAAATTATTCAAAGATCACGCAAAAGGATCTATTTGAACCAGCACCCGTTAAATTAGAAATAGGAGCAGATGGTATTTCAGATAAAATAAATCAAATTATCGATTTTTATCAGAAAAGAAAAAAAGTACTTGTTGTAACGAATACTATTGAAAAGTCAAAAGAAATCTACAATAACCTCAAGAAAACAAACGAGTTTAAAACTAATAATCATCCAGATAAACATTCAAATTTGATATTATATCATTCACAATTCGTTAAAAAGGACAGGAAGTTGAAAGAAAGCGAAATAGAAGAAAAAGATGGATGGAAAGACAGAGGTCTGGTATTAGTTGCGACGCAAGTCGTGGAAATATCACTTGACATAAACTTTGATGTGATGTTTACAGAATTGGCACCTATTGATGCACTAGTACAAAGAATAGGGAGAATTAACAGAAGAAAGGACGAAATACAAGGGAATGTATTCATATCTACAGATATAGAAGCTGTCTCAGATAGTGGTAGATGGTCGTATCCATATAGAATGGAAATAATTGAGTTTTCCGAAAAAATTCTAGAACCTGGAAGTCCATCACTTGGTGAGTTATCTGCTTATGTGAACAGGTTATATAAAAGTCTGTTAAATACAGATCAAATATTATTTGAATTCCAAAATAAATTTGAAGATGGTTTCAAAAAATATGATAAGATAATTGAGAGAGGACCTTACACTATAAGATTCAAGACAGAAAACCTTGAAGAGATTTCAAAACTTTTGCAATTACGTGACACGGACGAAAGTTTCGAAACAATAGATGTTATCCCGAAAAAGTTCATTGAGGAGGAAGATAGCCCAGAAAGATTTGAGAATACAGTTGGTATATACAAATGGTTGTTTTTCAAATTGTTAAAGGAGGGTGAAATACATAAAAACAATTTTTACATTTTAGATGGGTTTGATTATAATTATGAAATTGGATTAAAAGCTCTTAAAAAGGATGACTGGCAATTCCTTTAGTGGTATTATGGAACGAATAACTGGAGTGATGGTTCAATATTATATTTCTTGCGAGAGAGAACTCTGGTTTTTCGCAAATCAAATAAACATGAATTATGACAATGAGGATATATTAATTGGACGTATAATCCACGAAAAGAGTTATTCAAGAGAAAGGAAAAATGTGAAATTTGGAGATGTTTCCTTTGATTTTATAAAAGATAAAAATTTGACCGTTTTTGAAATAAAAAAATCAAGTAAACTCACAGAGCCGGTAAAATATCAGTTATATTATTATCTTTGGTATATAAAAAAATTCACAGGAAAAAAACTTAATGGGGTCATAGTCTACCCCAAAGAGAAAAAACGTGAAAGAATAAAATTAACACCCAAAATTGAAGATGAAATCGAGAAAATACTCGTAAAGATTAAAAAAATAATTAAGATGGAAACTCCACCATCTATAAAAGTGAAACCTTACTGTAAGCGCTGTAGTTATCATGAATTTTGTATGGTGTAGGAAAATGAGGGATCCCATTTATATAACATCCAATGGGATATTATCAAGAAAAGGCAACACCTTATATTATATAAATAAGGATATAAAAAAAGCCATACCCATAAATCGCATAAATGAAATAAATTGTTATGGTAAAGTTACTCTTAAATCAGGGGCTTCTTCTCTTTTAATGAAAGAAGGGATTCCAGTAAATTTTTTCAACAAATATGGGTATTACGAAGGTTCGTTGTATCCACGTATCCAACTTAATTCGGGGTTAGTAGTTGTAAAACAAGCAGAACATTACCTCAATGAAGAAAAAAGAACATATATAGCAAAAGAAATAGTTAAAGGCATAAAATACAACATCCTAAAGTCACTAAAATATTATAAGGGCAGGGGAAAGAAAGTCGGAAAATATATTGAAGGCATTGAAAACGAAACACTCAAAAATAAAGATGTTCCACAATTGAGAAGTAGTGAAGGACACATGTGGAATTTATATTACCAAAGCTTCAATAAAATCCTCAAAAACTTCAAAATGGAAAAAAGAGAAATCAGACCACCCACAACTGAATTAAACGCATTAATATCATTTGGAAATTCCTTATTATATGTAAGTACCCTCTCAGAAATTTACCACACATATTTACACCCATCAATAAGCTTTTTACATGAACCCCATGAAAGAAGATTTTCACTTGCACTCGACATCGCCGACATTTATAAACCAATAATCACAGGGAGAATAATTTTCAAATTAGTTAACACAAGAGCAATCACACAAAAAGACTTTAATTATGATATTGGCGTATTCTTAAATGCTCGAGGTAAACAGATTTTATTAAAAGAATACCAAAATAGAATGGAAACCACTATTAAACACCCAAAACTTAATAGAAGAGTTTCCTATAAGTATTTATTGCGCTTAGAATGTTACAAATTGATAAAACATCTACTAGGAGACAAAAAATATGAAAGCTTCAAATCATGGTGGTAGAAATAGATTAAAACATTCATGATTAAACTTAATATTAATAACTCTGTCAGAATTTCAAGATATTCTAAAATTATTTTTTGGATTTGTAAAAATCATCGAGTAGTGATAAAACAGACTAATTCTGAATATGTGCTTATAGATGTTTCAGCACCTTGAATACAGTTATCTTCAAGAGGTACCCTTTTACTCTATGAGACCCCTCCATATCCTCCCCCTCCACCAGTGCACAGATCTATATGCTTTCTATGAAGCCTATTTTTTAAATCTCTTTGAATGATGTAGATACAATTTTGATATTTTCCATATAAAACAATCAAAAATATATAGTTGCATAACAAAAAATACATTGTGAGATCACAATCACTAATTTTACATGAAAAGGTGTATAATATGTATCTCTTAATTGTATATGATGTTGATGCGCGTAAAGTTAATAAAGTCAATAAATTTCTTAAAATGTTCCTACATTGGAGACAAAACTCTGTTTTTGAAGGGGAAGTAAGCAGATCACAATTTACTAATATAAAAAATGAATTAAAAAAGTTAATAAATGAAAAAACAGACTCCGTACTAATTTACAAATTTCCAAACAAAAAATATATTACTCTTCATGTAATTGGACAAGATAAAAACCCAATAGATTTAATATTATAAATACAAAAAGTAATACTACACTATCTTATACATAATTCAAACAAAATTCAAATCTCACCTAGTCAACATTTATAAAATAAAAACGTTATTATATCTTGACTTATACAAAATTAAAAAAGAAGCGTTCTAAAACAAATAGAATTAATATAACCGAAAAAACACCTCGGCTTTGAAATAGACTAAATAGTATGGAAATAGGTGAATAGCATCCATATGGCCTGCGTAGACGTGGGCTTTGAAATAGACTAAATAGTATGGAAATGGGATGGTAGATGAAATGGATGAAATAAACCGGTTTAGCTTTGAAATAGACTAAATAGTATGGAAATACATCCTTCCACTTGCTATAATCCCAGCCCACACGCTGCTTTGAAATAGACTAAATAGTATGGAAATGCGTACTACCATGGGCCCCACAACCGTAACACTTCCAGCTTTGAAATAGACTAAATAGTATGGAAATTCATCGATTTCTTTAAGATCCTCTGATAGATCTATGGCTTTGAAATAGACTAAATAGTATGGAAATAAAGCATTTATCAAGGAATGTGAGAAAGCCAAGAAAGAGCTTTGAAATAGACTAAATAGTATGGAAATATCCATGTGCTATTCGCATGGTAGTTGCCTTTGTATGGCTTTGAAATAGACTAAATAGTATGGAAATAAGACGAAATTGTGAAGTACAAAACCAAGAACGGGTGCTTTGAAATAGACTAAATAGTATGGAAATTAATAGGTATCATCAAGTGTATCTGAAAGCAATGAAAGCTTTGAAATAGACTAAATAGTATGGAAATGCATCATAGACGCATGGCCTGTTTGTTAAGCTGATAGCTTTGAAATAGACTAAATAGTATGGAAATCGATCTAAGGTAGCGTAGAGCATCAAAAGGATGAATTTGCTTTGAAATAGACTAAATAGTATGGAAATTTGGATCTTTTTATGTTTTGTATTGTTGCATGTTCTGCTTTGAAATAGACTAAATAGTATGGAAATAAAGGTATGAGAAGCTGCCGATGGCTGGACAAATACCGCTTTGAAATAGACTAAATAGTATGGAAATTATGTTCTCGTTGGTTGTGTGGAAATAGGGTTCAAAGCTTTGAAATAGACTAAATAGTATGGAAATTTAGGTCCGTGAATTCCTGTCCCTTTGTCAAGATATTGCTTTGAAATAGACTAAATAGTATGGAAATCATCCTGAGTTTCAAGGTCTGTCACGGCTTTCACAAGAGCTTTGAAATAGACTAAATAGTATGGAAATCTGGTCTCTATTTCGAATGTGGGGCCTTCCTGGGGCGTGCTTTGAAATAGACTAAATAGTATGGAAATAGAGCAATCCTTTGCTTTGTGCAGCGTTAGAAGCTTGCTTTGAAATAGACTAAATAGTATGGAAATTTGTGTTTAGGGTAGGTTGAATGGTGTATTTTTATGGCTTTGAAATAGACTAAATAGTATGGAAATTGGGGATAAGCGTTTTATTTCCTCTACTTGGCGTGCTTTGAAATAGACTAAATAGTATGGAAATTGAGGATGATGGCTAATGGTACGTATTGTGGTCAATCTGCTTTGAAATAGACTAAATAGTATGGAAATCAGATGATTATTAGGGAAAAACTGAAAGAAGTGCGGGTGCTTTGAAATAGACTAAATAGTATGGAAATCCCATAGTAATTCCATTTCATGATCGTATCCTGCGAGCTTTGAAATAGACTAAATAGTATGGAAATAAAACCCAATGGAAGGAGCATCACTCGTTGCGAAGGGCTTTGAAATAGACTAAATAGTATGGAAATCGATAGAGGACATACAAGAAAAAATAGCAGATCTAAAGCTTTGAAATAGACTAAATAGTATGGAAATAAAAATGGTTGTAATGCAGTAGCAGCTAATCCAAGAGCTTTGAAATAGACTAAATAGTATGGAAATATGGTTTGATAATCTCTGGTGATGGTATAACTGGCTTGCTTTGAAATAGACTAAATAGTATGGAAATAATGGAAAGAATATATGAAAGACCCTGCAATTGACTACGCTTTGAAATAGACTAAATAGTATGGAAATGAAACGGGCAGAAATTCCCCGGTGACAGGGCAGCACCGCTTTGAAATAGACTAAATAGTATGGAAATACAAAATCCAGCCAATCCTCAGGGAATGCGCTGCAATGCTTTGAAATAGACTAAATAGTATGGAAATTAAGTTGTGTCAACTCCTCAACCACGGCATTCACACGGGCTTTGAAATAGACTAAATAGTATGGAAATAGGGATCCCCACCCATATTCTTTTTCTTCTTCTCAACGCTTTGAAATAGACTAAATAGTATGGAAATCCAAACCTAACAGCTTTATAATCCCAACCATCCCCCGCTTTGAAATAGACTAAATAGTATGGAAATCAGGCCATTTTATGAAGTACTGGGGTGGATATCCAGGCTTTGAAATAGACTAAATAGTATGGAAATATATCAGGTGATGGGAGTTCTTCTAAGTCCCTTTTCACTGCTTTGAAATAGACTAAATAGTATGGAAATTTCTTTGTATTAGCCATTTTACTTCTTCTGTTTGTTGTGCTTTGAAATAGACTAAATAGTATGGAAATATAAATTCAATTGGTTGGACCAGAAAACTGGTGGATGGCTTTGAAATAGACTAAATAGTATGGAAATTGCACCCATAGTAACGGGGAATCTTCGAGCAAGTCACAGCTTTGAAATAGACTAAATAGTATGGAAATACTGTTACATGAAACTAATGCCATTGGAGGGCCTACGCTTTGAAATAGACTAAATAGTATGGAAATGGTGAAGGTTATAGGTACAAAAAAGCATTTTTAGAACGGCTTTGAAATAGACTAAATAGTATGGAAATATTCAATGCCAACCGGTGAAAATGAAGGATACATCTAGCTTTGAAATAGACTAAATAGTATGGAAATACGTTTAACATTAAAATGCTCGGTGCTGACACGTTATTGCTTTGAAATAGACTAAATAGTATGGAAATATAACTCTTTAACAAGTTCTGCGATCTTCCCAGTAGCGCTTTGAAATAGACTAAATAGTATGGAAATAGGGTTGTGGTTGCTATGTTCACATAATTAGGGAGTGCTTTGAAATAGACTAAATAGTATGGAAATCAACCTTCGATGCTGGAGATGCTGGTACAATGACTGTGCTTTGAAATAGACTAAATAGTATGGAAATCTACGAATTCAAAATATGCGCGGTTTGTCCGGGTCTAGCTTTGAAATAGACTAAATAGTATGGAAATAACTGTGCTTGTATGTTCTTTTTGCATTTTTTGCTTGCTTTGAAATAGACTAAATAGTATGGAAATAAGGCCTGTCATCTTGAATTTCAAGTCAATAACATCCGTGCTTTGAAATAGACTAAATAGTATGGAAATTGTGAATCTAGGTGGCCATGACATTATCATCGGCACAGCTTTGAAATAGACTAAATAGTATGGAAATGTCCGGGGACTATGCTAACCCTGTAAGCGTCGATTGTGCTTTGAAATAGACTAAATAGTATGGAAATATAGATCACACCATACCCATACAACTCTTTCAGATGGCTTTGAAATAGACTAAATAGTATGGAAATTTCTAAGGATCCCTGGGTATGATGAAGGGATTCAATTGCTTTGAAATAGACTAAATAGTATGGAAATTTGAAAACAACGCTCAAGAATGTGCCTTCACGGGCTGCTTTGAAATAGACTAAATAGTATGGAAATAAAAAAAGAGGAGTGTACGTTGATATACATAAAGTCGCTTTGAAATAGACTAAATAGTATGGAAATCTCCCTTTTTCACATGCTTCCATGATTCTAGGTGTTGGCTTTGAAATAGACTAAATAGTATGGAAATAGATAAGGGTTTTCCCTCCATGTTGAGGGGATGAATGCTTTGAAATAGACTAAATAGTATGGAAATTTATATTGGTGTTGCTGCTTTAGCGGCGAATATCGGCAGCTTTGAAATAGACTAAATAGTATGGAAATACTCTATAGGAATGGGAAGAAGAAATTATATAATGAAGCTTTGAAATAGACTAAATAGTATGGAAATCACAAGTAAGTCAACAAGTGTATTTGCGAAATCCCCGCGGCTTTGAAATAGACTAAATAGTATGGAAATCCGGTATCCGCTCTACTTTGCTCTAAGCAGAGTATTGGCTTTGAAATAGACTAAATAGTATGGAAATGAGGATAAGGGTCTTGTTACTATCAAACCACTGAAACCGCTTTGAAATAGACTAAATAGTATGGAAATAATGATGAGATCATAGCGATCTCCAAGACCATCACAGCTTTGAAATAGACTAAATAGTATGGAAATGTAAACAACCGGAAAATTGAACAAAAATACTGGGTATGCTTTGAAATAGACTAAATAGTATGGAAATGATGGTGGTGGTTTCGAAATATGGTGGATGGGGTTACTGCTTTGAAATAGACTAAATAGTATGGAAATTGTAACCCATGAACACGAATACATATTAATATTCCGGCTTTGAAATAGACTAAATAGTATGGAAATCATTGAATCTATCGAGAATGGAGGGGAAGGCCTCACGCTTTGAAATAGACTAAATAGTATGGAAATATCGATAAAAAGCATGGGGATAAAAAGAGATGGCGTGCTTTGAAATAGACTAAATAGTATGGAAATTATTAACATTTGAAGGCGAGGCCACACGCCAATTCAAGCTTTGAAATAGACTAAATAGTATGGAAATAAGGTTATTGGGGATGCTATAAGCCGTGAAGAACGATAGCTTTGAAATAGACTAAATAGTATGGAAATTGATCTGCAGGTGATTTCTACGGTGCGTTGGCCTAACGCTTTGAAATAGACTAAATAGTATGGAAATATGAAATATTTGAGACTGTGAGGGAAATAAGCGGTATAGCTTTGAAATAGACTAAATAGTATGGAAATATGAAGTACTCCTCAGGAACAGCATCGATCATCTTGTGCTTTGAAATAGACTAAATAGTATGGAAATTTTTGAGGGCTTGTCGCAGTGGATTGATAAGATTGTGCTTTGAAATAGACTAAATAGTATGGAAATCTGCCTTGGTTTCCCAATCTCACGGGTCTCTTCAACTGGCTTTGAAATAGACTAAATAGTATGGAAATTATTTTGTGACACTCTCAAAGTACACATTCTCCTTGCTTTGAAATAGACTAAATAGTATGGAAATTGATAACTCCTGAAATCGTAGACAGAGCGGTCAAAGAGCTTTGAAATAGACTAAATAGTATGGAAATTTTGGAGGCCTTTCAGATTAGCCTGCACATATAAGGCTTTGAAATAGACTAAATAGTATGGAAATAAAATCAGGCTACAGTTGAAGAGCGGATCAAAGCACGCTTTGAAATAGACTAAATAGTATGGAAATTTGGCTGCATTTGTATCATGTTATTCAAGTATGGGCGCTTTGAAATAGACTAAATAGTATGGAAATTAGAACAAGGTTTCACAATAGAACAATCCTGTGCACTGCTTTGAAATAGACTAAATAGTATGGAAATTCTAATTCTTCATCCGTTTCCAATTCGAAGGTCTCTGCTTTGAAATAGACTAAATAGTATGGAAATTAGAACAAGGTTTCACAATAGAACAATCCTGTGCACTGCTTTGAAATAGACTAAATAGTATGGAAATTATAGAAGTTTCCAGGGGTTTGTGGGACATATCCGCGCTTTGAAATAGACTAAATAGTATGGAAATGCCTATTCCAAGAGATTAAGGTTGAACAAGACCGTGAAGGCTTTGAAATAGACTAAATAGTATGGAAATATATCTTTCTCTTTTATTTCCCTTGCAACATTTTTAAGCTTTGAAATAGACTAAATAGTATGGAAATAGTTGAAATAACCCTTCAGATATTGTCTGGCCTCAGCTGGCTTTGAAATAGACTAAATAGTATGGAAATGTACTCCGAATATATATAGTTTGCGATTCGATGATGAGCTTTGAAATAGACTAAATAGTATGGAAATATAATATGCTTGGCTGGCTTATATTCGCCATAGCTGCGCTTTGAAATAGACTAAATAGTATGGAAATAAGACCCCTCCATTGCCTTACAATAGACTTTAAGTTGCTTTGAAATAGACTAAATAGTATGGAAATTTGTATTTATGCTGGGGAAATGACAGCTGAGCAATATGGCTTTGAAATAGACTAAATAGTATGGAAATGTCTTAGTGAGAGGATTAAACAGGCCGAAAAATACTGCTTTGAAATAGACTAAATAGTATGGAAATATTCCTCAACCGATTCATTCACATATGCGACAAAGAGAGGCTTTGAAATAGACTAAATAGTATGGAAATAAAAGAAAAAACTGAACTAAAAATAGAGTATGTAAAGAGCTTTGAAATAGACTAAATAGTATGGAAATTGGCTACTATTTTTGGTTTTCTTTTATATTTTGCTAGCTTTGAAATAGACTAAATAGTATGGAAATTATATAGGCAAAAAGTCAAAAAAGAACATGAACGAAAGCTTTGAAATAGACTAAATAGTATGGAAATAGCTCATCATCCTCGCTCTCGTAGTTTCCGAGGACTGCTTTGAAATAGACTAAATAGTATGGAAATATCATATATATATTTTTCGTTTTTTGGATGATTCAGGGCTTTGAAATAGACTAAATAGTATGGAAATGTTTTTCCGATTGTTTTTTCGAGTTCTGATATTTCTTCTGCTTTGAAATAGACTAAATAGTATGGAAATGTGGGTTTTTTTGGTGGTGTTGTTGGGGGGTTTTGTGGGCTTTGAAATAGACTAAATAGTATGGAAATGTTTTCTCGAAATCATCATTCAGGAGAGAAGGGAAGGGGCTTTGAAATAGACTAAATAGTATGGAAATTTCGTCTACTCTGAACTCGACCTCAGTCTCAAGACTGAGCTTTGAAATAGACTAAATAGTATGGAAATTTTTTCATGGGTGTTTTTTTGGGGCCAGGCCTCTCTCGCTTTGAAATAGACTAAATAGTATGGAAATATGTTTTTTTTGGGGGGTGTTTTTTTTTGGGGCCTAGGCTTTGAAATAGACTAAATAGTATGGAAATAGGAATTAAAAGCATACTTGAATGAGATGAACTCAAAGCTTTGAAATAGACTAAATAGTATGGAAATAAGTCGCTGTATTCGCTGAATTTTTTTTCTATACTATGCTTTGAAATAGACTAAATAGTATGGAAATATCCCCTCCCTGAGAATCATCAAAAAAACGAAAAATAGCTTTGAAATAGACTAAATAGTATGGAAATACACCCAAATCCTTTTCTTTTTTTGCATCCCCTCTCGCTTTGAAATAGACTAAATAGTATGGAAATAGCGGCGTCCCCGCGGATGGGGATACTGTCACAATCCAAGCTTTGAAATAGACTAAATAGTATGGAAATCCAACCCACCCCAAAAGTATTACACCACCATTGACGAGCTTTGAAATAGACTAAATAGTATGGAAATTCTCTTCCAAAATAAAACCCCCCTCTATGGTTTGAGCTTTGAAATAGACTAAATAGTATGGAAATCTGTTTCAGAAAAGGAGAATCTGATTTATAAAGTGATTGCTTTGAAATAGACTAAATAGTATGGAAACAAATAAAAATGGGAAACGTCCGTTCCAGATCCGTGCTTTAAAATAAACTAAATAATATGGAAATTACAGAAACAAGGTACATTCATCTCGACAGATTGTTAAAATCAGACCAAAATGGGATTGAAATCTTTCCGAAGGAGAATAAGAGCCAAAAATTTAGTATTTCCAGCTTTTAAATACTCTTTTTGTGAGGATGTTCCCATATAGAGGAGGGTTTAAATTCGAATTGTAGAAAAATATATGGCAAGGGTAATGGATTCTGTGGGCTGGTGGAACTGTGGACTGGCAAATGAGCCAGTGACGTGAAACATCAATTAAATGCTGGGGAGCCTCCTGGGATAGCAGGGGGGTATGGTTCATCTTAATAGGTGGGGGTTCCCTAAGTACACTTTTTTTAATCCTGCCCCTTCAGCCGCCTTCAAACATTTTTCTGCTTCTTCCCATGTTAATAATGGAAGATCTGTCATCATGTGTTGTGGTGAAAAGGCGAGTAAAACATAGGGTATGTCTGGGCTGAGTTTCGATAGGAAGTTGGCTATCTTTTCCACTTCGTCTTTTTCCACGTACCCTGGTACCATGAGTGTGCTTGCAACAAGTAAGGGTGGTTCACTCCTCTTATCAAAGTAATGTTCATAGATGTATTTGAAATTTTTGAGGGTTTGCCGGTTACTTACACTGGTTAATATCCTGTGGAGTTTTTCGTCCCATGCTTTTAGGTCGAATTTTATTATGCCCCCAGAGGATAAGCTTATCTTAGCCATTTCATTTATGTATCGGGGGTGAATGTTACCATTGGTCTCCCAACAGATCCTCAGGATCCTATTCTTTTTTTCTTTGATTGCGCTCCGGGCTGCTGATAGGGCAAATGACATCTGTGGTGATGGATCACCCCCAAAGAAACATATACAGGCACTTTTATCATCTAGGATTTGGGTTATGTCCTTAACATTGAACAAGGGTTTCCCTGTAAGGGCCATTTCCCTGTATGAGCTGTTTTGACAGTATAGGCAATCGAATGAGCAGGTTCCGAAGAATACGGCGAGGTTTCTGTATCCGTATTCTGTTTTTGGTGAATAGGCGTATTTTGGGTAACCAGCCCCTGTACTAGCGGGGCATACCCAGTCTGCCACGCAATTGGTGGGTAATGGGTCGAAATAGAAAATGCCCACTGCTTCATAGTTTGTATCTAACTTGGAATGTATCTTAGCCTTTTCTGTTTTGCGCAAGCGGCAGAAACCGTATTCTCCTTCTTTTATTTTGCAAAGGTTCCCGCAATCGTTACAGGTGATGCCTTGGGGATCACTTGGGGGTGAAAATGGTGGGATGATGCGGCTTTTTTGGTGTGAGGTTTTTATCAGGTTTTTGACAATCTTTTCAGGCGCCTTTTTCAGGCAATTTCCGCAAATGTTGTCTAGGATGCTAGTGGCGGTCCTGTCACAAATTTTGCAGTGGATTCACTCCACCCCCATCTCATTAAGCTTGGTATGATCATTAGGAAAGGCTTTTTGTTTATGATTTTTATTCAATAAATATTAAAATTTTTTAGATAATCCTCCTATTTAGCTTATGGGTGAGTGTCCTTTAAGCCCATCAAGTTGAATTGTGCATTGGGGATGAATTTGACCAATAGTTCCTTGTTGCTTTATTTTAGTCAAAACGGATGGGTAATTTTGCAAGTACCTTTAGGAATTTTTGAAAAATATTTACTTAACTGAATAAATGTTAAGAACACTTGGGGAGTATGTTGTTAAAACAATTAGATGGTGGTGTATTTATGGAGAAGATAATCTCAGAGATAAAAAGGGTGCTTGATGAGAAGGATGAGTTGAGAGAGAAGGCCCTTAAGATAACGAAGGAGATAATAAGGTTGTGTGGTGATTGTGTTAGGGCTTTGCATCGTGGGGATTCTGATATGGCTGCTGAAAAGCTTGATAGGGCCGGTGAATTGGTTGATGAATTGGGTATGATGCTTAAGGGGCATCCTGATTTGTATTATAGTGGGTATGTGGGGAGTGCTCATCAGGAGTATGTTGAGGCTTTGTTGTTTTATTATTATGTGGATGGTAGGGAGTTTCCGTTGCCCTGTGATATTGGGGTGCCTGAGTCTCATTATTTGCTTGGTCTTGGCGATTTGGTGGGGGAGCTTAGGAGGTATTTTTTGGAGGTTTTGGTTAAGGGTGATTTAAAGAAGGCTGAGGAGATTTGTAGGTCGATTAGAAGGTTGTATGATGAGTTGTCGATATTGGAGTATCCTAAGGGTCTTGTGAATATAAGGCATAAGCAGGATAATGCAAGATATATATTAGAGAGGACCCTTGAAGATCTTGCAAGGGCTAAAAGACCTTGAAAACGTAAAAATATGTGTTAGAAGGTTTTTTCGAGTAGTTCTAGATTTTTCTATTATTAAACCCGGATTTTTAGAAGTATAATAATATTCTATAATTTAAAACACTAAAATAATAAAATCTTATACTTTTATTTATATATATACTTAAAATGTGATATAGTAATGTTTATATTATATGATTGGTATAGAATGTGTGTGGTAGTATATTTTTTTAGGTGGTGGTTTTATTGGATGAGATTGTATTGGAATACCTTGAGGGTCTTAATTTTTTGGATGGTCAAGTTTCTGGGTCTATGGAGGTCATCCCTGTAAAGGCACAATTTGATGGTAGTTTTGAATATCTTACTTTAGGGGAGGCTATGAGATCCGGATTCTTAAAAGTTGAAGAAATTGACGAATCTGGTTCAGTTCCTGAAGTTCTTGTTGTTAACAAGGCTACATTGCCTGTGTTAATCGTGGATGGTGAGGAGCTTGAAGGGGCGAAACAAAATAGGATAGTTAATACGAGTATACTTCTTCGTGAGAAGAGCAAAACAATTATTCCTGTAAGTTGTGTGGAGGCTGGGCGTTGGCATTATACATCCAAGGATTTTAGGGATTCTGGGAGGGTAGCTGCTAAATGTGTAAGGTTTGAGAAAAGTGTTAGTGTTACAGAATCTCTTGAAGGTAGTTCAGAATATTTGTCTGATCAGAGAGCGGTCTGGGATGCTGTTGATCGGCTGCATTCAATTTCTGGGTCTTATTCCGAGACTGGTGCGATGGATGCTGCATTCCAGAAACATGAAAATAGACTCGAGGAATTTATAAAACCCTTTAGGGTTTTGGAGGGGCAGAACGGTATACTGATAGCTATAGATGGTGTTATTGTAGGTCTTGAATTTGTTTCAAGGCACTCAACTTATAAAAAATTACATGATAAAATAATTAAAAGTTATGCGATCGAAGCTCTTTCTAGAGGCGAAACAGATCCATTGACAAAAGATGATATAAAAACTTTTATAGATGAAATTACAAGTTCAAAGGAGACTAGGAAAGAATCGCCAGGTTATGGGTTCGATTATAGATTCCGGTCAGAAAATTATATTGGATCAGCCCTCATATACCAAAAGGAGATTATACATGGTGTATTTTTCAAGTTAGATAAAAATGAGAGAATGGCTAGGCGAAAGGATAGGATTTCTTCAAAATTAAATTTAGAAATGTAGATCTGACAAGCAAGGGGTATGCGATTTTTTTATTTTTGTGGAGGTCCTTGAATGAGAATGTGACCTGTTTATGCGAATCTTTTTTTTGGTGGAAGCTTTGCAGATATAAGATTTGGTGAAAATCCCATTTGATTGTCCTTTTTTTTGTTTTATTCTCGTTTCCTATTTTTTTGGATTTTTTATGGATGGTTTTCCACGCATATAAACTTTTCATATTTGTTGGAATGTCTTATGGGGAACTGACAAATTTTTTATGGCTGATATATCATCCAAGAGGATGTTCTTTTCTGATATGAATATGATTATTAGAAGTTCTCAAACTGTCGAAATGAAAGGTTTTCCAGTTGCTTATTTTCATTTGAAAAGATCTAGTAGGGTTTTTATCCCGGAATTAAACCGTAATATTTATATACTAGGCCCGATTCTAATTTTGGTTGTCACAGCGAATCTTTGTGACATGGAGGCGGGTAAAATTTCGATTAAAATGAAAATTGTATGCATGCTATTTGCATGCATACTCTTACTAAACCTTGGATCTGCCTATGCACAGGAAAACAAGACCACCACAAACCTCACACAAAACATTAACAGCCCCGAAACCCCAGACCGTGCAACAGACGTAAATTCATCTTGTATTCTAGAAGAACCAGTGCCAAAGACGAACTATGCTGGAGATGAGGGTTTAAACAAGTCAAATGCAGCGGCCGGCCCTTCCACCTTGAATGGTGCGGATATCGAGGATGCGGCAGTCCGTTTAGACGATTTCATTAAAACCAATGAAAGATTACCAGCTTATATTACAGTTGGGGGAGAACAGTTAAACCCGGCGACATTTCTCCAACTTTTAACAGCATACCTTACAGATAAGACCCTTGAACCTAGAATCGTAGGATTGCCAACAAATTCTACAGGAACAAACCTTAAAGGGTCAATAGTTCTAGAAGACTACATTGAATTAGCAGAAAAGGTTTATAGTTTCATTGAATTAAATTCAAGAGCTCCGAATTTCGCAACATTCAATAACCAGCAGATTAAATTCGAATCACTCACATGGCTATTTGCAAGGGCCATAAGCTTTAAAGCAGCCAACCAAAGATTGCCAAATTATGTGAACCTAGAAAACCTCAACAAAATTAAAACCCTGCCATTAAGTGACGATCCTACCAACTCTAATAACAATTCAGAGACGAGCCAAATAGGTGAAGGCGGTGAAAATTCTAGTGGAGCTGCTGACGATCCAAATATAAGCATGTATGAAGTCTTATCAGCTGCAAAAAGGTTAAAAGATTTCATAGAAAGCAACAAGAGACTGCCCAGTTACGTTACAGTGTCTGATCAGAATCTAGGCGTGGCCCAATTCCTCGAATTGATGCTGAAGGTGATAATCCAGATAAATTCTGGTCAGACAAGCCCATTAATTCCTAGAACAGTCACCGAAGCCCCAAACCCGTCAGGATCTGGCACAGGACAAATCACAAAATCAGAATACATACAATTAACAAATAAGATCCTAAACTTCATCACAGCCTATGCTAGAGCTCCGAATTATGTCACGACTAGTATTGGCAGTATATCATATCCTAACATAGTCTATGCCATGAGCAGAATACTCACATTTTACAATGACAATAATAGATTACCCAGTTATGTTACAGTGAAAGAATTTTCTGGTCAAAGCTCAAACAACGAACTCGGCCAATACCTCGTTGCAACAGCAAACTGTCAAGTGAATGATCCCAGTATACAATCACTTGCAGCCCAGTTGACCGCTGGCCTTACCGGTGAATGGGATAAGGCGAGAGCTGTTTTTAATTGGGTTAGGGACAATATAGACTATAGTTTCTATTATAATACGAGGTATGGTGCTGTTGGAACCTTAAAATACAAGACTGGTAACTGTTGTGATCATGCGCATCTTGTGGTGGCGCTTGCAAGGGCTGCGGGATTGCCGGCACGTTATGTACATGGGATTTGCACATTCTCCAGCGGAACCTATGGTCATGTTTGGGCGCAAATCTATGTGAATGGTAAATGGTATAATGCAGATGCAACAAGTACTAGGAACAGTCTTGGGGTTGTAAACAGTTGGAATACGGCGACTGCCACTATCTTAGGGGTATACGCCAGCCTACCCTTCTAAGATGAATATTTCCCTTCTATTCTTCTTTTTTTTTATGTGTAGTGTATTTTGAAGTTTTTGAATTCTCCTTTATATTTTTCCCAGTTTATTTCAATGTTGGTGACTTTAGCTCCACGTGGTCCTATCTTGCAAAACTCTATTACTTTTTCCACGTTTTCTTTCTCGCCTTCGAAAACGGCTTCGACTCTGCCATCTGGCAGGTTACGCACCCAACCATTCACATTGTGTCTCTCGGCAACATCCTGGGTCGCATACCTGAAGAAGACGCCTTGAACCCTACCAGTGATAAACACATGGGCCCTAACCTTCATATTTAAACCTCGCAGACAACTTTATTCCTTTTTTTTTGATAAAAGGGTTTGGAAGGGCTATCCCCACTTTAAGATTAAAAGTTTTAATATAAAATGGATAATATACCATTTTAGGATATATTTTGTGGGGGGGATTATATTGGAGATAGGATTGTATATAACTGGAAGGGTTAGAGAGGATGGTACTGTTAAGGTCCCTAGGAGTATTAGGGAGACTTTTAGGATGGAAGAAGGTAAGTATGTGAATTATAAGCTTGTGAGGCATGTTAAGATTCGAGATGGGAATTTGACAACGAGTAGCGTGTCAAGGACTATCTGGGAGCGTCTCACACCCGAAGGTTCTCTTAAGATCCCGGAGGATCAGCTTGAAATCTATGATATTAGGGAAGGAGACTTCGTAAGCATCTATCTACAAGAATCTACAAGAGAAGGCTGACAATAATCATGGGGGCCTATCCTAAACTAATTTCAAGGGTTTAGGATACCTTTTTTTTATACTTGGCCTGGGGGGATGTTATTTTTGGGTGGCTTTGTATAGTGCGCCGATTATGATGAGTATCCCGATGATTATTATCATGCTTGGGCCTATTATGTATCCGATGTCTATTTTTAGGATGGCTGAGATTCCTATGATGATTAAAAGTGTTCCGAATATCACGCCTATTATTAATCCTCCATGGGGTAATCCGAAGCATTCATCCTTATAACCTTCGCTTGGACCTGAGCATGTGTCCTTGGTTTTTATTGTTTTGAGGGGTGTTCCACATTTTGAGCAGAATTCTGCGTCTTCTTCATTTTTCTTACCACATTTTGGACAGTAAACCATTTTTATCACTCCACCCTTTTTTTTGTGGGGTAGCTTGAAGGTTTGCATTTTTTCAAATTGCAAAGTTCACATATTCTTTTATGTTCTTTTTGGGATGATAACGTTCTGGTTATGATCCAGATGAGTATCAATATCAGAAGATAAACTTCGATAAGTAGACTACCATTTATCTTTTCAATGCCTAGAAGGAGCATGAACGCTCCAAGGACAAAAATAACATTCAAAAACAAATCTAGAAACTTTAAACGTTTTTTAAATAGTCTATTTTTCATCAGGCCGAATAATACCCCTACAAAGCCCAGCCAGAAGACCATTGTACCATTATATGGTAATTTGTTAGTAAGATATAATAATGTCCCTGAAATTGAGAGTATAGCCCCTATAGTCAAGCCAGTGCATCCTACACAACATGTTTTATTTGCTAGGTGTAAAACATGCCCAGAAAAGTTTCCACAATCTGGATGATGCCCTTTAAACTCGATGTCCATGATATTTTGTGTCTTCCTTTTTGTTGTTTTCAAACATTTTGATGGGAAGACCCCAGCTATTATTCCCAAGAGACAAATTAACCCAAAAATCGAAAAAATTAGATACTTCTGCCATGGAAGATTTGCGCTGGCCGTTCCAAATAAAACCATTACTGGTAGGTAGAACAAGCCGATTAGGGACATGCCTATGAAATACTGGAAAGTTAGATTTTCTGAGATTTTCAAAACAGATCCCCCAGGGCTTTTAGAAGGCCTCTGCTGGCCATGTACCTGTATACTCTCCCTTTCAGTGGGTTTGGGGAGAATATGCCTTTGATGCGTCTTTTCATGTTCCCGTAGAAGTTCTGGTAACATTTGTATAATTCTTCTTGGACTTCTTTTCTTGAAAGGTTTTCTGTGGGCATAACCGCATGTATCATGTCATAGTTCGCCCAGTTTGTGTCTTCTATCCACCCGTTTGCCCTGGCAATATCATAGAGTTTTGTTCCTGGGAATGGTGTTAATATCATGAAAATTGCCAAGTCAGGATCTGTATAATTGACAAATTCTCGCAAACCTTCTATGGATTCGTGGGAGTCTCGTCTTTCACCTATGATGAAGGTTGCCTGGGCGAATATGTCATTTTCTTTCAAAAGATCCATGGAAATTTTAGCATCAGAAGTTCTGATAGTCTTATGGAAATTTTTAAGTGTTTTATCATCGTGTCTTTCCAGTCCGGCCATGATCCAATAGTTGCCGGCTTTTCTCATTTTAGGTAGAATGTTCTGGTTTTTGATTATGTCGTCGCTTCTGGCTTGTACAAACCACATTAGATCGTCCATGTCCCTTTTTATTAGTTCGTCGCATAGTCTTTCGATTCTTGCACCTGAACCTAGGTTGTCATCGGTAAGCCATAAAAAGTTGCTTCCATATTCGCTGTAGAGGTATTCCATTTCATCAGCTATGCGTTTAGGTGATTTGGTTCTCCATTTCCCCTTCCAGTGTTTCCATTGCGAACAAAAAGTGCATTGATGATCACATCCACGTGAAGCTTCTATAAGAGCATAATTTGCGTTACCAGCCATCATTTTAAAATGATATTTTTTCATATGTTCTGCCACAAAATGATAACCTGGAAATGGTAATTCATCCAAGTTTTTGATGAGTGGCCTTGGGGGATTGTGTATTATCTTTCCATTGTGTTTGAAGGATAAACCTTTAACGTTTGTGGCTGGTTTGTCTTGTTTTATGGTTTGGATGAGTTCGTTAAGTGTTTTTTCGCCTTCTCCGCGGATGATAAAATCTATTTCGGGGTATTTTAGACTTTCCTGGGCGGTGGCTGTGAAATGTTGACCTCCTACTACAGTTTTTATTTCTGGGCTGATCTTTTTCGCTGTTTCAACTGTTCTAAGCACTAGATATGCGTTACAAGTTGCTAGGGTGCTTGGGATGACAATGTCTGGTTGGAATGATTCTATATGTTTTTCCAGTTTTTTCCAGTCAATTTTCCCAGCCTGACAATCCAAAACTTTTATGTTTATATTTTCATTTTTAGCCTCGATATAGGCCGCTAACTCCAATATACCTAGTGGTGGTGGCCGGTATTCGCCCATTAGAAACCATGGGTCTTTTGGAGGTTCTATGAATAGAATTTTCATAAAAATCCAACTTTTATTTGCTTACTAAACTTAACTTATAAGTTATAATATATAATTTGATATTATGAGAGGTTTTCTTGTTATAGGTAATAAGGCCACTACTAGTCCATTTAGTTTGAAGAATATCCCTGGCGCCGGGCGGATGGACATATTATGTCGTTGCATTTCCCAGGCCATTTTCTTGTCTCATTCCATAAGAAGATCCTTGGAAGTTTATCTTCTTTTACTTGGCGATCCCAGCCCTCCTAGGGTCGTGAAGTTTCGGAGTGATGAAATTAGGAGAATGTCCCCTGATGAAAGGAGTGTTGCAGGGCTTATAAGAAAAGCTTTAAAGTTTGAACCGGGACGAGAGTGGGTTGAGGCGAATTCAGGGGTTTTCACAGCGAAAAAAGACCTAAAAGGATTGTTAGAGGAACTTTCCCACTCATATAAGATATATTATATGAGAGAAGATGGGGAAGATCTAAGGAGAATAGCACATAAAATGGAGCGTCCATTATTTGTTTTGGGAGATCATCTTGGAGTTAAAAAAGAAGATGAAAAAGTAATAATCCAATTTGCCGAGGATATTATCAGCATATCCAAACTTTCTTTAATGGCCGAACAATGCATAACAATTGCAAATTATGAACTTGACAGAGCCCCTGGTAAACTTTGAATCTCAAGACCCCCAAGTCATAATCTTCTACAAACTTTCAAAAAATATGTTAAATGATATACCCCAAATAACATCAAAGTTACTATTTTTACTCAACTTTTCTAAAAATTTCATGTGGTGGGGGTCAACCTTTTTTTATTTTTTTTAGAAGGCGTCTCCACCACCCCCCATGTCACCTCCACCAATATCTCCTATTCCATCGAAACCATCATCTGTTGCCGTTGAGGTGCTCATGCCCGTGAGCAGAGCCTCGCTTAACAGTCCATATCCTCCATAATAGTGGAATAGGTAAATGTCGTTTCTTTCTAGTTCTGTTTCTGGTAGTTGGAGTTTCATTGCTTTTATAACCTTGTCTGCTATTCCAAGGGCTGTTGCATATACCAGATACTTGTTCCAGATTTTAACGGATTCAGGGGGATATTCTTTTATTAGGCTGAAATCTTTGAGGTATTTTTTGAAGTTTTTCCACTTTTCAACGTATTCTTTTCCCTGGACTGTCCAGTGCCCTGGTATATCCT
Source organism: Methanothermobacter sp. MT-2 (assembly GCA_003584625.1). Taxonomy (NCBI): domain Archaea; kingdom Methanobacteriati; phylum Methanobacteriota; class Methanobacteria; order Methanobacteriales; family Methanobacteriaceae; genus Methanothermobacter; species Methanothermobacter sp. MT-2. The sequence goes on along the minus strand of AP017647.1, from coordinate 1,033,466 downwards.
CTGGTAGTAATATTGATGTTATTGAACTTGCTGCTAGGATTATTGATGCATAGAATGGTAATCTTGCGAATGGTATTGGATCTGATATTGTGAAATATGCTACTATAATGGCTAAGGTTACCCCTAAGAAACCGAATATTTTCATGTATTTAGCGCCTTTGTTTATGAATATCTCATCTATTTTATTGTTTATGAATCTCTTTTTTAGGTGATCTTTCCAGCTTTCATAGATTTCCTGAAATTCTAGGGCGGTTTCTCTATCTGATAATTTTTTTGGGATTTCATCTAAGGCTATTAGGTTATTTTTTCTGAATCTTCTCAGGGATCTTATTACATCCATTTCAAAGCTTTCCAGGCCTTTTAGGTCCTTGTTGATTTTTAGGAATGTTTTTTTGTCTTTTCCTTCTGTTTTTGTTTCTACTTTGAGGTAGTTTCTGTCTATTAGGTCCATTATCGTGGCTTTGAATCCGTTCATGTCTGGTTCGCCGATATTTTTAAGCACCTTGGAGGTGTATATGGCGTTCACGAGTGCTGGAGGATCATTGGATGGTATTTCGCGCTCATACTCTGCACTATAGTCTATTTCCGGTTCTCTACCATACTTTAGGTATATTAATATTGGTGTGAAGCTGGCTATGATTAATAGGGCTCCGATAAAGGAGTATAAGGTGTTTTTGAATGCTAGGTCTTCCTGGTATTCTTTTTGTTTGCGTTCTATTATGGGTAAAGCTTTCTGGTTTATGATTGTGCCATTGCTTGGTTTTGCCGTGAAATATTCTCTTGGCATGGCCATTTCCACTTCAAAGTATTGGCCGGCTGGTATGGCTCCTGTTGTGGCTTCTAGGGTGTTGTTTTGCCATTTAGAATCCTTCAGGTAATATGGTGGGTTGAACCAGTACTTAACGCCCTCTTTTCCTGGGAGGTGTATTCTGGTGTTGGTTTGTTCTATGGGGACTTTCCATCCTTCACCGATTATCTTGTAGTGTAATTCTGTTATGTCATTGTAAAATTTTGGTACATTGATTGCATCATATTCAAATGTGACTGTAACGTTTTTATCAGTGATTGGTTCTGTCAGCGTTGGATCAGAATATAGATAAACCTTAATATTTTGGACGTTATTTCCATTTTCTATCGTAGAGTCTATGTATGCACTTCCAGGGTATGCGCCTTCAGCCGATACGTTCAAGTTTTGGATGCTTTGCGCATCTTTTAGGGGCATTCTGCGGGTTATCCCATGCCATGTACCCTTGAATGAGTAGTGTATTGTTTCTTTGACATGTATTGCCCCATCCTCTTTTAGGAAAAGGTCGGTGTCTATTGCTTTTATTGAATAACTACGTTCTAGGCTGGTTATGAAACCTATGATTGTCAGAGATAAGATTGCGAATATGATAACTGCTATTATTATAATATTTCTTTTGTTCATCTGCAATTTCATCACTCAAATTCGACTTTTGGCAGCTTTCGGCTGCTTTTTTCTATCTGGAAGAATTCTGCTTCCTTGAAATTGAATAGGGATGCGATTATGTTGCTTGGGATCATCTGACATTTATTATTGTACATTAGTACTGTGTCGTTGTAAAATTGGCGTGAATAGGCTATCCTATTCTCTATTTCCTCTAGCTCCTCTTGTAATTTCAGAAAGTTTTCATTGGCTTTAAGGTTAGGATAATTCTCAGCAACAGCGAAAAGACTCTTCAAGGCACCTGTTAACATGTTATCCGCCTTTTCAACCTCCCCAACATCCCTGGCGTTCATCAGGGCGCTTCTAGCCCTTGTAACATTTTCTAGGACAGTTTTCTCATGTTTTGCATAGCCTTTGACGGTTTCCACAAGATTAGGTACTAGGTCAGCTCTTCTCTTAAGCTGAACATCTATCTGCGACCAAGCATTCTCAACCCTATTGCGAAGCTGCACAAGACTATTATAAAGATATCCAAAATACAATAAAAACAAGACTATAATAAAAACAATTATTATCTCCAATAACATTTTAACTCCTCTAAAATTTTCTCCCATCTAATATATAAGAGAGCACACCACCTATATAAAAATTCACAAAAAAAAGAAAAAATCAATAAAACCTGAAGATAGTTCCATTGACATATTTGACCATCGTATACGAATCATCCACCTTTGAATATATATCCTTGTATGCGTAGGAATCTTGGAAAATCCTGAAAACCTTGTAATTATATTTCATTGTAATAACATCTGAAGAGCTGCCCCTTAATCCTTCTAGGGTGTATGGAGTTAAAAACATGTTTTTCCCACTGACATGTATTTTTCCACAAGCTAGACAATAATCAGCATCACAATAGGTGCAATACCACATACCCTCATAATTACCGTCTGCTGCTCCACCCTGTTCGAAAGCCAATGTCCCATATCTGCCACAACATGGACAATAATTAACAAATGCACTTGTATAATAATTGGAATAACTCTTTGACCCGCAACTGCACTTTCCAGTAGCTTTCACATAATCTGAGGTCACTTGTATATTATAAGCGCCTAGATAACCTGCTATAACTGGTGTTTCAAATTTGAAAATGTCTGAATAAGTCTCAATACCAGCCGGTAATGTACCATTCCCTCTGTACGAACTCAGAACCTTTGAAAACTCCAATAATAAAAAATCGCATCCTAGGTTACCTATCGGGCTGGTGACAAGATTTGGAAGTCTCCCATAAGTTTTGATGAAGGTTCTCAGTCTCTTGGCAAGATCAATATAATCAGCCCTTGTTAATTCACCCATAGCAACCCCATTCACAGGACTTGGCGCCGGGTTTATCCTAGTTGTGGCCATAGTTTTAAGTTCTTCAATGAAACTGTTATAATTGTTTGCTGCCTGCAATGCTTTACTCGTATCAGAACTTGTAAGATTATCTAAGTATAATATCATTTGACTTGCAAGATAGAGGAATTGGCCTGGGTTAACTGTCAATTTATCGGAAAGTTTCACAGTTTCCGGGACCTTACCCTGCTCCTCTATAAAAATAATAACATCACTCGCAACATCTAAAACATCCCTGGCCGTGGAATTACCATTTATCAACAGATTCCACACATCACTTGGTGTTTTACCCGTTGAAGGCGTTGAAGGATTCCCCACAACATCCGACGATACAATTTTCACACCTTTTACCGTTACGTAATTTGGTAGTCTTCCGTTGGTGTTGTAGAAGTTTATTATTTTGGCGTAGGTGTAGATCAGGCTTTGATAGTTTATTTTTCCTATTGTTGTGGTGGCATAGCTGGGTGATCTTCCATTGGTTTCCATGTATTTTTTGATGTTTTGTGCTACCTGTAGGTATGTTGTTTTTGTGAGTTTTCCGGTTGCTGTGTTGTTTGGGGGGTTTGTTGGTGGTTTGTAGTTGTTGGTGCTTATGTTTGTTTTTTTGTTGGTGTTTAGGTTTATTGTGGTGGTGCTTGCGGCGTATAGGTAGTCGTCTAGGGTGATGTTTTTGTTGTTTACTGTGATTTGGGATGGTATTTGGCCTGTTTTTGAGGCTTGGTCTGTTATTATTTTTGAGGCGTTTGAGATTTCGTTGTATGATAATTGGGCTGCTGAGGCGTTGCTGATAAGTATTAAAAGGCTTGTTATGAAAACAGTCAGATACAATGCTTTTTTCATGTTAACACCATTAGCCACTTATTAGAAAAAAACTTTTATATAAACTTTATCATTTTTTCGTGACTTGGATCTGAATATTTTCAAACTTTGGGGGACTCTAAAGAACAATAAATCAAAATGAACCCCACATGAAAAATATTCTAATCAAAAATTTTTCCTGTCTACAATGGACACTATTCCCATGTGAAAACTTCCAATTCACTATTTAAAAATTAATGAGATGAAAATATCAAATTTTAGGATCTATTAGCGCTGATATACATCATTTAGAATGCAAAGTGTTAAGAGTGGGAGAACATGGAAAACTTTGTTTAGACTCCATGGATTTGCATGCATCTTAAAAAAAACTATTCTTGTACATCATAGGCTTTGGCAGTTTTCTTCAATTATCACTTATCATACCAGAGTGTCATGGAGTGTAATTTAAGGACTGAATTTCCCCTTGGATTTTATTATTCCTTCTTTTAATGTTCTGAATGTTGATAAAAATATTTATATTCGTTATACGACAGTATAACGAACATTACTCGTATGTGCCTTTACATCCAGGAATTGTAATTTTGAATTTTGTGCCTGGTCTTGTTTTCTGGGTTATTCTTCCGTTGATTTGTTTGGTTAGAATGTTTACGAGTTTTAGGCCTAGTGCTTTTGTTTTTTCTGGGTTGATGTTTTCTGGCAGGCCTATTCCGTTGTCTGCTATTGTTAGTCATATATTTTTTTGTTGTGTCGAGGTTATAGCAGCCATTCCTGTTAATATGGCCCCAACGAAGTATGCTAATCTTAAACCTGAAAGGAAGATGTGAGCATCAGAGCCTTGGAGTATATATGCTTGCAGGATCTCCGAGGGTACAATTGCATATAATATTGCGCCTCCCGTTGCGATGCCAAGGACCATACCAACATTTCTTATTGTCGCGAGGACTCCTGAGGCTATGCCCAGATAGGGTCTGGGGGCGCTGCCCATAACCGCGCTATTGTTAGATGACTGGAATATACCCGCACCTACAAAAAAGGGGGCCATCCTCCCAAAATGTCAATTTGCATTACTTGGATGAAGAGAACGCCCATGAAAAAAAGTGCCATGACGCATATTGCTCGCGCCAAGAGATACTAGTATCCCCCCATTATCAGATAACTAACCCTTGAATGGCGCCACCATCATGATTGCGAGTAGAAAAAATGATATCATGACCAAGCCTATTATCAGCTGCTGGAATATAAAATCCCCTTGCATGTAGAATAGTGTGAAAAACACCATGAGTGACATAGATTATAACAGTGCACCTAAATTCGCAAAGACTAAAAAGTCACATCCATTGAAACGTTTCAAATTTAACATTGGCTGAGAAACACAATCCCCTTTCAACATACAAGAATGCAACAGCGCTTGAATACCCGTAAAGATGAAATAATTCACAATTAAAAAGCTTAAATAATAAAATAAACATATAATAACACGGTTTCTATTTGTTCATCAACCTTCTGAACACTATGCTTAAATAATAAAATAAACATATAATAACCGTAAAAAAATTTAATGGGGGGTGAACATAATTAGAAAACTAGCCATCACAATCTCACTACTACTTTTCTTAGCCATTGGAACAGTAAATGCAGCAGACAATCAAACAGAACCCAACACTCTAATCAGTGGAACAGTAACCTACTGTAACAGTACAGAACCATTCCAAGGAGCCATAATAGATGTGAAAACACCCCAAGGATCGACTATAACATCAAACATCACAGACCAAAACGGAAACTATAACCTATCATTTTACTCAGAAGATAACACTCTAATCATTTCTGCGATAGCACCAGGCCACATAATACCAACACAAACCATAAGCCTAGATGAAACCCGCTCAGCCACAATAAACTTCCAACTCGGAACACTCACACTAACAAAAGGATCATGGGACACAATAGGCCTAGACAGCAACAACGTAAACCAGGGCCCAAACCAATACCTAATACAAATAAGAATAACCAATAATGCCCTGACAACAGCAAATAACGTAACAGCCAATCTCACATGGACAACAAACAATACATATATAAACCTTGCACCAGGTGAAACTGCAACAAAGAGCATTGGAGACATACCACCCGGGGCAACAATAGACGCATTCTACCTCATAGAAATAACAAGAACAAACGCAGCATATTTCACATCAAGAAATTATACGGTAACAGTCGCCGGGACAAACACGCCAACAGACACAATAACAGGCAACCTATACGTGGAAAAACTAGTATCACAAAACCGTAATAACATAATCAGCATAACAGCAAGTAACACCACACCAGCCATTGGAGATATAATAACCATTACCATGGTATCAAGTACAGCATCACAATATAATATTGTTAACTTGCCACTTGCCTACAACTCAACCATACTACAACCATTAAACCTTACAACAACTTATACCACAGGCACAAGCAATAACATACGCTTGGACAATCCAGGGTCAACAAACTTAGTCTCAGTATGGTACTTCAAGGTCATAGGAACCGGGACAACACCACTATATGGTATTATAACAGATCAAAGCGGTTCAAGCTTCCACTACAACGGAGACTATGGTAAAAACATAACAATAACAGCACTAATACTTGCAGACTTAGCTATAACAAAGGCCGTGAATAATACCGCGCCTAACCTCAACGAACTCATAAACTTCACAATCACAATAACAAATTACGGGCCAAACAATGCAACAGGAGTCATAGTAGAAGACCTACTACCAAACGGCTTGATATTCCAGAACGCCACACCATCCAAGGGAACCTACAATCAACTTACAGGTATATGGAACGTGGGCACCCTCAATTACCTTGAAATAGCAACATTAAACATCACAGCCCGCGTAAACCAAACAGGCATCATAATCAACAAGGCCAATATTACAAGTAATGTTACAGATCCCAACCCTGTGAATAATAATGCCACGGCAACCTTAAATTCTCCACCAGCATCCGACCTGAGCATTGCAAAGACAGTAGACAAACCAGAACCATACATCGGAGAAAACATACTCTACACGATAACAGTCTATAATGGAGGGCCAGTGAATGCACCCAACGTTATTGTGGAAGATCTATTACCAGCAGGGTTAATACTCCAAGTTGCAACACCATCCCAGGGCATATATAATCCTCTAACTGGCATCTGGAATGTGGGCACCCTCAATTACCTCGCAACAGCAACAATGACCATACTCGCAAAGGTGGACACAACAGGCATCATAACCAACAAAGCAAATGTAACATCAACAAACTTCGATCCAAACCCTGGAAACAATAATGCAACCGTGGACATTAATCCAAAACCCGTAGCAGATCTTCGAATAGTTAAAACAGTGACTAATTCCACTCCAAACCTTGGGGACACCGTAACATTCAGAGTTGCCGTCACAAACCTCGGTCCAAGCAATGCAACAGGGATCACAGTCACAGATATCCTCTCAGAAGGCCTAATCTATCAAAGTCATAGCGCCTCACAGGGCACCTACAACACTACAACTGGTATTTGGAGTATAGGCACCCTTAATTATCTTGACACAGCCTTCCTAAACATCACAGTATTCGTTAACAAGACTGGAGCTTCAAATAATACAGTGTTCGTCCAAGGAAATGAATTTGACCCTGACATTACAAACAATAATGCAATATCAACCTTAAACAGTGTCAGTGCAGATCTCGGGATCACCAAAACCGCAGATAAAATGATCATAAACAATGGTGAGACAACAATAATCACCATAACAGTCTATAATACAGGTCCGAACACCCCAACAAACATAACGGTAACAGATCTACTGCCAACAGGAATCTCAATAATTGAATTAAACCCATCACAGGGCGCATATAACCTTACTACAAACACTTGGAATGTTGGAACACTAGCGCCACTAGAATCAGCAACACTCACAATGGTCATTAAAGCACTTCAACCAGGATACAAAACAAACATAGTATCTGTAACATCAGAACTGCCGGATCCTGTACACGAGGATAATGTAGCTGCTTTAACAATCGAAGTTAAACCATCAGCAGATCTCAGCGTCATAAAAACTGTCAATGATACAAATCCCAACTTCGGAAACCTTGTAAAATTCACAGTAACTGTTACAAACCTTGGACCAGATAACGCCACCAATGTAGTTGCAACAGACCTGCCACCAACCGGACTAATAATACAAAACACCACACCATCCAAGGGCACATACGATCCAATCACAGGTCTTTGGATCATCGGACCACTCAATTACCTTGAAAGCGCCATATTAAACATCACAGCCATCGTTAACCAAACAGGTGGAATCATAAACTATGTATCAGTTTCAGGTGCCGAAAACGACCCTGACACAACAAACAATAACGCTTTGGCCGCTTTAAATGTTGGGGCGGTTGCTGATGTAGCAATCGCAAAAACAGTTGACAAGACACCAATAAATAACGGAGAATCAACAATATTCAGGATAACAGTAACAAATAACGGTCCAAACACAGCCACAAATGTAACAGCCACAGATCTAATACCATCAAGCCTTTCAATAATATCCTACCTACCATCCCAGGGAACATTCAACACTACCAGTGGAGAATGGCTCATAGGAACACTAGCACCATACAAATATGCAACACTCGCAATAGAGATCCTCTCAACAAAAACTGGAATATCCACAAATATAGTGAACGTCACAGCATCAGAATTCGACCCTGACCCATCAGATAACAATGCAAGCGTAATATTAAAAGTTAACCCATCAGCAGATATCAAGGTCATAAAAACAGTTGACAATTCCACACCAAACTATGGAGACGAAGTAACATTCAGAATCACCGTAACAAACCTTGGACCAGACAATGCAACCAACATAATCCTAGAAGACAAATTACCTGATGGCCTCATCTATCAAAGCCACCAAACATCCCAGGGAACATGCTACCCACTAGCATGTATATGGATGGTTGGCGCGCTCAACGCAGGCTCATCAGCCACATTAAACTTCACAGTCCTTGTAAACACCACTGAAAGCATAATAAATGTTGCGGAAGTCACAGGAGACGAATTCGACCCAGACATGACAAACAACCGTGCAATAGCAGGAGTCAACGCCCCAAAAACATCAGACCTCAGAATCACAAAAACAGCAACCCCATCAATAATATACAACGGCCAAAACTCCACATACACAATAAAAGTCTACAACGCAGGACCAGACAACAACACAGGAGTTATAGTCACAGACCTAATGCCAGCCGGCCTAAAATTCCTAAACGCGACAACATCCCACGGAACTTACAACAATAACACCGACACATGGTCCATAGGCGATCTAGAAGCATTTGAAACAGCAACATTAGACATCATCGTCAAAGCAATCAGTTCAGGCACATTCTTCAACATGGCCTCTGTTACAGGCGACGCATATGACCCATTCACAGGAGACAACAACGCAACATTCGCACTAACAACACTACCAGTAACAGACATAAAAGTTGAAAAAACAAGCAACGCAACAACAGTAAACTATAACAACACAGTTAAATTCACAATAACAGTCACAAACCTCGGACCAGACAACTCAACCGGAATAACACTAGTCGACCCATTACCACCCGGCTTGGAAATGATATCAGCAACAGCATCCACAGGAATTTACACAACAATAAACGGCGCTGAATGGATAATCGAAAGCCTAGCTCAAGGTGAAAACGCAAGCCTTGATATCATAGCAAGAGTCGTAGCTTCCAACACAACAATAACCAACCTAGTTACTGTAACAAAAACCAACGAATTTGACAACAACACAGAAAATAACCACGCAAATGCCACAATACTTGTGCCAGCGGCAGCAGATCTTGCCATCATTAAAGTTGCTAACCAGACAGTGGTTAATTACTTGGACACTGTTAAATTCACTTTAACTGTTACAAACAATGGACCGGATGCTGCAACGAATGTTAGAGTCTCTGACTTGTTACCAGCAGGTTTACAATTCGTGAGTGCAAACAGTACAGATTATAATAGTACGAGTGGTATTTGGACCATTGGCGAGTTAGCAAACGGTGCGATTACAAGTCTTGAGATCATAGCCAAGGTTGTGGCAAGCAACACCAGCATAGATAATGTGGCGAATGTTTCAAGCGACATATACGATCCAGACATGAGCAACAACAGAGCTAATGTGACTATCACTGTGCCAGCGGCAGCAGATCTTGCCATCATTAAAGTTGCTAACCAGACAGTGGTTAATTACTTGGACACTGTTAAATTCACTTTAACTGTTACAAACAATGGACCGGATGCTGCAACGAATGTTAGAGTCTCTGACTTGTTACCAGCAGGTTTACAATTCGTGGGTGCTTTAGCATCTCAAGGAACTTATAATAGTGGAACTGGTGTCTGGACTCTTGGCGATCTTGCAAGTGGTGCTGTGGCAAGTCTCCAGATCATAGCAAGGGTCATAGTAACTAACACCACTATAACTAATGTGGCTGTTGTTACAAGTGATGTTTATGATCCAGATCCAAGTAATAACGAGGCTTCTGTGACGATAAAGGTAATGCCAGGACCGCCTAAACCGCCAAAGCCAGGTGAAATTCCAATGCAGCCAACAGGAACTCCATTATATTTAATGTTGCTTGCGGTGCTGTCGATTATCGGCGGATTCGCAGTTTCAAAGAAAATTTAACCAAGTTCCCTTTTTCTTTTTTTTAATTTTAGAATTTGTGCAAGTTGTCCATCAAGTATATATGCTTTTTGTGTGAGATAATGTTTTTAAGTGGATGACTTGGTGATGTTATGAAGGATCTTTCAAGGGAGATAGTGTCAAAGATAAATAGGATTTCGCAGCCAGTTAAGATAATGCATGTGTGCGGATCTCATGAACATACAATAATGCAACATGGTATACGATCTCTTCTGCCAGAAGAAGTTGAAGTTGTCGCAGGGCCTGGATGTCCTGTCTGTTGTGTGCCTGCGAGAGAAATTGATGAGTGTGTGGAACTTGCAAGGCAGGGTGTTATTATCACGACATTTGGGGACATGCTTCGCGTTCCTGGTTCTAATGGTTCTCTTGCTGATGCAAAGGCTGAGGGTGCTGATGTTAGGATAGTTTATGGTGTGAATAATGCTGTTGAGATTGCAAGAAAGGTTGATGGTGAGGTTGTTTTTATGGCGGCTGGTTTTGAGACAACAGCACCCACAACTGCATCTGAGATTTTGGCAGGGCCGCCTGATAATTTTTCTGTTCTTTCATGTCATCGTCTTATACCTCCGGCTTTGAGGTTTCTCATAGAATCTGGGGAGGTGAATTTGAATGGTCTTATAGAACCCGGACATGTTTCCACTATAATAGGTACGAGGCCTTATATTCCATTTTCTAGGGATTATGGGATACCCCAGGTTATAGCGGGTTTTAATCCTATTGATGTGCTTTTGGCTGTTTATATGATACTTCGTCAGATAAAGGATGGTGAGGCTAGAGTTGAGAATGAATATAGGAGGGTTGTTAGGGAGGAAGGTAATCTTAAGGCCCAGGATGCTATGAGAGAAGTTTTCTCTGTTACGAGTAAGGAGTGGAGGGGTTTCCCAGAGATTCCGGATTCTGTATATGAGATAAGGGGTGAGTTTTCAGATTTTAATGCGAGAGAAAAGTTTGATATAGAAGTGGAGGATGTGGTTGATTGTCCTACAGGTTGTATTTGTGGTGCTGTTTTGAGGGGTGTTGCCAGGCCTGAGGATTGTGTGCTTTTTAGGAGTGAATGCACGCCAACTAGTCCTGTGGGTGCATGTATGGTTTCAAGGGAAGGAACATGTAATATTGCATATCGTTATAGTTCATTTTGATTAGTATGAAGGCGATTGCAGTAGATATTGATGGTACTATCACGGACCCGACGAGGAAGGTGGGTATATCCGCCCTTAAAGCGTTGAGGAAGGCTGAATCCCTTGGGGTGCCTGTGATCCTTGTCACGGGTAATATTTTATGTTTTACAAGGGCGGCTTCTGTGCTTATAGGAACCTCTGGGGGTCTTGTGGCCGAGAATGGTGGTGTAATATATTCTAATGGGGAGGTTAAGGTGCTAGGTGATATTAAGAAGGCTGAAGAAGCCTACAAGCACCTTAAAGGTTTGTATCCTGTGGAGAAGGTTCAGTTTTCGGAGTTCAGAGTTTCGGAGGTGGCTATATGGCGCACAGTACCAGAGGATATTATAAAGGAAGTTTTGAAGGATTTTGATGTTGAAGTTTATGATACGAGGTTTGCAATTCACCTTACAGATCCACGTGTCAATAAAGGTGCATCCCTTAAAATCGTTGCAAGAGACATGGGGATCAAAACAAGTGACATAATGGCGATAGGAGACAGTGAAAATGACATCGACTTTTTAAAAGTTGCCGGGTTAAAGGTGGCGGTTGCCAACGCAGACCCAGAGCTTAAAAGGATAGCAGATTATGTAACAACCAGAAAATATGGGGATGGAGTGGCTGAAGCACTTGAAAAATTCATATTCTGAGGGGAAAACATGTATGATATAGCAGAAAAGGCATTCAAAGAAGCCCTTAAACATGCGCAGAACGTTGAAATATACATGCAAAAAGAGGAAACATTAGAAGTTAACATACAAAGGGATAAAATAGACCTTGCAAAGGAACAACAGTTAACAGGCCTCGGTTTGAGGGTTATAGAAAACGAGAAGATGGGCTTCGCTTACACCACTAACATGGAAAGGATAAATGAGACAATAGAAATGGCAATTTCTAATTTAAAGGCGAATGAACCAGATGAAAATTTTAAATTTTCCAGGCCATCAAGTTACCCCAAGGTAAAAGAGATCTATGATAAAAGATTCCACGACTTTGAAATTTCTGATGCCCATGAATTCGCAGAGAGAATATTAGATAAAGTTTTTGATGAAGGTTGCGAACCCACCAGTGGAGGTTTCACTGCAACCTATCTTCAGACCCTTATACTAAACTCTAATGGAGTAGAAGCCAAATACAAAAGCACGGGATTCGCCACCCACATATCAGTCAATGCCAAAAAAGGAAATTTTAAGTCCACAGCCTATGAATCAGATGCATCATGTTTAATGGACCTAGAACCAGAAAAAATATCGAAGACTGCCTGCAGGATAGCGAAAGATTCCATTGGAGGTGAAAGGATCGAAACAGGCGATCTAAGCATAATATTAGATTATCATGCTATAAATGGAATTCTTGAAACATTCACATCAGCAATAAATGCAGATAATGTCCAAAGGGGAAGATCATACCTCGCAGACAAAATCGGGGAAACAGTGACGAATCCAACCATGAACATATATGATGATGGTAGACTAACAGGAGGCCTCTATTCAGCTCCAGTGGATGATGAAGGCACGCCTTCACAGTGCACACCCATAGTAGAAGATGGTATATTAGAAAATTTCATATATGATATTTACACTGCTTCTAAGGGCAAAGTTGAGAGTACTGGTAATGGTATAAGATCATCGTTTTCAAGTATACCATCAGTTTCAACAACCAACATAGTACTTGATTTCAAGGATAAAATATCATTTGATGATATTAAAAGGGGCGTGCTTGTAACTGATGTTCTCGGCGCCCACACAGCCAACCCAATATCTGGTGATTTTTCACTTGAGGCCAATAATCCATTTTTTATAGAGAATGGGGAGATAAAGTATCCGATAAAGAAGGCTATGATCTCAGGTAATATATTCAACCTTTTAAGGGATATGGTTATGGTGGATTCAAGGATAAGGCAAATAGGAGCTTTCATAACACCAAGGATACTTGTAAAAACTTTGAGGGTTATTGGAGGGTGAGAAGGATACTAAAATAAAAGCAGACAATATATAATTGATGATGCTGGAAGATTATCATCTTATAAAAGGTTATAAAAAGCTTGCAAGATTTAAGATAGCAGCGTCCATCAAGGCTAGGGATGTGCCAACAGATAAGTTATGGGATGAACACGAAAGAATTCGGAGTAAATTCAAGGAATGTTATGAAAAACAGATCATGAAGTCATGTGAAACATCATTTTTGGATTTAAAGATTAAAATAGCTGACAACATATTTAAGTCATGTCATTTTTGTGAAAGACGCTGTAACATTAACCGTGAAAAAGAAACAGGATACTGTGGTGTGCTAGAGCCTAGGATAGCATCAGAATTTCTACACTTCGGCGAAGAAACACCTCTTGTCCCAAGCCACACAATATTCTTCTCAGGTTGCACATTCCACTGCGTATTCTGCCAAAACTGGGACATATCCCAAAACCCCCAAGGTGGCGTCTTCATAAAAGCAAAAAACCTTGCAAGGTTAATAGATGAGAAAAGACGTCGAGGATCATTCAACGTCAACTTTGTAGGCGGAGACCCCACACCCAACCTCAACTACATCCTAAAAGTCATATCATACTGTGAAGAAAACATCCCCATAATATGGAACAGCAACTTCTACATGTCAAAAGAAGCCATGAAACTATTAGACGGCATCATAGACCTATACCTCACAGATTTCAAATTCGGAAACAACAAATGCGCCAAGACACTAGCAGACGTGGAAAACTACTGGAAGATAATCACAAGAAACCATCTCTTAGCCAAAAAATCAGCCAACATGATAATAAGACACCTAATACTCCCAGGACACCTTGAATGTTGCACGATACCCATACTATCATGGATAGCGGACAAACTAGGCGAAAACACCCCAATCAATATAATGGGACAATACAGGCCAGTATACCATGCCATGGAATACCCAAAAATAGACAGATACCCCACAAGAGAAGAAATTTACACCGCAAGAGAATATGCAAGAGAATTAGGCCTCACCAACCTACTATAGGTGAAATAATGAAAAATATTATAATAACAGGAAGGCCAAGAAGTGGTAAAACAACCCTAATCAAAAAAATAAAAAACCATCTTGAAGAAAAAGGGGCTGCCATAGGCGGAATATTCACACCAGAAATAAGAAAAAACAATAAAAGGATAGGATTTAAGATAATAGATATAATGACGGGCGAAGAAGGTATACTAGCAAAGAAAGGGAGCCCAGGGCCCAGGGTAGGATCCTATGGGGTTAACATTGAAACCATCAAAAAAGTGGGCGTGCCCGGAATCGAAAGAGCCATAAAATCCGCAGATTACATCCTAATAGATGAGGTCGCGCCAATGGAACTTAAAGACCCAAACTTCATGTTGAAGGTTGAAGAGGCGCTTTCAAGCGACAAAATAGTTATAGCAGCCTTCCACAGGAGACTCATCCAAAACATGAAAAATAAAAGAAACATTCAAATATTCAGGATCAACCCAGAAAACCGCAAACTCATATATGAAAAGATAAAAAGTATAATAGAGGGAAAATAATGGAATGTCAAGATTACGGTCTTACAAGGACGCTTGAAAGGGAAAACCTTAATCTAAACCCCCTACAAAGAGGTGGGCTCCTCCCAGCAGATGCACGTGAAGCACTCTACGAATTCGCGGATGGTTATAGCATATGCGATTATTGTGAAGGACGATTAGACCAGATAAAAAAACCAGACATCATAAGATTCCTCGATGACCTTGCAGATTTCATAAAAGTTGATGTTGTAAGGACAGTACATGGTGCAAGAGAAGGAAAATTCGCAGTGATGCACGCAATCTGCGATAAAGGAGACACTATCATCGTGGATGGGAATGCACATTACACAACACATCTATCAGCCGAAAGAAACCAACTCAAAATAATTGAAACACCAAACACCGGATATCCGACATTCGAAATAAAACCAGAAACCTACAGAGAAGTGTTGGAAAATGCAATTGACAAAACCGACATCAAACTCGCCCTACTTACACACGTCGACGGAGACTATGGAAACCTCACAGATGCAAAAAAAATCGCCTCAACCTGCAAAAAACTGGGCGTGCCACTACTCTTAAACTGCGCATACACCATGGGTAGAATGCCAATAGACGCCAAGAAGATCGGGGCAGATTTCATCGTGGGAAGCGGGCACAAAAGCATGGCAGCCTCAGGACCCATAGGAGTGCTTGGCATGACCAACGAATGGGAAGACATCATACTTAAAAGATCCGAGCGCCATGAAAAAAAGGAAATCGAAATGCTAGGATGTACAAGTAGAGGTGCTCCAATCGCAACATTAATGGCATCATTCCCACATGTAAAGGAGAGAGTTCGAAGATGGGGGAAAGAAGTTAAAAAGACAAGATACTTCGTAGAGGAAATGGAAAAACTGGGTGAAATAATACAATTAGGCGTCAAACCAAAAAAACACGACCTTGTAAGATTCGAAACACCCATATTCGATAAAATAGCAAGTTCGCATCCAAGAAGGGGCTTCTTCTTATATGAAGAGCTTAAGGAAAAGAAGATAGTTGGTATAAAGAGGGGTCAGACCCGATGGTTCAAATGCAGCATATATGCTATGAACATGGAACAAATAAAATATATAATCAACGCTTTCAAGGATATAATAAAAAAGTACCAAGCCTAAAACTTATATTATTGGGAATTGTATCTCCACTGAATCTTCATGATAGACTTCCTTGGGCGAACCTATCACATCCAAATTATTCTCCTCAACAAAGGCTATAAGGGACTCATAAGCAGCCCGCCTACCAGAATTTTTATAAAAAGTGTATAAAACCTTATGTTCAGGGATTGTCACAATATTCACACGATCGCTGCCTTCAACCTCCTCTTCTATAGGGAAACCCACATCATATCTTCCATCCTCTTTAAGGGGGCTTGTATAAAGTATTACAAAACCAGGACCCTTGATATTAGCATCATTTTCCCTGAGCCACTCCTCAAGTTCCCTGAGTAAGCTGCTGGTTTTCTTCAAACATCCGGTATAGGGTATAACTGCAATAAGCTCTTCTGGAACCGTTTTAGTTTTTATCATAAACACCACCAATTAAAAGCAAAAGTCATAACCTCTGTGGGAGATCCATAAAGACAAACTTCTAGTCTTATAAAAAGTCCATCCTCTTTTCGTGTGTAGAAGGTTGTTGACGCCGGGACTGGGATTTGAACCCAGGGGGAGCGAAGCTCCACGGGATCTCAAGTCCCGCGCCTTACCTGGCTAGGCTATCCCGGCACATAAAAAAATATAATATCTTAGACTCTGAGGTTTCTTTTTAGCCTTTGAGTTCTATTTCTATACTAACATTATCTGGTACATTTACCTTCATAACCTGGCGCATGGCCCTTTCATCGGCTTCTATTCCCACGAGTCTTTTATGGATTCTCATCTCCCATTTTTCCCAGGTGGCGGTTCCTTCACCGTCTGGGGATTTGCGGGTTGGTACTATAAGCCTCTTGGTTGGGAGGGGTATGGGACCTGAAATGTCAACTCCGGTTCTCTCTGCTATCTTTTTTATCTGTTCACAGACATATTCCAATTTTTTCGGGTCTGTTCCTGTGAGTTTGATGCGTGCCTTCTGCATTTTCATCCTCCAAAAAAAATATAATATGAGGGGTTTATTTTGCTGGTACTAGGTCTATGCACATTCCAGCTGCTACAGTCTGTCCCATGTCCCTTATGGCGAATCTGCCCATGTGTGGGATGTCTTTGATCTTTTCTATTACAAGTGGTTTGGTTGGCTGTATTTTGACTACTGCTGCGTCTCCTGTCTTTAGGAAGTCTGGGTTTTCTTCTTGCACTTCACCGGTTGCTGGGTTTATCTTCTGGATGAGTTCTGTGAATGTGCATGCGACTTGGGCTGTGTGGCAGTGGAATACTGGTGTGTATCCTACTGTTATGACACCTGGGTGTTGTAGCACAACCACCTGGGCTGTGAATTGTTTGGCGACTGTTGGTGGCGTGTCTGGGTGTCCTGCAACGTCACCCCTTCTTATATCATTCTTTCCAACACCTCTAACATTGAATCCTATGTTGTCACCGGGTTCGGCTTGTTCTATGCGTTCATGGTGCATTTCGATGGATTTAACTTCGCCGCCCACGCCTGGTGGCTCGAATATGACGTTGTCACCAGTCTTTATGACTCCTGTTTCTACTCTGCCAACTGGTACTGTGCCCACTCCTGTTATGGAGTATACATCCTGGATAGGTATCCTTAATGGCAGGTCTACTGGTTTTTCTGGCGGTTTCAGCTGATCTAATGCTTCTACTATTGTTGGACCCTTGTACCATGGTGTTTTATCACTTTTTTGGGTTATGTTGTCTCCTACGAATGCTGAGACCGCGACGAATGGAACTTCTTTGGGTTTGTAACCGACTGTTTTGATGAGTTCGCTCACTTCGTCTTTAACTTCATTGTATCTGTCTTCACTGTAATCTACTAGGTCCATTTTGTTTATTGCGACGATTAGCTGGTCTATGCCGAGTGTCCTTGCTAGGAATACGTGTTCTTTGGTCTGTGGCATCACACCATCGTCTGCTGCCACGACTAGTACTGCTGCATCTGCTTGTGACGCTCCTGTGATCATGTTTTTAACGAAGTCGCGGTGTCCTGGACAGTCCACGATGGTGAATTCATATTTTTTGGTTTCGAATTTTGTATGTGCAAGGTCTATTGTCAGTCCTCTTTCTCTTTCCTCTGCTAATCTGTCCATAACATACCTGAATTTGTCTTCTCCTTCAGCTAACTGCTGTTCACTGATAACTCCTGCTTGTAGGAGAAGATGACCTACAAGTGTGGATTTTCCATGGTCTACGTGTCCAATAAATGCCAAGTTTATGTGTTCTTTCTCTTTAGCCATAATATTACCTCCAAATATTCTGTGATGATCTGGAACCTTTGATCATTCCCCATTGGGGGGGGTTGAATCTCATATTTATTATTTTATTATATAAGTTTATGTACTTTAACTAAGGTAATGGTCAGCACCATATGGTTCAGGTGATAAACCTTTCCTTGTTCTTATCTCCTTTATAATCGTTTTTTGGAGTTCATCTGGTAACTTTTCAAATCCTGCATTTTCAGTGGACCAGAGGCATCTTCCCTCCGTAGCTGATCTAATGTCACCTGCGAAACCAAACATTTCAGCAACTGGAACCTTAGCTTCCACTGTCACCATATCACCTTCCTGGCTCATATCTAGGATTTGACCCCGTCTATTCTGGATTTCACGCGTAGCATTACCCATATACTCTTGTGGAACGTTAATGAAAACCTTCTGTATCGGTTCAAGGATCTTGGGTTCGGCCATCATCATAGCCGCGTAAATAGCTCTTCTCACAGCAGGGAGGACTTGGGCAGGCCCCCTGTGCACAGCATCCTCGTGGATTTTAGCATCCATAAGTTTGATCTTTACGCCCATCACCTTTTCTTTTGCCATTGGACCATCATCTACCGCGCTTTCGAACCCGTCTAATATGAGTTCTTTTATCTCATCAAGGTATTGGATACCCCTTGTCATGTTTATGAAGAGGTTCCTTTCATACACATCCCATACTCTTCTAGCCTCCTCTTTACTGAGACCAGCTTCTATGAACTTATTAGCCATCTCCTTACCTTTTATACGGCCTTCTTTGATCCGGCCTTCCTGTATGGCTTTAAACACTGATTCTTCCAGTGGTTCTATGGTTATATAGAATCTGTTATGTTTGTTGGGTGATTTGCCTTCTACAGGACCTGCAGTGTCTATGACTGTCTCTCTGTAGACTACTATTGGTTCCGAGGTTTCTATTTCAACGCCTTTTTCGTTTATCCTATAGGCGATTATTTCAAGGTGTAATTCACCCATCCCAGATACGAGGTGTTCACCAGTTTCTTCGTTTATCTCGACTTTTACTGTGGGGTCTTCCTTCGCTATCTGTCTCAGAACCTCTATGAGTTTTGGAAGGTCCTTAGTGTTCTTCGCTTCAACCGCAACTGTGACAACAGGTTCTGAAATGTGCTCTAGGCTTTCGAATGCTTCTATTTTCCTCTCGGTATCGCATACTGTTTCGCCTGCAACCACATTCTTGGCACCTGTTATCGCCACAATGTTACCGGCCGGGACAACATCAGTGTTGATTCTCTCTGGGCCCATATAGACTCCAACTTGTTGAACTCTGGATGTGGCATGGGATCCTACTAGGAATATTTCATCGCCTTTTTTGATGGTTCCGCCGAATATACGGCCAGTTGCCACTTCACCGGCATGTTTATCTATCCTAACATCTGTTACCATGACTGCGAGAGGCCCTTTTGGGTCTGTTTTGAGCATGGTTTGGCCTTCTTCACTTTCTAGGTCTCCTTGCCATATGACTGGCACTCTGTATGCTTGGGATTCTGATGGGCTTGGTAGGTGTTTCACAACCATTCCGAGGAGTACTTTGTGTAGTGGGACTTTCTGGGCTAGTTCTTTTTGTCTGTCTTCTTTACAGTATTGGTATATGTCTTTGAAGGTTATGCCTGTTTCTTGCATTATGGGTATGTTGATGGCCCAGTTGTAGTATGCTGATCCGAAGGCTACGCTACCGTCTTCTACTTTTACTTGCCATTTTTCTTTGAATTTTTTAGGTGCCATGCTTTTGATTAGCTTGTTTACTTGGCTTATTATTTTTATGAATCTTTCTTGGAGTTCTTCTGGTTTGAGTTTGAGTTCGTTTATTAGGCGGTCGACTTTGTTTATGAATAGTACTGGTTTTACATGTTCTTTGAGGGCTTGTCTTAGTACTGTTTCTGTTTGGGGCATTACGCCTTCGACTGCGCAGACCACGACCACTGCACCGTCAACGGCTCTCATTGCCCTTGTAACGTCTCCTCCGAAGTCTACGTGTCCTGGTGTGTCTATGAGGTTTATGAGGTATTCTTCTTCTTCGTAGGGGTGGACCATGGAGACGTTAGCCGCGTCTATGGTTATGCCTCTTGCTTGTTCTTGTTCGTCGAAGTCTAGGAATAGTTGGTCGCCGGCTAGTTCTGCTGATATCATCCCTGCACCTGCTAGTAGGTTGTCTGAGAGGGTTGTTTTTCCATGGTCTATGTGGGCGACTATGCCGATGTTACGGATGTAATCTGGCTTGTACATTAATTCTTTGATCTTGCTAATCATTTTAGCGCGTCTGCTCACTAAAATCACCTTAATGTGCTGATCTGGCTATTCTTTCTTTTTCTTCTTTCTTTTGGATTGCGAAACTTCTCGTATCATATTCGGATGCCAGTATGATCTCTTCTGCTAGGCATTCTTCTATTGATTTTTTAGTTTTGAAGGCTGCCTGCATGGCACCCTTTGTGATGAAATTTAATGATAGGTCGAGTCTGCGCTGTGGGGATACGTCAACAGCAACCTGGTAGGCTATACCACCATATTTTATCCTTGTTGTCTCTTCACGTGGTGATGTGTTCTCTATAGCCTTAACTAGGACTTCTATTGGGTTCTTTTTTGTGCGCTGGTTTATTATTTCGAATGCTTCCTTAACGATCTTATATGCTTTATTCTTTTTTCCCGTGTTTTTTTCCGTTCTCATAACCTTGTTTATCAGTCTTTCAATTATCGAAACTTTTGATTTTGCGAATTGTCTTTTAACGTGTCTGCCCATTGTATGTGGGACGAGCACCTCTTCTAAGTGGATGTATTTGGCCAGTCCCATGTCTTCCACTTTCACCTCTTTCGCGTCCCATTTATCAAAAACTAGACTCATAAGTATTACCTCACTGGTTTCTCTATCTTACCTTTAACCATTTCCTGGAGTGATACATTATTGACCTTTGTGACTTTCCAGCGGACGCCTGGAATGTCACCCATAGCTCTTCCAGCAGGGCCTCCTATACCCTCCACAACTACTTCGTCGTGTTCGTCTATGAAACCAATCGCACCATCTCCAGGGGCGAATGCTGTTATCTGTTTACCATTTTTGATTAATTGGACCCTTACACATTTTCTTATGGCCGAGTTTGGCTGTTTCGCTTCTATACCAACTTTTTCTATTACTATCCCCCTTGCTTGTGGTGCTCCTTCAAGGGGGTCTGCTTTAACATCTAAGCGTAATGCTCTTCTCTTGTATTGAGGATCCTTCCATCTAAACTTTTGTCTGTCTTTTTTGAGTTTTTTTGCTGCGAATAGTCCTGGCAAGTGTGATTCCCTCCCAAATTATTTAATTATAATATTGCTTATGTTATGCTGTCTCCTTGCTAATATCCTAGCCCTTTCAATGTTCTGACCACCCCTACCTATCACAGCCCTCCTATCCTTGGGGTTTACTTCTATGGTGGCTATCTTTTCACCATTTTCCTTTTGGAGTATCCTTATACTCCTCAGTTTGGTGGGGGTGAAGAGGTTGGCTATGAATTCAACTGGATCATCTGAATGTTCGATCACTTCAACTCCCTTGTCAACGGCCTTCTGGACCTTGGCCACGTTACTGCCTCTTCTCCCAATTGCGAGGCCCATGTCGCCTTTTTTAACGAGGAATGTTATCTTCCCATTTTTATCATCTACTATACAATCTTTTACCATCGCACCTGTCATGCTTTCGAAGAGTGCGATGTATCTTATCTCGTTTGTAGTGAATTTTATACTCACGGAATCTACCCCACTATTTCTAGTATTGTTGAATCACCAGGATCTTGAATGAGGAGAGTAGTGACGGTGAATGGTTTACCACATACTGAGCCTAGTTCGACGCTACTCCCATTATAAACATAGACGGGAATATTTGAAAGTTTGGAATAATATTCAACATCTTCTTTCACATCTTCTGGGGCGTTTTCAGCTATTATTACTAGTTTGCCTTTACCTAATTTCAGGTTTTGGATGGATTTCCTCGAGCCTAGTATCACGTTACCTGTGTCTACGGCTACCCTTATCCCTCTATCTATGTCCATTTACTTCCTCCTATCCTTTTGTTTCATTATAATACTTACGGAACCTGTACCTAATGGTATGGGTTGTCCTATGATGATATTCTCGATGATACCATTTAGTTGATCCACTTCTCCTCTTATACTGGCTCTTAGGAGGTGTTTTCCTGTTTCTTCGAATGATGCTCTTGCAAGAACGCTTGCCTTCTCGCCGCTGACACCATGTCTTCCAATGGATTTTACTGTGCCGTCTGCTGTCATCATATCAGCTACTAGCATGATATGTCTTATGTCCACTGTCAGGCCCTGTTCTTCCATTGTCTTCTTCGCCTCATATATTATGGCGTTTCTGGCAGCTTCTATCCCTAGAACCTTCTCTATCTCATGTATATCATTTGTCATCGTCCTGACTTTATCAACACCATCTATTTTGAGAACAGCTCCAAGGTTCGAACCTTCAGTATGTATTACCCATTCTTCTTCCTCTTTTCTGATAACTACTTTACCTATATTTTTAACTCCGCTTATTTGATGGTCCCGTACTTTATCAGCTAAAAGTCTGAGATCCCTTATAGTACGTTTTGAAGGTTCGGGTTCAAATATGAGTATATGATTATTTATTTCTACATCCTTAAAAGCTTTTTTTACGCGTTGGATTATATCATCATAGTTAAGTCTCTTTTCCTCGATTTTCTCCTCGTCTAATTCAACAACGATATTCATCTCAGCATAATTAATATTGAAATTCTTCAGGACATCATTAAGAGTGCTTCTACCGATCTTATTAGCAATCTTCCTGACAAATTCTTCATCATCCCTTTTATCCTCTTCAAAGTATATGTCCATTGTAGGTGTTGAAATCTTTTTACGAGCATCAACAATCTCTATAAGCCTTGGAAGGCCGAGTGTAACGTTAAGTTCAGCCACACCTGCATAGTGGAATGTACGCATTGTCATCTGAGTGCCTGGCTCGCCAACAGACTGGGCGGCCACTGTACCAACAGCTTCTCCCTCCTCTACCTTGGCCCTTTCATATGCTCGATGGGCTTTCTCTATTAGTTCATTGAGTTCATCATCATCTAGCTGATGGTCTTCCGCAACCTCAGCTATCTCTGCTATGAGTTTTTCTGGGAATTCCAAATCCTTTTCATTTATAATCTTTTTAACCTTTTCTAATGTTTCCACAAAATCACCCACAATGGGATTATTTACCTGCCCTAATCTCCTCCACCAGCTTCTCAAGATCTACTATTTCACCATAATCGCTTTTAGCAGGATCCACACCATCTTCACCATAAAGCGTCTGGACCACGATACCCCTATTGTCGATTACCATACCATCCTCGGTCACTGTCAGATCCTGGAGGGCGTTCACAAGTCTTCGTTGCATATAACCACTCTGAGCTGTTCTGATAGCAGTATCAACAAGACCTTCTCTTCCACCCATTGCATGGAAGAAAAATTCAAGAGGATCTAAACCTTCCTTGTAACTTGAATGCACGAAACCCCTCGCCTTAGCACCTAATTCACCTTTTTTGAAGTGTGGTAAAGTCCTTTTATTATATCCTCTTGTAATCCTGCTTCCACGCACTGACTGTTGACCCACACAAGCCGTTATCTGTGTCAGGTTCAACATGGAACCCCTTGCACCTGTGAGGGCCATTATAACAGCATGGTTCTCTTCAATGTCAAGGTATTCTTCTGCTATTTCCCCTGACTTGTCCCTGGCTTCTCCTAAGACTTGCATTATCTTCATTTCGAGGGTTTCTTCAAGTGTTCTTCCAGGTAATGGTTCGAGTTCTCTGTTTTTGTAGGCTTCGATTAACCTGTCAACTTTCTTCTCGGCGTTTTTTAGATGTGCTTCTATTCTTTCTTTTGCTTCTTGTGGTATTTCTTCGTCTCTGATGCTTGTTGTAAATCCTACTTTCATTATGGCTGCTATGGCTAATTTCGTGGCCAGGTCTAGGAATTCGCGGGCTTTGTCTGTGCCGTATTCTTTCACGATATGGTCTAGTATTTTACCTGAGAATGCACCATATGCCTTCTCGTCTATTACTCCTGATTTTAATTGTCCGTTTTCTATGATGACGTATGCGTCGTATTTGCATTCTTCTTTCAGGCATTCTTCGCATTTTCTGCATATTTCTGCTTTGTATGTCATGTTGAGGTCGTCTGGGAGTAATAGGCTGAATATTTCCTTACCAGTCCATTTTCTGCCTTTTTTGTTGGGTAGTGGTATCCCGGCCCTTTTTAGTAGTTGGAATGCGTCTCCTTCTTCGAATTCTGTGCCTTTTTTTGTTAGGAGGTATGATCCTGAAATGTGGTCGTGTATGCCGCCGATTATGGGTCCGCCGAATCTTGGTGATAGTATATGTTCTTGTACGCGCATTAGTGTTTTTGCTTCTGCGCGGGATTCTTCTGTTTGTAGTACGTGTAGGTTCATTTCGTCCCCATCAAAATCAGCATTATATGGTGGACATACACAGAGGTTTAGGCGGAATGTTTTGTATGGTAGTACGCGGACTTCGTGGGCCATCATTGACATTCTATGTAAGGATGGTTGTCTGTTGAATAGTACTATGTCGCCGTCTATTAGGTGCCTTTCGACGATATAGCCTGGTTTTATCTTTTTGAGTATGGCTTCTTTTGTTTCCTCGTATATTCTTATTTTGCGGTTGTCTGGTCTTATAACATAGTTGGCGCCTGGATGCTTATCTGGACCGTTTTTGATGTATTTTTTGATTTCGTTGATGTTCCATTCGGTCACATATACTGGTACTGTGACTTCTTTGGCTATTATTTCAGGGACACCCACCTCATTTATACTAATATTGGGATCTGGAGAAATTACAGTACGTGCAGAGAAGTTAACTCTTTTACCTGAAAGGTTTCCTCTGAATCTTCCTTCTTTCCCTTTTAATCGTTGGGCTAATGTTTTGAGGGGTCTTCCTGATCTGTGTCTTGCTGGGGGCACGCCTGATGCTTCATTATCAAAGTATGTTGTTACATGGTATTGTAGAAGTTCCCACAGGTCTTCTACGATGAGTTGGGGTGCTCCTGCTTCCATGTTTTCTTTAAGGCGCTGATTGATCCTTAATATGTCAACGAGTTTGTGTGTGAGGTCGTCCTCTGAACGTTCCCCTGTCTCAAGGGTGATTGAAGGTCTTACGGTTACTGGTGGAACTGGTAGTACTGTTAAGACCATCCATTCTGGCCTTGCAACCTCTGGGTTGACTCCAAGGAGTATGGAGTCTTCATCGGGTATTTTTTCAAGTCTTTCTCTGACTTCGCTTGGGGTTAGTTTGTAGTCTATTTTATCAAAAAGTTTCCTAAGGCCTCTGATCTCTTCCAGGCTTTTCATGACCTTCCTGATCCATTCTAGGTCTTCTCTGACTTCATTTATGGATTTTTCCAAGTTTTCGCCCTTTTGGACTATTTCGATTATTTTAAGGATTTTTCTGATCTCTTTTTCTAGTTTTGGTTCATCTTTCAAGAGATTTTCAAGTTCTTCCTGGAATTCTAATGGCGGGACCTTTAATTTCTCCACACCCACCTCTACTGTTAAACTCTTCTCAGAAGCGTTATCCTGTTCATCTAATTTTTCAACCATCCTTTCTAGAAATTTTATAATTTCATCAAATGTTGACTTTTTACCGCTTCTCTCAAAAATTCTCCTAAAGTTTTTAACCTCTTCGAGAGATCTGTCAAATTCTATGCTCTCGAGTTCTTGGCTTAGCCTTTTGATTTCGCTTGCTGTTAACCTGTATTTTCTCTCCAAAAGTTCCATCACTTCAAGTGATGTTAACTTGTAACCTTCCTCTGCCCTCGTAATTATATCTTCTAAAAGTTCTATGGTTTCATCAACTGTTAACTTATGGTCTTCTTCTACGATGGAGACTGGTTTATCTATTTTAATGTCCCCTTGATCCTCATCACAATGGGGACATCTCTCACGCCTTGCAACATCATACACTTCTTTTATGATATCTGTAAGGTTCTCATCCCTTTCCATAGCCTCATGGAATAACAGCGCATACTCTTCTGCCTCATTTTCATCTAACAGTATCCTACCACATTTTCTACAGGTGGATCTGAGAATCTTATGTATGGTATCGGCAAACCCAACATGTATAACCGGTCTTGCGAAGTTTATATGGCCGAAGTGTCCTGGACAATCACCACCCTTGGCTCCGCAAGTTTTACATTTCAGACCAGGGTCTATGACCCCGAGACGTCGATCCATCAACCCGTTTTCGATAGGATACCCGTCCTCATCATAAGTGTCGGGTGTTATGATCTGGGCTACAGACATTTTCCTTATCTCATCTGGTGATAGCAGCCCAAAGTTTATCTTTGAAATTTTTTTAAGAATGCCTTTCAAGGTTGGTCTCTCCCCTCTTTTTATGCTTTATCTTCTAGGATGAGCTTTGGGAATATGCAGAGGCTTTTAAGCTCATCTAATAATAATTTGAATGCGTAGGATATCTCAACTGGGAACGAGTCTGAATCTTCACAGATTGGACAGTATGTTTTACCCCTTATACGATCGTATATTGCTAACATACCACATTCACTGCAGACAAGAGCCTCATATTTGTCCGACTCGTCCAATAATCGTTCTTTAAGCGTTAAAGCCGCGCCATGTGCTATTAGGCAGTCTCTTTCCATTTCACCAAACCTTAAACCACCTTCTCTAGCACGGCCTTCAGTGGGTTGTCTTGTAAGTACCTGTACAGGACCCCTTGAACGTGCATAGACTTTATCAGTTGTCATATGATGAAGTTTCTGGTAATATGCCACTCCTATGAATATCTCTGCTTGGAGTCTTTCACCTGTAACACCATCATATAATGTTTCGAGTCCAGCTGCTTCGAATCCATTGGCCATAAGAGCCTCCTTTATATCCTCTTCTTTCTCGCCAGTGAATGGTGTGCCATCAACTCTCTCGGCATCCATGCAAGCGGCTTTACCAGCCATCATCTCCAGCACTTGTCCAACAGACATCCTTGAAGGTATTGCATGTGGGTTTATTATAAGGTCTGGTATTATACCATCTTCTGTAAAGGGCATGTCCTCCTCTGGGACTATAAGACCCACAACACCCTTTTGTCCATGCCTTGAAGCGAATTTATCACCTAATTCTGGCTGGCGCTGATCCCTTAAACGTATTTTAACAAGTCTGTTACCTTCAACAGTTTCGGTGAGGAGAACAGCATCAACCACACCCTCCTCACCATGTCTTACAGTGACTGAGGTCTCTCTCCTCCTCTCTGCAACAGTCCCGAACTCATCTATCTCCTCCAGGAAACGTGGAGGTGATGTTTTACCAATTAGAACATCACCAGAGAATACCTTTGATTCAGGGTTCACTATTCCATCCTCGTCAAGATGCCTATACTCTTTCTCTGAACGATAACCCCTCACACCTTTCTCTGGTATTTCGAAACGATCCTCCTGGCCTCCAGGATATCTCCTTTCAGAGGCTTCATAGGATCTGAAGAAAGTTGATCTTGCAAGTCCCCTTTCTAGAGACGCCTTGTTTAAAATGAGCGCATCTTCCATGTTATATCCTTCATAGGACATCACTGCAACCACAAAGTTTTGCCCTGAGGGCCTGTTATCATATCCTATGACATCTATGATACGGGTTTTTACTATGGGTACTTGTGGGTAATGGAGTAGATGGGCTCTTGTATCTGTTCTAAGATTATAATTGGATGCATAGAAGCCTAGGGCCTGTTTGGTCATCCCGGCTTCCATGGTGTTTCTTGGTGATGAATTATGATTTGCGAATGGTATGATACCGGCGCATATACCTAGCATTGTTGAAGGGTCGATTTCGAGGTGTGTGTGTTCTTCGGTTAATTCGTCCTTTGACATTGCAATATAGGCATTTTCTTCCTCTTCAGCATCTAGGTATTCTATTACACCCTCGTTTATGAGGTTGTCCCATCCGATTTCGCCTTCCTTCAGAAGTTTCAGGTGTTCTTCTTTTAAGAGCGGTTTGCCGTTTTTTACCACTATTAGTGGTCTTCTGGCTCTTCCAGGGTCTGTGAAAATGTGAATCTCATTATTTTCAGGGTAATATGTGATGTTCATTTCATGGGAGACTTTCCCTTTTCTTCTTTTCTCCCTCATCTCCTCTACAAAGTTTTCAGGCTCGTCACAGGTGCCTATAATTTCTCTGTTAATATAAATTTTAGTTTTGGTCACGTGGATCCACCCCCTTAGTCTAGTTTGTTATCCCCATTTTTTTGATCACATCTTTTATTTCGTTTGGATCCGCGCCTTCTGAGATTTTAACCATCAATGCAAGGTTTTTGACCAGTCCACAGTTGGGGCCTTCTGGGGTTTCGTTTGGGCATATTTTCCCGAACTGTGTTGGGTGGAGGTCTCTTGCTTCGAAGTGTGGTTGGCTTCTGCTTAGTGGGGATACTACTCTTCGAAGGTGTGAGAGTGTGCCCATGTAACTTGTGCGGTCTAGCAATTGACTTATACCAGCCCGTCCACCCACCCAGTTTCCGGTGGCTATGGCATGTTTTATGTTCTCTGTGAGGACATCTGAACGGACGGCTTGTTTTACTGAGGGTTCTTTGCCTCTTGCAAGGCTTCTTTCTAATTGGTAGGTCATGTCTCTTGTTAGGCTTGTGAAGGCTACTCTGAAAAGGTCCTCCATAAGGTCTCCTGAGACTCTTAATCTTTTGTTGGTGTAATGGTCTTTATCGTGGGGTTCTCTTTCACCAGATATGACTTGTAGTAACATTTCAGTCATCTCAGCGAGATAAATGGCTTTGTCGATTCTTTTTTCCGGTTCTGTGCCGATATGTGGTAGCAGGTAACGGTCTATCACGTCTTCGGCTCTTCTTATCCTGTAATCTTCTGTCATGCCCTTAGCGACCCTGTTACCAATATATTTGATGGCGCTTAGTATCAGGTATTCTCTACGTTCTTCTTTGCTTAGTTCTTCTAGTTTCTCATATTCTATTTTGAGTTTTTCAGAGGATACTTCTATATCATCGGTGGCTACCATTTGATAGTTGAGGTCGTCAGAGATGCTTGTTATGATTTCTTCGTCTGTGGCTAATCCCAGCGCCCTTAACAGTATTACAAGGGGTATTTCCCCTGGGACGTATGGGAATGATATTCGAAGGTATACACCCTTTCTCCTGGGCTTTTTATATTCAAGGGTTATACGTGCCCTGAACCCACTTTTTATGGACGTTACAACTGCACGCGCCCTATTCTCCTCCTTTTCACCTATCCTTTCTAGTATTATCTTGTTTGGGGCTATTTCCTCTGTTGTTACGAGTGATCTTTCCGATCCATTGACTATGAAGTATCCTCCAGGGTCTCTTGGATCCTCTCCTTTTTCTATGAGTT
The DNA here is from genome assembly GCA_003584625.1 of Methanothermobacter sp. MT-2. Lineage (NCBI taxonomy): Archaea > Methanobacteriati > Methanobacteriota > Methanobacteria > Methanobacteriales > Methanobacteriaceae > Methanothermobacter > Methanothermobacter sp. MT-2. The sequence continues at coordinate 1,003,651 of AP017647.1, read as the reverse complement.
CTTTTTCATTGAGCCCGTATAGGTGGCATATCTCTGATTTTAGCATTACTGGTAATTCTCCGATGTAGACTTTCTCGAAGTCTGGTTCTGGGGCTCCCTCCTTTAAAAGTCGCATTTCAAGATTCATATGCGCAGAGTAGGTTAGGTTTCTGAGTCTAGCTTCCATTGGGAATATCTTGGTAGTTGATCCGTCAGCTTCCTTGATAAATGGCTTTTCTATCTCAAGGGCGCCTGTTTCCACCCTATATTCGCCCTCTTCAAATTCTATGGGTTCGCTGGTGTCTATTATCTCCTGTATTCTATTATTCACAAAATCGTTGTATGACTCTAGGTGGTGGTCTACCAGGTTGTATTTATCAAAAAATGCATCTACCAGTTCCCATGCACTTTTTTTCATGGACTTCCTCCAAAAAATAATATCATCTAAAATTCAATCTTGAACTATCCTATATGTTACGAATTTACCCGCAGTTGGACTTTCCCTTACTATTTTCAGTATATCCCCCTCTTTCGCCCCTATAGCCTTCACTACAGGGTCATCACTCCTTATCCTAGGTAATTGTTCGGCGTGGACTTTCATATCCTCAAGGACCTTCTTGGCTTCCTCTTCGGATAAAATAACATGTTCCGGTACCAGTTGGTGTTTCAATATATCCGTCTTCACAATCCAATCCTCCACATAAAAAATGGCCTAAAATCAGGAAACGGGCCCGACGGGAATTGAACCCGCGACCACTTGGTTAAAAGCCAAGCGCTCTTCCAGACTGAGCTACGGGCCCTATGGGAACGCCCTGGCCGGGAATTGAACCCGAGTCGCGGGCTCGACAGGCCCGCATGATAGCCCCTACACCACCAGGGCAATCTTCTAGAATGAGATTATCCCAATCTATCCATTTCACTCCCTTAAATATTTTACTCTCTATCATAAATATCAAATTGATTTTTTATATGCAATCTGTGAGTAGACCCCCAACACATAGAGTATGTGGGTTTATATCCATAGAAACGTTGAATGTTATATATCTTTTCTCTCATTTTATAAATGTTTTCCTATTAGATAAACTTTCTTGATAGAGTCCCCCCAATATTCAAGTTGTCCATGATACAGAAAATTTGGGGGGAGGTGAGAAAGTCCCGCCTGCCGGACTTGAACCGGCAACCCTCGGATCTACAGTCCGATGCTCTGCCAAATTGAGCTAAGGCGGGATATTATAGATATGGGACCACCCGGATTTGAACCGGGGTCTCAGGCTCCCAAAGCCCAAAGGATCGACCAGGCTACCCTATGGTCCCACATGGCATAGTGGAAGCCCCGGACGGGAATTGAACCCGCGACCACGAGATTACAAGTCTCGCGCTCCACCAGACTGAGCTACCGAGGCATTCATCACCCATTTTAGTCATTACCATTTAAATATTTTACGGTTCAGAAATATATACTTTAAACGGCCCCCCCCAAATGAACATGATGGTCAACTTTTCACAGAATCACAAAGAACCTTAACAGCCGGTAACTCCTCACCAGCCAATAGACTTATCGCAGCACCACCACCACTACTTATATGATTCATACCATCCTCAAAACCCATTTGAACCGCCGCCGCGGCTAGATGACCCCCACCAATTATAGAAAACCCATTGGATGATGAAATCGCATTAAGAAGGTCTTCAGTGCCTATACTAAATTCTGGATTCTCAAAAACCCCAGCAGGGCCATTGGCAACTATGGTCTTAGCACTCCTTATCTTCTCTGCGTAAATTTTTATGGTTTCAAGGCCAATGTCATATATTGGGAGATTAGGGATGTCGTCAATTGGAACCTCTACTCTTTTATCATCTTTGCATACTGCCACATCAACTGGTATAAGTATTTTACCATTGAATTTTTTCATAAGCTTTCTGGCCACCTTTATAAGGTTAGTATAGCCCCTCTTTTTAATCAGTTTCTCATTACATTTACCTATATCTATTTTAGCAGCCTTTAAAAAGACATTAGCCACGAAACCGGTTGTTAGTATATGATCTGCGCTGCCTTTTTTTAGGACGTTTGCCATGACTTTTATGGAGTCATCGACTTTAACACCTCCAAGGACGTAGACACAGGGCCTTTTAACATTTTCAAGCGCACTATAAAGAACTTTCAGTTCTTTTTCCATGATTCTCCCGGCTGCTGATGGTAGTTTCATTGGGAAACCTACAAGTGAAGGTTGGGATCTGTGGGCTGCTGCAAAGGCGTCATTGATATAATAATCAACGAGTGGGGATAATTTCCTGACAAGGTGGGTTTTTGCTTGGATTGAAGGCTCCCTTTTTAAAATTTCCTCTGAATAAAAACGTACGTTTTCAAGGAGTATTATATCACCTTTTTTCATCTTGGAGATCTCATCTCTGGCAGCGCATCCAAAGATATCCTCCACATATTTCACTGGCCGTCCTATGATATCTGATAGAACCTTTGCATGTTCTTCGAGTGTTGTGAAATCCTTTTTACCGGGTCTGCTTTGATGGGCTAGTATAACCACCTTAGCATCCATATTTGCAAGTTCCTCTATGGTATCTGAATGAAGTTTTAAACGCGTATCATCGAGTATATTCCCAGTATGGGGATCTACAGGCGAATTTATGTCAATCCTTAAAAGTACGGTTTTATCTTTCAATTCAAGATCGTCTATTGTCCTGAAATCTAGTGGCATCCAATATTCACCCCCCCAAGGTTTATATGTCACTCACCAAGTCTAGGAGAGCTTCACGAGGGTTATCGGCTAGTATAATACCTGAAGCCAAAAGCACACCCTCTGATCCAAGTTCTAGGGCCGCCTTAAAATCTTCACCAGTTGATATACCAGCTCCACAGAGCACTTTAACATTTGGGTTTATGGATCTAACAGTATCAACAGTCTCTGTGACTACTTCAGGCTCTGCCTTAGATACTGGGATGCCAGAACCTATAAGTTCTGGGGGTTCCACGGCCACAAAATCAGGGTTCATTGCAGCTGCAGCCGCACTTGTCTCCACATTATTTGTACAAACTATGCTAATAAGGCCCGTTTCTTTAACCCTCCCAATAACCTTTTGGATATCTGCAAGTTTCATCCTCTTTTCTGAATGATTTACAAGGGTTCCTGAGGCTCCAGCTTCCTTTGCACATTCTAAGAGTATGCTGCCGGTATGTCCGCCTGCATCTATAGGGTCTATATGCTGTGCAACCACAGGTATTTTAACATTTTGAGCCACCCTAAAAAGATCCATATGCTGTGGAGCGACTACAATATTAACACCAGTCTCATCTGAGACCTGCTCACAAACACGGGCCAAATCCAAAGCATTCTCACCAGTAGCCTCAATATAAGTTTTAAAATTTAGTATTACAATAGGGGTATCATATCTCAAGGATAAAGCCTCCCACAATTCTTTGTTTCATAGGTCAATATTTTTTCATGGAACTATTAAATAAGCCCTCCTATTATTATCTTTCCATGATCCACAATATTAATTAATATTTGTCCAAAAAAATTTTAATCATACAATAATAGACAATAGATAAACTTTATAATATTTTTCTAAAAGGAGGGAAAGTATTAGAATTAAAGGTTGCAGAGAAGAAGCAGGCCTATGAAGATAATAGTGGTGGATAGATGTGTTCATTTCAAAATCAGGGAAAATAAAAAGACTAGAAAAAATGGGTTACAGATTTGTTGGTGAAAACGCGCATACTGCAGTGAAGACTTGTCTATGGACAAAAAAGAGCATATTAGACGAGGGAACATGCTACAAACAAAAATTTTATGATATTAAAAGTCACAGGTGCCTGCAAATGTCCCCAAGCATATTCTCCTGCCAACAAAAGTGTCTTTTCTGTTGGAGAGATCTCAGATCCACAAAAACGGCATGGGAAGGAGACTATGACGAACCAGCATCTATAATAGATGATTGTATCAACGCACAAAGGAACCTGCTCTGCGGATTCTTCGGAAACGAAAAAGCTAACAAGAAAAAATTACTTGAAGCCCAAAAACCCAACAATGCAGCCATATCACTAGCCGGAGAACCGCTACTATACCCTATGATCAATGAACTTATCAAAGAATTCCATAAAAGAAAATTCACAACATTCCTTGTTACCAATGGAATCAACCACAAGGCACTTGAAAACCTCTCAGAAGAACCCACCCAACTCTACATTTCACTAGACGCCCCTTCCAAGAAAATCCACAATAAAATTTGCCGGCCGCAAACAAAAAATGCATGGGAATGTCTGAACAGATCCTTAGAATTGTTTCCAAGTTTCAATTGTCGGAAAGTTCTGAGGATAACAGCAGTCAATGGAAAAAACATGACAAATCCAAGCGGCTACGCCTCCCTTATAAAAAAAGCCCAGCCAGACTTCGTGGAAGTGAAAGCCTACATGTATCTTGGATATTCGCGTCAAAGATTAGAAATAGAAAACATGCCACTATTCTTCGAAGTTTATGAATTCGCAGATGAAATCGCCAAACTAACTAACATGGATATAATCGACGAATCAAAAGAAAGTAGAGTAGTGCTCCTAGGCTAGGGGGGTAGACTTTCAATGAAGAGATATATATTACCAATGATTCTGATCTTCACCATATCCATCGTCTATGGAATCTCCGGATTTTCCATTACAATGGGAGAAGCCACCTATAACAATCCAGAGTATAAAAAGGCTATAATAGATTATCTACAATCAAAAACTGATAGAAACATAAAAGATGAAGATATAAAGGTTATAAAGGCGTCAGAGGTTAATAGGATATCCAAGGATGTTACAGGGAAAATATACAATTCAAGCCAAGTATGTTCATGTGCAATGGTTGACCTAAACCATGATAATCTCACAATCATTGTTGATCAGAACAAAATAAAAGCTGTAACACCCCAAATGTATGCAAACAGTCTAAAATCTGCTGGTATAGAAAAAGGTTATGTGGTGGTCTCCTCACCATTACCATCAACTGGAGAAACAGCCCTCCTAGCCATATTCAAATCCTATGAGACCATCAGGGGAATACAAATACCAGACGAAGTTAAAAAAGCATCCCTCGAAGAACTATACCTCCAAACCAGACTAGTCAATGAAACCGGCGAAGACAAGGAAACCATAGCCCAGTTAATCAGCGAAGTTAAAAACAAATCTGAAAATATAAATGATCCCCAGAAGATAAAAAAAATAGTCATCAAAGTCGCGAATAACCTAAAAATTAACTTGACAAATGCACAGATAGAAGACATATCAAAGGTTATTATAAATTCACAGAAAGCAAAAAAATTAGCCAAAAATCACCAAAAAAACACAAGTCTAGAAGACAGGATATATCTATGGTTACAAAGCCGCTACAATTATCTGATAAACCTACTATCCACATAACTTGGCAAAAAAGCTGGTTAACATGCTAATAGCAAAAAACAATCTTCAATTCATAATCGAAGTCGCGATAATAATCCACATAGGCTTAATCTTACTATTCAACCTCGTGGGCGTTTCATTAAGTCTAGTCCTTTTTCTAGGCACAATAGTCACAACATTATTCGCTTTTCTATTCACAGCAGACACCATCCTATTAATGTTACCCTTATTCACACACCAAGAATTCACACACCCATTCGGCCCACTCGCAGTCCTATCATGGGTCACCGTCCTAGCCGCATCCAATCTATTATCAGAGGCAGGTATACGTTCAACTTCAATCAAAACATTAAATTTCATCCTATTTTTCGTCATAGCAGTCGCTGGAGGTTTAATGCACCGTTCATTCCTTCTATTATGGTTCCTTGGAGGGGCTATAGGATACCTGATAATGTCCAAAAGCTTCAAAAGAACTGCCAGGATAACAAGAAAGTCAATCATTGGATTCATATCAGCCCTTATAGGAGGATTCGCACTCATGGAATCCCTGGCGAAAATACTTGACATGCCAGTGTTAAGCCCACTTCTTAGAGTTACTAGACTAGAAAATTATACCATCCCCAGTTTGAAATTAGTCCTTACAAAGACAACACTTTGGGGTCATGTTGTAGGATCCTGCTACTGGAAATCTGAATGTCTGGGCGGGGCTGATGGATATATAACACTCCCAGTAACAATGATACATAAACTCGGCCTACCCTACCATATCTTCTATGGTGTTCTTATTTACAAAAAGGATTACATAGACTACATGTTACCAGGCATATTTGCAGTAGCATTTGACGCGGGATATTTCGGTCTTTTATTCCTCTTATCATGGGTGCTCATAGTCACTATCACAGGCTTTTATGTTCTTAGGATATACAAGGAGAAGAGATTGAATGGTTTTAGAAGATATCTTGGACGGGAGGCTTTACTTATCGGCTCCCTTTCAGCTTTTCTTACGCAGAGCATTATTGGCCTTTTCTTGTTTAATCGGTCGTTTAATTCATCAGCTCTTCTTACCTATATCCTATTATCAGCTCTTGTAATGGCACATTCTGTAAGTGTTAAAAGGAGGATAACATAGAAGAGCCTATAATCCCCTTGCAATTTCAACAGCCTTCGCAGCGGCCTTTTCAAGTGACGTTTCAAAGGGTATCCCCGCTTCTTTGAGGATTCTCTGACCCTCCTCCTCATTAGTGCCTGTGAGTCTTATTACGAGGGGCACGTCCCTATCAGCGTCTTTTAAAGCTTCTACAACACCCTTTGCCACGTCATCGGCTCTTGTTATACCACCAAGGACATTTAGGAAAACAACATCAACATCAGGATATGAAATTACAAGGTTAAGGGCCTTCTTTATAATATCTGGGGATGCACCCCCACCTATATCTAAGAATGTGGCGGGTTCTCCGCCCTGAAGTTTTATAAGATCCATTGCCGTTAATGTAAGCCCAGCACCATTACCTATAACTGCAATGTTCCCATCCAGTTTAACAAAGGCAAATTCACTGGATTCATACTCTTCCTGTTCCCTGAGTTCAGGGTGTCTGAAGATTGCGTCATCATCAACTTCGAGCTTAGCATCCACTGCGATCAGGTTATCCTTGGATAGGACGAGAGGGTTTATTTCAGCGAGTAGTGCATCATATTTTTTGAAGAGATTATATAATCTCCAGATTATACCACCTACTTGGCCTATAAGTTTGCCTTGCATTCCCATTTTCCTGGCGATCTCCCTGGCCTCATAGGGTAAGAATTCCTCAAGGGGGTTAATGTAATATTTAACGATTTTTTCTGGATGTTCACGGGCTAATTCTTCTATTTCAACACCGCCTTCGCTACTTGCCATTATAAGTGGTTTTTTCATTGTCCTGTCCACTATGATGCCGATATAGAATTCTCTTTCAATTGGGATTTTCTCCTCTACAAGAACCATCTCTACAGTCTCTCCCCTAATAGGAGAGGATAAAAGTTCTCCACTGATTTTATATGCGCTTTCTGGGTTTTCAGCGAATTTTATCCCGCCTGCTTTGCCTCTACCCCCTGTGAGTATCTGTGATTTTATAGCTACTGGTTTACCCAATCTTTTAGCTATTTTTTCAACTTCATCAGGGGTCCTGGCCACTCCTCCTTTGGGTGTAGGTATGCCTTCTTTTTTGAAAATTTCCTTGGCATTGTATTCATAAAACTTCATATTGGATCTCCCCTTTCTAGGATTTTCTTCCCGGCCTCGAATGCTTCAAGGTTTTTCTTTTCTGTGCCGGGTGGCACACTAGCTTCTATCGCTTTTTTAGCCGCCTTTTTGCTGATAACCCCAGTGGCTTTGGTGAAGGCTCCTATCATTACCATGTTAGCGACTATGGGGATGCCTATTTTTTCCTTTGCTGTTCTAGTCGCCGGGGCTTTATAATATTTTATCTTTTTCTTTTTGATGAAATCTTTTATTTCTTCTTCTTTGATCATGTCGGGGTCGGCTATGAGTGTAGCTCCTTTCTTTAGATCGTCTAGGTAGGTTATGAGGGCTTCATGGGACATTGCCACGAATATGTCTGGTTTTCGCACTTTTGGATAATCTATTTCCTTGTCACTTATAACTACTTCGGATCTTGATGCGCCACCTCTTGCTTCTGGTCCATAGGATTGTGTTTGTACAGCATGGAGTCCATCATATAAACTCGCAGCTTTCCCTATAACTATACCTGCTAATACAACACCTTGACCTCCGAAACCCGCGATCCTGATCTCCCTTCTCACTCTAATCATCCCTTATAAGCCGATTTTATCGATTTGAACCTTTCACCAGACCTTTCCTCTATAAGATCATAGATTACGGTGGTTAACTCTTCTTTCTCTTCATTTATGAAATCTCCAACGATTATTTTACCCTCGAGCTCCTCTGGCTCCATCCTCAAAGCCTTCCTCCTATTTACACTATTATCTTTCATCCATAGTAGCATTTCAACCGGGGTTCGCATACGATTTTTCCGGCCGAAATATGTTGGACACTGAGAGAGCACCTCTATAAAAGAGAACCCTTTATTTTCAAAGCCTCTTCTGATGGAATTTGCAAGTTGTAATGGGTGGGCTGTAGTCCACCTTGCAACATAACTAGCCCCCGCGGCCTTCACAAGTTCTGCTAGGTTGAAGGGTGTTTCAAGGGCCCCGTATGGTGCTGTGCTACCATAGCTTCCCCTTGGAGATGTGGGGCTTATCTGGCCGCCTGTCATACCATATATGTTATTGTTTATGCAGATTACTGTGAGGTCTATGTTTCTCCTGGCGCCATGGATGAGATGGTTACCTCCGATTGCTGCCGCGTCACCGTCACCTGTGAATACTACAACATCGAGTTTGGGGTTTCCGAGTTTGAGTCCTGTGGCGAATGCTATCGGCCTTCCATGGGTTGTGTGAAGGGAATCGCATTTCACATAACCTGGGATTCTTGAGGAGCAGCCGATACCAGATACCATAACTATATTTTTAAAGTCTAAGTTTGCTAGTTCGAGGCCTTTGAAGAATGTGTTCATAACTATGCCGTTCCCACAACCTGCGCAGAAAATGTGTGGGAGTCTGTCCTTTCTTAGGTATTTTAGAAATGGGTTTTCGAGGGTCATATGGGATCTAACTCCTAGGTCATGGATTTTATCTTGTTTTTTATCTCGGATGGGTTGTGTATTTCTCCACCTAATTTTGGGAGTAGTTCAACTTTTGCCATGCCATCAGCCGCCCTTTGAACTTCATAGAATATCTGTCCAAGGTTCATTTCCACGACTAGTAATTTTTCAGCAGTTTCGGCGACTTTTCTCACTTCATCTTCTGGGAAGGGCCATGGTGTGTTTATTTTCATGTAACCTACTTTGTGGCCTTCTTTTCTCAGATCTTTTATGGCGGTTGCAACGGAGCGGCTGGGCGCTCCATAGGATATTGTTACAAGTTCTGCATCTTCGGTATGGGTATTCTTCACTTTTACTATATTTTTTCTATGCTTCAATATTTTCTGGCATAATCTTTTCACGAGTTTTTCATGGCCTTTTGGGTTTGAAGCGTCTGGGTATCCTTTTTCGTCATGTGTGAGTCCTGTTACGGGGATATTGTAACCTTCACCGAATGGTGGCATTTCTGTTGTTTCATCAGATCCTGCTTTGAATGGTATGAAGTTTTCAGGGTCTTCTTTGGGTCTTTTCCTTTTTATGATTTTTACCTTCTCGGGGATTGTTATTTTCTCCCGCATATGGCCTACTATTTCATCCGCCATAACCATAACAGGGATTCTATATTTTTCTGAGAGGTTAAAGGCTTCAATTGTGAAATCAAAGCATTCTTGGACTGATGAGGGTGCCAGTGCTATGATTTCATAGTCTCCATGTGATCCCCACCTGGCCTGCATCATGTCACTCTGGGAGGCCATTGTAGGTTGGCCTGTTGAAGGCGAACCCCTTTGAACATCTATAACTACGAGTGGTGTTTCTGTCATGGCGGCATAGCCTATATGTTCTTGCATGAGTGAAAATCCAGGGCCGGAGGTGGCTGTCATACCCTTTAAGCCGCTCCAGGCAGCTCCTATCACAGCACCTAGGGCTCCTATCTCATCTTCCATTTGTATGAAAACTCCACCTTCTCTTGGCAAGAGTAGGGCCATTTCTTCGGCTATCTCGGTTGATGGGGTGATTGGGTAGCCTGCGAAGAATCTGCAACCGGCTTTTATAGCCCCCCTTGCACATGCCTGGTTTCCTTGTATAAAAAGTTCTTCAACCATCTTCATCCACCGCTATGGCTTGGTCTGGACAGAATAAAGTGCAAATTTTGCATTTTTTACATTTATCTTCATGTTCAGGTATGGGAACGTAAACTCCCCTTTTATTTAATGTGTCGGATTCCTCATAGACTTTCTCTGGACAAAACTCTATGCATATGTTACATCCCTTGCAAAGTTCGGGGTCTATTCGTATCATAGGACATTCTCCCTAAAAAAATCCCTTTTTTAGTATCATTATACTATTGGCCTTTTATAATTTTTTTGTCTTCTTTCACATCCTCCACATAGATAAGGGGATAGTTGAGTTCATCAATGTATTCCATCCTTATAATAGCCTTAACATCCTTAAACCTTGAGGTTATTTTAACATTTAACATTTTACCCTCGAGGGAAACATAACCAAACCCGCTTTCAACATCATCTAAATCTATTTCAACTTTAACATCCTCTATACTAGGTTGAAGCTTTATAGAATCCTCCATAGCAGTTTTAAGTGAATATATAGTCTCTTTATTAACTGGGGTGCCTATGAATTGATGGAAGAGAGCACCCATACTTATAGCACCCTCAAAGACAGCCCTCTCCCTATCAGAAAGACACTTAAAATATTCATCTAGGCTACTCATACAAGATATCCTCCATAGAATCCCATTATATTACTTAACTCCTCAAGTTTTCCTGATATAAACTCTGGAGGTGTGGGGAAAAGATAACCAAATAATAAGAAGATTGTTAAAGCTACAGTAGCAATTAAGATAAACTTCCTATCCTCCTCTACAGGATAAATCCTAGTAATCAGAAGCCCCCCACCAAGAAAGGCTACGATTATAAGAAGCGCATAATACCTTTTAGGATTTTCCACCTTCAAATTTTCCTGGAATGGATAAATCTTCACAAGATCGCATTCAACTATCAATCTTTCACTCATGGAACCAATAGGATGACAAGTGATAAGAAACAACTTCTCACCCTGATATATAGATATCTGATAAGAGGCAGGAACAGTAAAAGACCTATTAACAATATACTCAGCCTTCCCAATCCCAGGCCAATTAAGATAAACTTTATCACCCTTCTTCAATTTATCCAATTTGAAAAATGGAGACCCATACATAGTCCTATGACCGAAAAGGATGACAGTACCATTCCCGGGCTTAAACGACCTGGGCTCATGATAAACACCATAAAAAACAGACTTATTATTAATCTCCTTAGTCAAATTGATACTAGGGATCTCAACAATAGGAACATTAGGCTCTTTCTGTTCTATGTTAACCTCAGAAGCATAAAAACTCACTTCTATAAGTGCATAAAGAGATAATATGAACATGCCAATTATTACTAAAATTGTTGATATCCTCATAGTCTCCACCAAAAAAAGGAAAAAATGGGGAATGTTAACGTAACCTCGTATATGCTATGGCAGCTACCGTAACCAGGGCACCTACTACAAATGGACCCCATGGAGCCCCAGTCTTTCCACTAGGAACAGTAGTGGTCTTATTACCACCAGGGTATTCCCCAGCAGCAGCGCTAAAATTGGACTTAAGAGGCGTGCCATAGTAACTGTAACCTTCCTCTCCTCCAGCAGGCCATTGATAAGTGTATTCAAAGTTTGAATAGCTCCGTCCCGGCATTGCAACATCCCATGCCGCAACATAAGCCCCTGGAACAGACTCATAGTCAATGAAAGTGGCCTTTGGATCGCTGTAGATGAGCTTTGAATTTGATGGTACAATAGGCGCCCTGACTATACCATAAACTGGCTCATAATCAACATTATAAAGGCTGAATCCAAATTTTCCAGTCCAATTCAAAATATCAAGATCAGTGTTTAATGTTTCAAGCTCATTAGGGAAGAACCATGAAGTATAAAGACCTGGTTCACTCACAAGAGGCCAATAATAAGTTGGGTCCTCTCCCGCTCGACTAATGTAACTGAGTTCGTCGCCGAGTGGGCCTGTTGCCCTTAGTTTGAATGAGACAGTCCTTGTTTGGCCTGGGTCTATTTCCCATCCATAGTCTCCGCCTAGTTCAGGGAATCTTGACTTGGCCATTTTCACAGCCTGTGGATCAGTCCACTCAATAACCCATTTTATCGTCTCATTTTCCATAAGATGATCATGGTATGCTTGTCCTATCTTGAAATAGTAGGGTCTATCAGCCTTGTTCTTCACTGTCACTGTTATGATCACCCATAGGCTATCCATTTTTAAGCTGGCTTTGGTATGATTAACCCAAGTTTCTGCACCTGTTTTATTTTCTTGAGCAAAGCCGGTTTCGGATGTGGCGAATATCGAAAATAAAAAAATTGCAATCAATCCAATCAGCAAAATATACTTTAATCTACCCATATTCCAAACCTCCAATATCCAATTTTTTATCCATAAATTCTATGTAATTCGCGAATCATCCACTCAGGCCCGTTTTGTGTCGGTACAGTTAATACTATATTATTCATGTTCTGTATCAGGAATGGTACATCGTCCCTTGGCACCTCTAATATTATAAGGTATGTGGCGTCAAGTTCCCCGAGATTCGCAGCCCTCTCATAATCAGACAATCTTATACCATAGTTTTGTAGGATGGCTCTAATATCCTCTTCACTCAAACCACCAGCCGCAGCCGCCCTGAGAAGCTGTTCAACATCAGTAGTTGTTCTTTTCTCCACTGACATCCCAGAGCCCATAGTATTCACTGAAATATTCTGAGATCTTAGGATACTAGCATCTACAGAGCCGCTGTCCTTTGCTCTGAGGATTGCGAGTACAGTGGCTCCGCTTATCCTAGGAGTGGTCTCTTGTGGAGTGCTAGTGGTATTATTACCTGTCTGGTTTATGTTGAGGTATACGTCTACCATGCTACCGACGCCTATAAGTCCGCCGGCTGCTTGTAATCTTGAGATCATAATGGGAACTGCAACTGTGTCTGGGGTTTGGATAACCATATTGGCTAATACTGTTGCATCCGCCTCATTCACGAGTTTCTGCGCATCAGACACCTTCATTATAACCCTCTTCGACTCTGGTTGGCTTCCAGTGTCTGTCATATTATATACTACCATGACCCTGTTGAATTTGTCCTTTTTTGTCTTGATCTCTTGGGTCTGGTATTTACGCCAGGATTTAGTAGCGGGTCCGAGGACGTCAACTGCCAATACTTCTTCTGGTGTTGTTCCACTATCTATCTCGGCGAGTATGGCCTGTTTTTGCGGGTCTGTGGCAAGCGGCCCCTTGAAGTATGCGTTCACTTCAGATAGTTTCTCGGATTTGGCGCTTTGTAGGGTTTCATGGTATGGTTGATATACTAGAAAATAATATCCTGTTGCAACGATAATGATTATTATTAAACCAAAGACTATGGCTCCCACGAGTGTGCGCTGGTCTTCTTCCGGGATTTTTGGACGGATACCCCTCCCTGGGGGTTTTCTTGGTGGTGGTGTTAGGCCGGGTGTTTTTTCGGGTGTTCTCTTGGGCACTTTTAATCTTGGTTTTTCTTCTTTTTTCCCCACCCTCAGTCGGGGTCTTGGCATGGGTCTCTTTTTTGGTTTCTCCCCTGGTTTTTTCTCGGTGCCTGTAAGTTTATCCACGAGATTTTTCACTCTTCCTATGATATCTGGGTTATCCCTCTTTTTCCGAAGGTCTGGGGGCTTATTATTATTGTTGTTGCCCTTTAATTTATCTATCATTTTGTATCCCTTTTGATTATTAGGATGAATGGGATTGCTATGTATGCTATGAGCATGAGGAAGAGTATCATAGCGAATATTTTGAGTTTTAGTATTGTGAGTATCAGTAGTATAACCACTATTGCACCGTTTTTTGCTTTGATCTTCGGATATTCGATGGAACTTATCATTATAAGTGATGTTAATGTTACTATTAGGAGGATGGTGTGTTCATTGAATATGCTGCTTAGGTATATTGATGAGACAATAGCTGCCATTACTGGTATTGGCAAGCCAATGAACTTATCACTTTTGATATCTGTGATTACATTGAATCTTGAAAGCCTTAATATCCCACATGTCACTATTAGGAGACTAACTAATATATTAATGTATCGAAAACTTGTTATGGAATATATAAGAAGAGCTGGTGCCACACCAAATGAGATAATATCTGAGAGTGAGTCAACATTCTTCCCAAAACCTTCATCATCTCTTCTTTTTATTCTACGGGCAATCCACCCATCAATGGAATCAAAGATTATTGCGAGTAACATGAACTGGCAGGCAACCGCTAAACCACCCTTTAATATCATTATTATTGACAGGAACCCGAGGGAAGCGTTTATAATTGAGAACAGGTCTGGGACACCTATATAGTATTGTATCTTATATCTAGTGTTTTTCATCCTCTAATTCTCCCATCCCCCTGGTGGGGAAACGTGCTATTATTGTCTCCCCAGCCTTGGGCTTTGATCCAATATTGACTAAGACTTCACAATCCTTTGGTATTATAAGATCTACTCTAGACCCGAAGCGGATCATACCTATGCGGGTGCCGATCTTCACTGTTTCACCCACATTTACATATTGGATTATTCTCCTAGCTATGAAACCTGCTATCTGGATGATACCTACCCTACCATTTTCACCTTCTATGACGATTAAGTTTTTCTCATTCTCTGTTAAAACTTTACCTTTCGCTATTTTAAACTTTCCAGGATAGTAACTGGTATGGACAACCTTCCCTGTGATAGGGGCCCTGTTAACGTGCACATCAAAGGGTGACATGAATGTACTTACAAGGATGGCCTCAGCATCCTCGGTTATGGCATCCAATAAGGGATAAGATGAGTCTACCATTTTTATCTTGTCTATCTTCCCTGATAGTATCCGTCCATCAGCCGCTGCCACTATTATATTATTAGAGTTTGGTGTTTTTCGTTGAGGGTCTCTGAAAAATTGTATTATAAATGCTAGAAATGATAGGGTGATGAAGGTTATAATATAATATCCTAAGAGAAATAGGAGCATGGATAAGGTTAAAATTATGTAAACTTTTTTCGAAAACCCCTCTACAAGCATCGCATCACCAAATGAAGAAATGCATATCCCTTTTTTCTTTGGAGTGATAAATATATATAAAGTCTCTTAGATATTAATCTCTACATCCCCAAAATAATTTAAGCTTATCCAAAATCAACTGTGATGTGATGATGATGATAGAAAGCAAGATCAAGGTTCTTAGACAAGCGGCACAAGTATCAACCACCAGTTCAGATAAAATATGGTGTGTTGCTGCCGGTAACGAGGATACCATTAACAATGTGGCCTATGAGGCCATAGCATCAAAGGATAAGATTAAAATACTCTTCAGGGAACATGTATCAGTCAAAGAAGCTTTTGTCAGGAAAAAGTTTGATTTGATGATGCTTTATGGTGATGAGACCAAGATAAGAGATCTTTCAATCATATGTAAAGAGAATGGTGGGGCTTTTTTAAAGATAGCACCTTATTATGTTAAAAACGAGCCCAATCTCCTGCTTCTTGTCGCGCCAGAAAATCTCATCAAAAGATTTATTGGAGAAGTAGAAAAGAAGAAAACCAATCTCACTTTAATATTAGAAGATAAAACCACAGGTTTTATAGAAGCTGATGTCTACTTAACTGCAAGGTTACCAAAGTTTATAAGGGATATTATAGATCCATTATTTAAGGTTACAGATGTTGTTTTAACAACATTACTAATATCAGTCCCTATGAGGGAAGATGCAGAGAAGATAAAAGAAATCTCAACCCACAATAACATATTTATTGTGGATTTCAAAGACATTTTAAAGGAGGATTAGAATGTTTTCATTGGGAAAAAAGGAAAAAAAGGAAAAAGAGACCAAAACACTAACTGACACCCTTGGTATAGACCTGGGAACGTTAAACACTGTGATAGCCAAGCCATCAGGGGATAAATTTGACATTTATAAAATACCATCAGTGGTCGCGGTTAAAAAAGACGACCCATCCTATGTCCTGGCAGTGGGTGAAGAAGCGAAAAAGATGCTCGGCAGAACACCAGAAGACATAATAGCTGTAAGACCCCTTAGAAAGGGTGTTGTGGAAAGCGTGGCCCAAGCAGAGGCTCTTATTATCCATGCGATAGAAATGGGTGCTGGTGACATATCATCAGTCGAAAGAATAGTTATAGGCATACCAGGTAACGCCTCAGAGGTTGAAAGGAACGCAGTTGAAGAAATAGGCAGAAGAGCCGGTATAAAGTACGTACTAGTTATAAGCGAAGGTCTTGCAGCAGCAATAGGCGCCGGATTACCAATCGCAGAAGCATCAGGTACAATGGTCATCGACATCGGAGCAGGATCAAGTGACATCGTCGTCATATCACTCGGAGGTATAACAGACATTGAAACAGTACGTGTTGGCGGCGACGACATAGACGAAAACATAGTCGAACTAGTTAAACAAAAACATGAAGTCGAAATCGGATTACACGAAGCCGAAAAGGCCAAAATCGAAGTCGGCATGGTCCACTCACAAGCCGAATTCGAAAACGAAAAAACCACAGTAATAGGAAAATGCATGAATACAAACAAACCCAAAGAAGTTGAAATAGACTCAAAACTAGTCGCGGATGCAGCAGAACCCGTAATCCTGAAAGTAATAGAAGCCCTCTCAAAAGTCCTTGAAAGACTATCACCCGAACTCATATCAGGAGTATACAACAAAACAATACTAGTAGGAGGCACATCCCTACTAAGAGGACTTAAAGAAAGAATCTACGAAGAAGTAGGCATATCAGCCGAAGTATCAGACGACCCCATGACCGTAGTAGCCAAGGGCGCTGCCATAGTAGCAGCCGAACCAAGAGCACTAGAACCAGAAGTAAGACTAAAAGCCATGAAATAACCAGCTGATCCAATGAAAATACTAGGAGTAGACGAAGCCGGCAGAGGCCCGGTCATAGGACCCCTCATCATAGCCGGAGTAATGCTACCAAAAGAAAAAATAAAAACACTCGAAAGACTCCAAGTCAAAGACTCCAAAAAACTCACACCAAAAAAACGCACATACCTCGCGAAAAAAATAAAAAAGATCAGCAAATATTATATAACCAGGATAAACGCACCCACTATAGACAAACTACGCGCAACTGGCATTAACCTCAACGAGATAGAAAAAAAGGCCATCGCAGATATCATCAAAAAAAGCCAACCAGACTATGCAATAATAGACTCAGTAGACATAAAACCAAAAAGATTCGAAAAAGAAATAAGAAAATTAATAAAAAATAAAAATATAATCATCAAAGCAGAACATAAAGCAGACACAAAATATCCAATAGTCTCAGCAGCATCCATAATCGCCAAAACCCAAAGAGAAAAAGAAATAGAAAAAATAAAAAAAGAATACAAAGTCGAATTCGGCTCAGGGTATCCTAACGATCCCCTCACAAAAAAATTCCTATCCACACTAAAAACCGATAAACTACCAGACTTCATAAGAAAATCATGGGCCACCATAAAAAAAATGCAAACATAAACAATGTGGGGGGTTTAATACTTTGATCACAGAACCAATACTAAATTTCATCACAACCATATTAGAAATGTTCAAAAGCGGAGGCATAATCACCTACGTCATAGCAATCATCGGAATATATGGTCTAATACTCGGCATAGAAAAAATATACTACCTAAGAAAAATCTCACGCATCAGCACACCAGAGATAATAGGAATAGTCAACAAATCCATGGAAAAAGGAGGAGCACTAGAAGCCCTCAGAGCCATAGGACAATACCAAAATCCAATATCAAAGATAATCTCAGAAGCCCTCAAAATAGGCTACAGGAACAAGGCAGAAGTCGAAGACGCCATGGAAAGAGTTTTCATCGTAGAAATGAGCCACATGACCCGAGGCCTTGGCACGCTCAAAACAATAATCGAAATCTCACCACTCCTAGGTCTCATAGGTACCGTGATAGGAATATGGCACACCTTTAAAGTCCTCGGAGTCAACGCCAACCCCACAGCCATGGCCCAGGGAATCTACATAGCCCTAATAACAACCATAGCAGGCCTCGCAGTCGCCATAGTATTATTACCATTCTACTCATACATATCAAGCAGAATAGAAGCTGAAATAGATAAAATAGAACTCATAAAAAAGATGACAAACTGGAACTACGCAGTCATGAAAATCAAAGTAGAAGGAAACCTCAAAAATGTGATGGAAGCACTCAGAGAATCAGAAGGCATAGTTAACGTCAAACCTATCAACGAACCCGAAGCAAACATGCAAGTAGCCTTCAAACCCAGCATGCTAGAAAAGAGCATAAACAACATAATACTCGAAAGATGCAACAAAAGCGCCGATATAATCGAAAGCAAACTAAAACAATAGGTGGAAAATTTGGCCATCGACATTGAAAGATATAAAAGAAAAATCAAAGGAACCAACCCACGCTTCAACCTAGTCCCATTTATAGACATACTATTCACACTCCTCATTTTCCTCGTTATCACAAGCACATTTCACGGAACTAATGAAGGAGGATCCCCATCAGGCAAACCAGAGCCGAGCGAAAGCCTAGGACCCTCAGAATATTATCTAATCCCCGTAGCGGGGCTGAAAAAGGTTACAGTTAATGGTATGGACAAATCAGAGTACATAAAAAACAGTGCAATAGCAGTTCACACGCGCGTATTAGATGAAGGTGAAATAATAATAAAACCAAGAGAAGGTCTTATAATCATACAAACACCACCAGGTTTCCCAGCAGATAAAGCCGTTAAGAGTCCAACCTAATATTAGGTGATGAAAAATGTATCTTGGCAGAATATTAGCTGTTGGAAGCAGCAATAATACTGTGTTCGCTGCTTATAGAGTGTCGAGCAGATCATTTCCCAATAGGATCGCGAAAAAATTTGAAGACAGAATAGCCATAGTCCCAAAGGAAGGCCACGAAACCGACGTCTTTAAAAACCCCTACATTGCATACAATTGCATAAAAATAGTTGATGATACAGTAATAGTATCCAATGGTTCGCACACAGACGTGATAGCTGATAAAATAAGCCTAGGCATGAACATAAGAGATGCGATAGCACTATCCCTACTAACAATGGATTATGAAAAGGACGAACTCAACACTCCACGGATAGCCGGCGCCATAAGAAGCGATGGTAAAGGCCATATAGGGATAGTAACCCACCATGACCTCCAAGTACAAAGAGTACCCAAGGGAAGCGCATACTATATATCCACATATGAGCATACAACACCCCAAAAAGTCAAATTTAAAGCGGAAAATGCAGATGAAGCAGCCAAATATATAATGGGTGAAGGCGAATTTTCCAAATTCACCCATCCAGTAACCGCAGCAGCAGCCTTTAACAAGAAAGGAAAATGGCAACTTAGTTCAATTTAAGCCAAATCTTGCAAAACACCCCCCACACAAATTCCTCATACTCTTGAAAAGACAGACTTGCCCAAAAAAATGTGCTGGAAAGCAGACAAGAAAAACTACAACAAACATAGGGGGAATTTAGCACAGCCCCCACACACCAAAGACTTGTGGATAAAAAAATGCTTTTATGACCCCCCAGGATTGAAATAACAAGTCTCCACGAAACCCTAACACACTTGTAAGGATAATCCACTCACCAAACATTATATCATCTTGAAGGTGCTATAATTGGAGATAAAACTCATAGGATTTTCCACCATCCCCCTGATAAAAGAAGGTGACGATCTAGCAGATATTATAATCGAAGCCTCTGAAAGGGAATCTTTAGAAATTGAAGATGGAGATATTATTGTTATCGCAGAAACCATAGTATCAAAGGCCGAAGGGAACACAATAAACCTTAAGAGGATGAAACCCGGATTAAAAGCTAAAAGATTGGCTGAACAGACCGGTAAAGATCCCAGATTAGTTGAAGCCATACTTAGAGAGTCAAAGAAGATAATAAAAGTGGGACATGATTTCATCATCTCAGAGACAAAACATGGTTTTATATGTGCCAACGCTGGTATAGACGAATCAAATGTTGGAAATGGAATGGCAACACCCCTACCCGATGACCCTGACACCACCGCAGAGAACATAAGACTTTCCCTAATAGACAAATTAGGAAAAAATGTTAGTATCATAATAGCTGATACCCAAGGACGTCCTTTCAGGGAAGGTGCTGTTGGCGTTGCTGTGGGTGTTTCAGGCATAAAACCCATCTGGGATAGAAGAGGGGAAACAGACCTTTATGGTAAAAGTCTTAAAACGACAAAGATTGCGGTTGCTGATGAGTTAGCCTCAGCAGCCTCCATGGTAATGGGGCAAGCAAACGAGGGCATACCCATCGTTATAATAAGAGGATATCCCCATGATCATCTAAAAGGTGAAGGAACCTCCAAGGACCTGTTAAGACCAAAAGAATTAGATGTTTTCCGCTGAAAAGGTGAACTTAGATGATAACAGTATTATCTGGGGGTACAGGAACGCCCAAACTCCTCCAGGGCATGAAAGAGATTATCAAACCATCCAAGATCACAGTTATCGTTAATACTGTTGAAAATGACTATTTTTCAGGCTTATATGTTGCACCCGACGTGGACACAGTCCTTTACACTCTAGCAGATCTCATAAACGAGGATACATGGTATGGTATAAAAAATGATACATTCATCACCCATAAAATGTTAAAGAAACTCGGATGCCCGGAACTTTTAAGGATAGGTGACAAAGATCGTGCATTTAAAATCCAGAAAACACTCCTACTAAAGGATCATACTCTCTCAGAGGCTGTTGATATTCAGAGAAAGGCCCTCGGCATCAAGTCAAGGATAATACCAATGAGCAATGAACCATCCAATATAAAGATAATCACTGAAAACGGGCCGATGAGCTTCCATCAATTCCTAGTCAAGGAAAAATCCGAACCAAAGGTCATAGACATCCAATATAATACTGTGAACCCGGCACCTGGCGTAATAGATGCTATAAAGGATTCTAGGATGGTTGTTATAGGACCATCTAACCCCATAACTTCCATCGGTCCAATAATCTCAACAAAAGGCATTAAAAAAGCCCTGGAAAAAGTTTATGTGGTTGCCGTATCCCCGATTGCTGGTGGAATGCCCTTCAGTGGCCCGGCAGCTAAATTCATGAAGGCGCTGGGATATGAAGCATCTTCTTTAGGGGTTTGTCATATCTATGCCGATTTTCTGGACAAATTTGTAATTGATGAAAAAGATTTCTATTTAGAAGAGGAAATAGAAAAACTAATAAAAGAGGTTATTATAACAAACACCAACATGAAAAATTTCAAGGACAAAATAAGGTTGGCTAGAATAATTTTAGGTGAAATAGTATGATTCAAATGACCCTAATCCAAATAGATAATTATGGTCCATGGACCGTAACCCCCACTCCCAGGCGAGAATCAGACCTCCAAATATTACAAGCTGAACTTTACGCTGATCTCCAACGACAATTCGCCGCAAAACAAGGACTACTATTTTTCATGAGATTCGATAACATGCTCGCAATAAGCAATGGCATGGACATGGAAGACCATCTGAGAATACAAGAATCCATAGGAAACAGATACCCTATAACAGTGAGTATGGGGGTTGGAGCAGCACAAACACCCTATGACGCGCAAAGGAACGCTACAAGAGCTCTTCAAAAATATGGCGGCGCACAATCCGAAGAAAGGAAAGAAGCGCTCGCAATTGACGAATTAGCAGATGCAGAGAAAGGTTTTGTGCAGATAGCTCACATTGATATCAATGGTATAACAGAAACCCTCACTGATACCATGCCAGCCTATGACACCTCCTTTGTAGTTAACCGGGTCCAACACTTTTTAATGAAAAAACTAATCAAAAAAGGTTCACTCCTATTTTTCATAGGTGGAGACAATTTCATGTCACCCTGTAATGGCCTTGAACCAGAAGGCTTGCTCAAAATCATAAATGAAATAGATGATGAAATAAACATCGCATTAAAGGCGGGTATCGGTAAAGCTCCAACAGCCGAGAAAGCCGCCAACCTAGCAGACTTGGCTCTTGAAGAGATAAGAGGCGGTTTCACCTACGACCTAGTACATCTCATGAAGGAATGATCAATGACCCTTAAAGTACTAGCCCCAATGGCCGGGATTTCCAATGCAAGATTCTGCCTCAAACTCATACCCTATGGTTTTAACATGGTAACCCTAGGAGGCTATAATGCTGATACACCCACAGTAAAAGCCGCCAAGAAAATAATAGAAAGAGGCAGGCTAGAATTCGATTTTGAAGCCGATGAACTCCCCCAGATAATCCGAAAAGAGGCCTCTTTGATAAAAGACAAAACAGATGTTCTAGTGTCTGTTAATTTAAGGGCGGTTTCGCCAGATCCTATTATAAAAATTTCGAAGATAAGTGAAGTTGATGTGGTGGAGATAAACGCCCATTGTCGTCAAAGGGAACTTACAAGTATTGGCTGCGGCCAAACCCTTTTAATGGATTTACCTAGATTAGAGGATTTCGTAAGGGAAGTTGTGAAAAAATCAGATTCAAAAGTTTCAGTTAAAATAAGGGGTAATGTTCCAGGTGTTGATGAAGTTGGAGTCTTCAAGGTTTTAGATGATATTGGAGTAGATTATATTCATTTAGATGCTATGAAACCCGGCTTTGACAGTGCAGATTTCAAACTAATAAAAAAGACGAGCAATATAATAGAAAAGGCCACTCTCATCGGTAACAATTCTATAAGAGATTTAAAGTCTGCGAGAAGAATGTTAAATGCTGGTGCAGATGCCATATCCATTGCAAGAGCGGCTATGAATGGAGGATTATCATTTGACCTATCATTATTATAAATAAAAATCTTATGATATTACTCTAGAAACTTTTAATATAAACTTAATATTTAATATAATTAAACCATCATACTTACCCATCCAATCGTATAAGAAGAGGGTGATTCCATGGCTTTTATAACACTAGAAAACGTTACGAAAACCTTCAAGGGAATAAGCGCCATCAAGAACCTTAATATAAAGATAGAAGAGGGTACAGTGCTTGGTATTCTAGGTAGAAGTGGTGCTGGGAAATCAGTACTAATCAACATGCTACGTGGCATGAAAGACTACGAACCAGAAAAAGGAAAAGTCATATACACAATCGCAATCTGCCCAGAATGTCTACATGTCGAACCACCATCCTATCAAGGCCAAAAATGCAAATGTGGCGCCACACTAGAATTAAAGGATGTCGACTTCTGGAACGCTGACAAGGAAATATTCAACGCAATCAGAAGAAGAAGCGCGATAATGCTCCAGAGAACATTCGCATTATACGAAGACGACACCGTAATCGACAATGTAATGAGGGCAATGCAAGAAGGCGACTATGAAGAAAAAATGTACAAAGCCCTTGAACTATTAGAAATGGCCCAGATGACCCACAGGGTAACCCACGTTGCCAGAGACTTGAGCGGAGGCGAAAAACAGAGGGTTGTGCTTGCAAGACAACTCGCAAAGGACCCCATGATATTCCTAGCTGATGAACCCACAGGAACACTCGACCCAAAAACAGCAGAACTCGTACACGATGCACTCATAGAAGGAGTGAAAGAAAAAGGCATAACAATGGTCATAACATCACACTGGCCAGAAGTCATAAAAGATCTCTCAGACCACCTAATATGGCTCGACAAAGGCGAAATAGTAGAAGAAGGAGACCCAGAGGATATAGTGGCCAAATTCATGGAACAAGTACCAGTCCCGGAAAGAGTAAAAGAGTATGAGGTTGCGGAACCGCTAATAATCATGCGAAATGTTAAAAAACACTATTATTCCATAGATCGTGGGGTTGTAAAAGCAGTTGATGGCGTGGACCTAACAGTCTATGAAGGTGAAATATTCGGAGTTGTAGGCTTAAGTGGAGCTGGTAAAACAACCCTATCAAGAATACTATTCGGTTTAACAGAACCCAGCGGCGGAGAAGTATGCGTCAGACTCGGAGATGACTGGATTGACATGACAGAAAAAGGGCCCTTGGGACGTGGAAGAGTAACACCATACCTTGGCATACTACACCAAGAATACAGCCTATACCCCCACAGAACAGTCCTAGGCAACCTCACAGAAGCCATAAGCTTGGAACTACCAGCTGAATTCGCTAAAATGAAAGCACTATACGTCCTAAAGGCTGTGGGATTCGACGAAACATATGCAAATAGCCTATTAGAAAAATTCCCAGATGAATTAAGTGGTGGGGAACGTCACAGGGTCGCCATAGCACAAGTACTCATCAAAGAACCTAAGATAGTTATCTTAGACGAGCCTACAGGTACCATGGATCCTATAACAAGGGTCCATGTTGCAGATTCCATAATAAAGGCGAGAGAAGAATTAAACCAGACATTCCTCGTAATATCACACGACATGGATTTTGTACTCGACGTATGTGACAGAGCATCCCTAATGAGAGCCGGTAAAATAATCAAAACAGGAGATCCAAGAGAAATAGTCACAGAACTCACACCACCCGAAAAAGAAAAAATGCTAACAGAAGAATAATAAACTTTTACTTTTCTAGGAGGACTACCAGTGGGATGGGACGATGCACCTTCACACGTTTGCAGAGGCGGAGACAAAAGAGCACTAGCTTTTTGCTGCCCACCAATCAAACCATGCCCAATACTATACGCCTTAGAAGATGCAGGTTTAACCCCAGAAGAATACATGAACATAAAAGAAGAATTCGCCAAAAAAACAAGATTAGGTGAAGGTGAAGGCACTTGTTTCGGATCCCTAGTATGGTGCTGCAAACCATCCAAACCCTGCCCATTCAGAGACATGGTCTTGAAAAGAATCAACATGACAGTCGACGAATACATGGAACTCAAAAAACAATTAGCCGAAAAACTAGTTGGAAGAGCAGAAATAATCGACAAAAAAGACATCAAAGTACTTGCAGAAGCATTCAACGTCCCCATGGATGAGGCGCGAGAAGCCCTCTTACAAGCCAAAAACGACCTTAGAACAGCAATGAAAATACTCAGGATGAAGACCCTCGAACAGGGATAAAAAATGCCATGGACCCCAATACTCCTTAAATTAGATGATAAAAAAGTTTTCATATTAGGTTCAGGGGAAGTGGCAACCAGAAGAGCTATAAGATTCCATGAAAGCGGAGCCAAAGTAACAATCTGCGGAGATAACATACAAAAACGCCTCAAAGACATAGGCATCAAATACCGGCCATTAAATGAAATGGAAAAGTGGATCAAATGGGCTGACATCATAATAACTGCAAGCGGAGACCCTAACCTAAATGAAAAAGCAGCATCACTAGCATACGGAAAACTCTTAAACAGGGCAGATAAACCCCAAGAGGGAAATCTCATCGTCCCAATCACCTTTTCTACAGATGATCTGGATATATCCATATCAACTAAGGGTAAAAGTCCTATAATGGCCCGCATCATACGCGATAAAATAAAAGATGTGATAACAGAACAGGACATCCTCCAGATAAGACTACAAGATTATGCACGTCGCAAACTTAAAAAAACAATCCCTGATCAAAAGATAAGACGCAAAATACTCTACAAAATAAGCAAAGATAATAAAATCCAAGACCATCTAAAACATGGAAACCTAGAGGGGGCTAAAAAATATGTGGACTCCCTACTAGACTGTGGGGGTATCCTAACTGATACTTAATATCAGAGTCGACCATAAAATAGCAGACATCGAAAAGATAGAAAAAGCAGATAAAACACTCGAAGAAATCCTAAAACAACTAAAAGACAACATACAAGAACACATCCCCATCAAAACATGCAACAGAATAGAACATTATCTCATACTCAAAAACCCGATTCAGGATATGAACCATCCGAACATCATCATCGAAGAAGACAAAAAAGCACTCAAACACCTCCTAAGACTAGCATCAGGATTAGAATCAATGATAATAGGCGAAGACCAAATACTAGGCCAAATAAAAGATGCTAGACTAGAAGCATTAAAGAGAGGGTTATGTGGCCCAACACTCGACATGATATTCAACAAAGCAGTGCATGTAGGGCAAATAATCCGCAACAAAACCAAAATAAACAAGGGATCGGTCTCAATAGGCTCTGCGGCAGTTGAACTCGCAGAATCAGTGCAAGGAGACCTGAAATGTAAAAAAGTCCTTGTAATCGGAGCCGGAGAAATGGGCGCCCTAGTTGCAAGAGCCCTCGCAGAAAAACAATTAAAGGCCATTGTAGTCGCTAATAGAACATATGATAGGGCGGTTAGACTTGCAAGGGAACTTGGAGGATACGCAATCCAATTCGACAGATTAGACGAAGCACTATCAGATGCGGATGTTGTGATAAGTGCAACAGCAGCCCCACATTATATTCTTACCAGAGAAAGAGTGGAAAAAGCCATACCAATAGAAAGACGGGATTCCGTTACAATGATAGATATAGCAAATCCAAGGGATATTGAAGAAAAAGTCAGAGAACTGGGGATAAGATTGTTCAACATTGACGACCTAAGAGGTATAGCGGAAAAAAATCGCAGGAAACGCGAAAATGAAGCTAGAAAAGCAGAACAGATCATAGAAAAAGAACTGGAGCTTTTAGTCAACTCACTTAAATATAAAAAGGTAGAACCGCTCATATCACAAATACGTAAAAGCATGGAAGAAATCCGGATAAGAGAAACAGAAAAGGCAATGCAAATGTTAGGCGAGTTAGAAGATAAAGAAAAGATAATAGATGATCTCACAAGATCCATAGTAAATAAAATATTCCATGATATAATATCAAAGCTGCGCAAAGCCGCCGAAGAAGACGATGAAGAACTTATAAAGGCCTGTGAAAAACTATTTAATTAAAAAACTGTTTATATTCTATGCGAACATGTGCTTTGGTTCTCTGGACCGTTTCTTGCTACCCTTAATCACATCTTCTATATGTTTAGCTGTTATGATCTCTGAGTCCTCTGCTATGGCCTGATGAAGGGCATTTTTCAATATCTTCTCTTTTATATCTCTTCCTGACATGCCCTTTGATAATTCCACCAATTTTTCTATGGGGTAATCCACTTCTAGGGGCATTGTATCTATGTATTTTCGGATCATTTCTCTTCTTTCATCCTTTGTGGGGAGTGTGAACTCTATTTCTTCTTCAAAACGGCTTCTGAGGGCATGGTCGAGTAATGATGGATTATTTGTGGCTCCTATCGTGACCACACCATAGTTTTCGTTTATACCATCCATTTCTGTGAGTAGGGAGTTCACTATCTCTGCCACATCACCCCTTATTGACTGATACTTTCTGTCCAATCCTATTGCATCTATTTCATCTATGAATATGACTGATGGGGCCGTCTTTGACGCCAGATCATACAATTCATGGATTTGACGGGCACCATCCCCTACGTGGTCTCCTATAAGGCTTGTTGCTTTTATAAGATATAATGGAACGTCTAATTCATTGGCTAGGGATTTTGCCAGCATTGTTTTACCAGTG
Source organism: Methanothermobacter sp. MT-2 (assembly GCA_003584625.1). Taxonomy (NCBI): domain Archaea; kingdom Methanobacteriati; phylum Methanobacteriota; class Methanobacteria; order Methanobacteriales; family Methanobacteriaceae; genus Methanothermobacter; species Methanothermobacter sp. MT-2. The sequence continues at coordinate 976,001 of AP017647.1, read as the reverse complement.
CCGGGGGTTCCATAGAATAATACGTTCCTTGGAGCCCACTCATTGAAATTTTCAGGATCTTCAAGATACTTCATTATAATTTTACATTTCATCTTAGCATGTTCTTGTCCTATAACATCATCCATTCTAATGTTGCTTTGAACTTCATGGAAATCTTCAATGTTTCTTGTTTCGATTAATAGTATGGATGTGTTCCTTGTAATCTTGGACTTATCTGGATAGGCCCTTATAATCTTAAATGCATAATCTGGGAGTATCCTCTGATCGAACAAGTATGAGCCTTCTGCTGCCATGAATCCCTCCCATTGCTCCCTTGCATATAATTCGAAAAGTTCCTTGTTTATCACTTCTATCTTGGGCGTTTCAATAAGACTGCAAACAAAAGGGTATCCCATTGGTTGTAAGACCACTAGTTTCGCTTCTTTATCCGGTTTCACGCTCTTAGTAGAGGTTTTTTTGTCTGTTGTCTGTGAATCATGGACGATATTACTAAATTTCACCACATCACCAAGAATAAATTTTCTTTAATAATAGATAAAGGATCTACTAATATATTATATTTTCCCATCCAATAAGCTGGTTAAAATCTCCCTAATCTTGAGGGCATCAAGATCTCTGTGGGGCGTTTCACATATTATAGTATAATCCCAGCCCCTCTCAATGAGACTATAAAGTATGGGTTTTAACGGCGGCCCGTAACCCTTCTCATCTAGGCTATGATGCTTTTTCTCCCCCTTATCTGTATATTCTATCCTAGTGTAGTGACAGTGCAAATACTCAATATCCAGGTTCTCTTCTAGGGCGTCAAGTATTCTCATATAATCTTCAACTTCTCTGAAACTTCCACCACTCCGAGCATATATATGGGCGAAGTCAACTGTTGGCTCGAAATTGTCAAATGACTGGCAAATCTCAATGATCTCAGACAAACTCCCAACCTGGGACCTTCTACCAGTAGTCTCAGGCGCTAAACAAAAATTATCAATCCTCAAGGTTTCAATTTCTCCTAAAAGCTGCTCTATAGACTCTTCACAAACTTTAAGGGCTTTTTCCCTGCTTTGACCAGAATAGAATCCTGGATGGAACACTATCCTATAAGCTCCCATCCAGTTCCCGGCCCGGACTGCCTGAACCAATCGTTCAATGGATCTTTCACGCACATCATCCTTGGGAGAAGAAAGATTAACATAATAAGGTGCATGAAGCGACACTATAACATCATTTCTATCAGAATCTTCTCTGATTCTCCCGGCGATACTTTCACTTACCCTAACACCATAAGTGGCCTGATACTCATAGGCATCAAGGCCCATTGCCCGTATATAACTGCAAACTTTACCCGAATCTCCCCTATAATTAACTGGTTTGCCTGCTGGACCCAACCTTATCCGCATATTATCATCATGATCCTTAGAGTATCCCCATAGCCTTATTAGTCTTCTCTATAGACTTTTCATTATCTTCTTCCAGTTCTAGGAGGGCTCTTATCGCATCCACACTCTCTGGGACTGCATCAGCCTCCTGATGCACGGCTTGCATATAATATAATTCACCATCCACTATGTTCAATGATTCATCCCATACAGCTATCTCATATAAGTCGTTACGTGGACGGCCTAACTCCCTTGCATATTCCATTATCTCTGCTGTGGATCCGAGGCCCTCACTCGCTTTTACAAGCATGATCCTAGATGTTTTGTCGATTTCTTCTTTTATTTCATCCACATCTACAGGGTCTTCGAGTTCCACCATGATATTGTGTTGATGCATTAAGGTTGTTGGGACTAGTAAAGCCACGGTATTAATGTTTATATTGTACATAACTGTTTTGAGGTCTGGGCCGTGGTGTGATGGTACTGTTGGTGGATTTGGTACAATTGCATTAATAGGACCCTTTTTTACTTGGACTGGGTCTGCTGCTCTTCTCACCATAACTGCCCTGACCTTTTTTATGCCGCAGAGATCATCTACAATTTTAAGTGTACGGCAGAGGCCTGTGGTGTTGCATGATACTACCCTTGTATAGTCTGCGCCGAGTGAATCATCATAGTTCGCGAATGAATTAAATGATAGGCCAATATCTTCGTGTTTTTCCCCTCCCTGGAATATTGCTTTTATACCCTTTTCCTTGTATGTTTTAAGGTTTTTGGCTCCTATACCCTCAGGGGTTGCATCTACTATTATGTCTGCTTCTTCTATCATGTCCTCGACTGTGCCGCTGATTTCAAAACCTGCTTCTTTGAAGAGTTTTTCTCTTTCAGGTATGCTTATGTAGAGGTCGTATCCCTTCTCAAGGGCCATTCTGGCCTCGAAGTCTGGCTTTGTCTTGCTCACACCCACTACCTTCATATCCTTCTGGGCGGACACTGCATCCGCCACTCTTTTACCTATAGTCCCATATCCGTTTATAGCTACAGATACCATTATATAGCCTCCCATAACCCCCCCAATATCATCCTAGGGTGGTGTGATGGTATGTCTGTTCTTGATTTAATATAAGATTTTATTTTTGATTCTGAAGGGTAAATTATTTATCTTGCTTCTAAGACGCTCTTCTTGAAACTTGGGGGGTACGATTTAAATTAATAATTTCAAGCTGCCAATGCTTCAATACACATATTTTACTCCTTTATGCAGAAAAAGCAATTGGGGAGAGCCGCGAAGCTCCTAGAAATTTCAATCCTTGGGGGAAATGATAGGAAACCCCCCCATTGTATGTTTGGGGGGGTGTGGTTCAATTTAGGCTTCTATTTCATCCAATTTTTCCGGCAGGTAAGTGTCGACAACATATTCGAGACCATATTTGGAGAATGATTGTTGTTCGGCCTTTTTACCTATCTTTAACATTTTTTTGATTTCTATTTTCCAGAAATCTTCTTTGTAGCGGGGGTCGCGTAGGAGTTCTTTGAGTCTTAGAACGTCAATATCCTTTAGGGGGTCTGTGGGAAGATCATAATTTATTATGTCTGTTGCGGTCACTCCGAGGAATCTGGCGTCCGGAGTGGCTAATTCATGGTTTACATGGGCTAGTTTAGCGCTCCCTGATATTATAACCATTGCTATGTGGAATCCCCAGGGGTCTCCGTCGTTGCAAATGTAGATTGGAAGGTTTAGTTCCTCATTAACCCTTTTAAGGAATCTTCTTGTCGCCCTTGCTGCTTGGCCCTTCAATCCCACGATGAGGGAATCAAATTTTTTATAGGCTTTCTCTTGGACTAGACGATGGTACATACCCATGGTTTCGACTGCTATAACCCTTTCAACGTCATGGTCGACGAATTCCACCTCATCAATGGTTGGTGGTATGGTGTAACCTGATTTACCAGCCTTTAAAGCATTTATTTCGATGTCACCTTCTCTGACTGTTAATTCGCCGTATACTGCTGCTCCATCTTCTTCTGGTAGTAATCCGAGGTCTTCTCTGGTCATTCCCAGGGTGACTTCAAGGTCTTCTCCTATGATATTGGATTCTTGCTGGTCTGTGAAGTCAACATCCCAACCTTCTGACACATAATATAGTTCCCTTAGGGTTGCTGTTTTGTTTCTCTTGACAAGATCTTTGCAGAAGTTGGCTATGTATAACATTTGGGCTATCTTTTTTATCTGTTTAACATTCCCCATGGATCTTATACCATATTTATCGCCGAGGATATAGTGGCGCTTTTTATCATCATATATGATATTGGATGTGCTCCTTGAGGGTACTTTTATCATTGGCACTTTGCCCTGTGCAACATCCTCTATTATCATCTCACCTAGACTTTTGAGTTTTTCTAGTGCTATTTCTCTTCTATTCATCATCTGGTTCACCTAGGAGTTCGGCCTTTGCTTTTCTCGTCACCTTTTCGAGTAGGGGTTTATAATCTGGCAGTTCTTGTTCTGCTAGGAGCGCTGCTTCCCTCATTATAACAGGAACGTAACTTTCAAAGACTTTGGCTCTTTTGGCTTCTTCTTTAGCAGCTTTCTTGGCCCTTATATGTTTTTGTAGTTTGCGGGCTACTTGCATTGTGGCTTGTCTTATCTCCTGGAGGATTTCGGGTTCTGGGGCTATGCTTTGTTTGCCTGTGGAAAGGTATGGGACGTTTGTCGACACTATATTAACGAATATTGTGAGTGGGGCGTTTTCAAAGTCTCTTATACCATATCTTTTCCAGTCCAGACTTTTCACGCCCTCGGTTAGTGCGCAGCTTCCCTGGTCGAATGTGAGGGGTACTCTGTTGGCAAATCTCATTATCTCGGTTTTTCTCTGTTCTCCGACTAGTCTGCCTGCTTTACCTCCATATGCGACGGCTGCCTCTATGATGAATGGTATGCCTCCTCGGTAGGTTAGGGGTCTTCTTGTGATTGCTGCCACGAATTCTGGGTTTAATATTTCTCTCATACCTTTTTCTATTTGGTCTTTTCCTATTGGTATGAGTCCATTGGTTGGTGGGGCCATGAAGTCCATTTTTTTGAAGGCTTCAACTATTTCTTCGGCTTCTTCCCATGTCATGTCCCTTGGTCTTTTGTTAAAGTCTATTTTTGTCAGTTCTTCGAGTTCTCTGACTTTTTTTGTGGACATTCTAGATAGTGAACTTGTAAGGAGGCTTCTGAAGCGTCTTTTGTCGGTGTGTTTTGCCATGAATATTAGGTCGTCTGCTGTTATACCCTTTGGGTGGGGGAGTATTTCTTTTGGTAGTGGGGGTATGACATTGGATGCCCTTTTAAATATGTATTTTCTTCCTGTTGGATCTGAGAATGTTATCTGGGCGTGTGGGTTTCCTATTATTGTTCTTCTGATGTATTCGTAGGCTCCCTGTTCTGAGAGTGAATATGAGACGTCTTTGAAATGGAGTTGGACGCATACTCCAGTGTTTTCAACGTCGATTTCCTCTTTTTCGAGGACTAATCCCTTGTTCTTTTTCACGTCCATTTTTAGGGACATTTTCACGCCTTTGAGTTCGCCGTCTTCTTTGTATGCTGATGTTATGGTGGCTGGTTTTCCTGTTGTCATCTGGGAGAGTAGTACGCAGCCACTGCATCCGAGGCCTTGCTGTCCCCTTGATTGGATGTTTCTGAATTTGGAGCCTGCGAACATTGTGCAGAAGACCTTTGGTATGTAGTCTTCTGGTATGCCAGGGCCGTTGTCCTGGTGATCTAGGATGTAGTGGTCTTTACCAATCCTCTTTAGTTTTATTTTTATATCTGGGAGTATGCCTGCCTCTTCGGCGGCGTCGAGGCTGTTTGTTATCAGTTCATGGAATACCATGGTAAGGGATCTTATCTTACCAGAGAAACCTAACATTTGCCTGTTTTTACGGAAGAATTCTGATGCTGTGAGTTCTTGGAATTCTTCAAATAATTCTCCTGCTTGTCTCTCCAAAAAGTAGCCTCCCTTCAAATTTTTAAGATTATTTACTTACTTTTATGTTTATCATTTGTTCCATATATACCAAATGGTTATAGGATGATATTTTTTGGGGATATTTTTAGAGTATCTTAAAGAATCCTTTCAAGAGAATATGGGGTTCTATGTTAATTTTATTTTATATTAATCCTCTTTTCAAATTCTTTCATTTCTAGTTCTTGTTTCTTTTTTTCGAGGAATGAGTATACAGACTTGTGTCTAGCCCCTTTCAGGAGCATTTCAACGGCTTCTCTTGCAATCATAAGATTTTCGAACTCTCCGATCATGGCAACAGTCTTACCATAAATTGAAATTTCAACACCGGTCATGTCATGGATTATTTGACGTGTTATACCACCACGTCCTATTATCCTCCCTTTTTGTCTTGCTATGGCCTTCTTAGACTTGCCAACATAGTCTGGTATGTTTATGATATCAAGTGTTATGTTATCATGGATTAGGCGCATTGCAATCTCTGGATTGAAACCTCTTCCTATGGCTTTGACAATGTTACGCGCCTTCAAGGGAGAAAGGGGGTCATCAACCTTCTCTTCGGGTATTATAACCACCGCCCCGGTTTCGCTGTCAATTTTAAGCCTAGTCTGGGTTAAACTTTCTATACGCTCTTTAGTTTCTCCTCTTTTCCCAATAAGAACTCCTATCCTTTCTCTTGGGATTTTCAGGTACTCTTCTGCTGGCATCAGAACACACACCCCCTCAAAATGGGTGGTTTAATCCATTATTTTCTCCAGGATCTCCTGGGGAGTTGATGAAACACCAAAACGTTTAAAATCTCTACTAATATTCCTAGCATCCCTTTCAAGCAATTCCTCAGCAATGGGATGATCCAGTACAACAGCCTGTGAAATATCAATAATAACTGGTTCTTCCTCAAAGTTAAGGATATTAAATGCTGATAGATCCCCATGGACCAACCTAGCCATCTTATATAAAAGTCTCATATAATATACTATCTTATCGAACATTTTCCTAGGATGGAGAGGTGGAGCCTCCTTTAGTGTTGGCGCAGGATTACCTTCACTATCACCTATAAACTCCATTATAAGAACATTCTCCCTTGAAACAAATGGCCGAGGAACCCTAACACCACTCTCATATGCCCTTTTAAGGTTCCTGAATTCCTTGTTCACCCATGCATGGACTACCTGTCTCTTGTTGCTCATTTTAACCTTAAAACGGGGATCTCCCTGGATGTAATATTGCATTTTCTTGAAATCAGAGGTGGCGATGCGATAAATTTTAACAGCAACAAAATCATCATGATCATCCAAGCCCTTGAATACGTTAGCTTCCTTACCAGTGCTTATAACACCATCAAGAATAGATAGATAACCAGTATTTGACAATTTATAAAGGACTTCAAGGGTTCTTTTATCGAAAACTTCACTTGCAACACGCCTATCCTCCACACCCTTGAGTCTCTTCTCGGATTTCACCCTCTCCAAGGCAGAATCAATCTCATGGAAGGTTTTATCCTTCTTGTCCGCGGACAATGTGATCATCTTCTCTATAGGTTCAGGTAACCTCTTCTCTCAAGCCAATTAGCCTCAGTGCGCGTATACCTCCATACTATGTCAGCCTTTTCATCACTTTGAAACGCCCATGGTTTTACCAGTACAACATCACCCTCCCTGATCCATATCCTCTTTTTCATCTTACCAGGTATGCGCCCCAGGCGAGTCTTACCATCACTACATATAACTTTCAACTTTCCATGACCTAGTATCTGTTCAACAATCCCAGGTATTTCACCTTTCCTAGGTATCCTCACTCTTCTAACTTCTTCTGTGTTACCCAAATAATCTCCTCCTCTCATATTATAAATCTCAATTAGAAAAAGGCGATATAATATTTTTCTATAACATAATATAAATAATTGAAGGTTACAAAATCACCCAGACATCCTAAAAGATAAGAGATTCAAAAATCATATAAAATCTTAAGGAAAATAGGAGGGATCTAAGGGATGGGTCGCGAATTCCTGAATCTTATAGACATATCAACCGCCCATAAAATAATTAACAATCTCTTCAAGGAAATTTATCAACCACCAAAAATAGAAGAAGTGGAACTAGAAGATGCATATGGGAGGATCCTGGCCCAGGATGTGAAAAGTCCAATTGATTTACCACCATTTAACAGAGCATCAAGAGACGGGTATGCTGTGAGGGCAGAAGACACCTTTAAAGCTTCTGAAGACAATCCAAAGATCCTAGAATGTATCGAAACCATAGAGGCCGGTTCCATTCCGCGAAAAAAGATCAGGAGAGGATACTGTTCACGGATAAGCACAGGAGCCCCAGTACCCGAAGGTGCGGATGCAATAATCATGGTTGAATATACCGAAGAAGAAGGAGATAAAATCCTAATTTATAAAAGCGCATACCCAAACCAACATATCGCATTAAAGGGATCAGACATATCAAAAAATGATACCATATCCAAAAAAGGAGCCCTACTCTCACCAGAAAAAATTGGAGCGCTAAGCGCCGCCGGCATAACAAAAGTGCCTGTAATAACCAAATTAAAAATAGGTATACTCTCAACTGGAAATGAACTAATCGAACCCTCAGATGATTGGAATCCCGGTAAAATCTTCGATTCAAATTCTCACAGTATCGCAGCTGCAGTTAAAAACTGCGGATGCAAACCAAAAATCCTCGGCATAGTAAAAGATGATCACAGAGAACTCCAAAAAGCCATCCAATCAAGCATTAGAGAATGTGATATACTTATAACTTCTGGTGGAACATCAGCCGGAGCCGGTGACATACTCAGAGACATCATAGATAACATTGGCGAAGTTATAATACACGGAATTTCCATAAAACCCGGAAAACCCACCCTTATAGGTAAAATTGATGAAAAGCTTGTATTCGGCCTTCCAGGTTTCCCTGTATCCGCCCTCATAATCTTTAACGTCTTTTTACGCCCTTATCTAATGGAACTTTCAGGCAAATCCCTAAGGTATAAATATGTGAGGGAGCTTCCCCTTGCACAGAGATTGCACTCATCAAAAGGCAGAGTGCATTACGCCCTTGTAAAAATTAAAGATGGGAAAGCACACCCCATATTAAAGGATTCAGGGGCTATAACATCACTTGCAGATGCAGATGGTTACATCAAAATCCCAAAAAATGTTGAAATACTCGAAGAAGGCTCCATTGTTAAAATCCTACCATTTTTCTAATAAATGCTAAAAGTTCACTTATATCATCGAATACCATCTTATCATCTAATTTCCTTGTGTATGGTCGGTTCACAACTATCACAGGGATTCTAAGATCCTTAGCAGCCCCTATCTTCTCTAGAAGACCCCCTGTTTCCCCGCTTTCTTTTGTGATCACAACCCCTGCATTGTATTCCTTCATGATCTCCCGATTAAGAGCCCTTGAAAAGGTTCCTTGCATCGCTATTATCCTCTCACCAGGTATACCCATCCTATGACAAGCCTCTATGGAAGAAGGATGGGGTAAAACTCGGATCACTAACCTTTCTGTTCCAACCTCATCAATAACATTCTTAACTGTCGAAACACCTGCAAGGTGTAAAATGTTACCATTCTTCTCCTTCAAGATCTTGGCTGCCACACACCCAGCTTCCCTGAAAGATTCAACCCTAAAGATATCCCCATTCAACTCAATAGACGGCCTCTCAAACCGGATATAATATGTTGAAGTTTCCTTGGAGGCTTCAATCGCATTTTCAGTGGCTTTTATGGCGAATGGATGGGTTGCATCTATTATCAAGTCAATATCTTCAACTTTAAGAACCTGGATTAGCCCTTCTTTATCAAGGGCTTCTTTTATCACCTCATCCGCCCCAGCATCCTCAGCTAATCTACCACCATAATCAGTTGTTGTAGTTGCTATTATCCTATGATCAGCACCCATTTTGAGTTTTTTTATGATTTCAACAGCATCATGGGTTCCTGCCATCACAAGGATGTTCATTGTTTTCTCCTCTCATCAACCCATCTTATTATCGCCTCATTTACCAATATGAGTGATGCTACCAACACTATCAATATCCAATCCATTATCGAGATGGGTTCTGTTCTGAATATGCCTTGTAATGGTGGTAGGTAAACGACAAATAATTGGAGTATGAAGGATGTTACAATGGCTAAAAAGAGTAGTTTATTTGAAAATCCGCTCTGTGATTTGCAATTAAACACGTTGAAAATCTGGAACATGACAAATGTTGTGAATGCTACTGTAGTCGCCCCATCATCCCCAGTGGACAACTTGTACATGTAAATGGCTAAAGTGCCTATCGCCATGACTATACCAGCTAATACTATCCTGAAAAGGTTCCTTTGGGGGAGTATATCCTCTCTTTCAGGTTTCCTTGACATCACATCCTCTTCTGGAGGTTCAACTCCAAGTGATTGTGCTGGGGGTCCGTCCATTATAATGTTTATCCAGAGAATCTGGATAGGATTAAATGGTAATGGCATGTTCATTACAGAAGACGAGACTATGGTGAGTATGGCCCCGACATTTGTTGAAACTTGGAATTTAACAAAACGTCTTATATTATCGAATATTGTGCGTCCTTCCTTCACGGCCCTTACTATGGTGGCGAAGTTGTCATCTTGGAGCACCATGTCAGATGATTCCTTGGCAACATCAGTACCACTACCCATAGCAACACCTATAGCCGCCTTTTTAAGCGCTGGCGCGTCGTTAACCCCGTCACCTGTCATGGCAACTACATGACCACGACTTTGGAGCGTCTCAACAATTCTAACTTTCTGTTGCGGGAAGACCCGAGCATAGACCCTTATATCCTCTACCATGGATTCGAATTTTTCATCACTAAGCTTGTCTAGTTCTTCACCGGTAATGGCCTTACCATCATCTATTAGATTCAATTCTTTGGCGATTGCAATCGCGGTATCCTTATGATCTCCTGTTATCATCACAACTTTTATTCCGGCCTTTTTACAAGTTTCTATGGCCTCTGCAGCTTCCTTTCGTGGTGGGTCCATCATGCCAACAAAACCGACAAAGATAAGATCTTGCTCAGGATCCTCCCCATCATCAGAAACTTCATCCAGCGGCTTATATGCTAGTGCTAGCACTCTAAGTGCATTGGATGTCATCTCATTCAATTTTTCTGTCCAATATTTAAGATCGGTGGCTGTGAATCTTCTTATTTCACCATTTTCTTTGATGTAACTTGTTCTTTCTAGGATTATTTCTGGCGCTCCTTTAATGAACAGATAATAGCCTGAACTGGAGGAGTGTATAGTGCTCATCCTTTTACGTTCACTGTCGAGGGGTATCTCCTTTAGCCGTGGATATTCCTGTTCTAGTTCTTCTCTTATGTAGCCTTTATCCTTTGCAAAGAGTAGTAATGCGGCGTCTGTAGGATCCCCTATAATCTTTTCATTGGAAAAACTTGCATTATTACAAAGTGCACAGATCTTCAAAGCTTCTTCTGATGTTAGTAGTGATTTTCTTACTCTCATCTTGTTGAGGGTTAGTGTGCCTGTCTTGTCAGTGCATATGAATGTACAAGAGCCAAGGGTTTCTACCGCGAGCAGTTTTCTTATCACTGCGTTGTTTCTTGCCATTCTTTGCATGCCTAGGGCAAGCGTTAATGTGAGGATTGCTGGGAGTCCCTCTGGTACAGAGGCTACTGCAAGTGAAACTGCGGTCATGAAGGTTTCAACGATATTAATCCCTTTTAAAAACTGGAGAATGAAAACAATAAGACATACTATGACTGCTATGAGTCCAAGGCTTTTCCCTAGACGTGCTATTTTCTCTTGGAGTGGTGTTTTACCCTCCTCTTCTTGTATCATCCCCGCGATTTTACCTATAGATGTTTCCATTCCAACAGCTATCACAACACCTTTACCCCTACCAGAGACTACATTTGAGTCCATATAAGCGATATTATCCCCTTTATCGCTCACATCATGGATCTTATGGACGGGTATGGATTCTCCCGTGATTATTGACTCGTCTATCCTAAGGTCAGAGGTTTCTATAAGCCTTAGATCTGCCGGTACATTGTCTCCTTCTTCTATCACTACCAGGTCGCCTATGGTTAATTCACTTGCAGGTATCTTCTTCGTTTCCCCATCACGTATCACAACAGCCTCAGTAGCTATCAGATTCCTAAGTTTTTCCATGGCCTTTTCGGCACGATATTCCTGCATAAAACCTATAATAGCATTTACAACCACTACAAATAAGATTACCATGGAGTCTAGGAAGTCGCCTATCACATAGGATGCTAGGGCTGCCACGATTAGAAGTATTATAAGAACATCCATGAACTGGTTCAAGAATAATCTGAGGGGTCCTTCCTTTTTCTCTTCAACAAGTTCATTTTCACCATATTTTGAGAGGCGTTTTAGAGCCTCATCTGAACTTAAACCATCCTTGGATGTTCCAAGCTCCTCTAAGACCTTGTTGGTTTCCATAAGCTCCCATCTAATCTCTGACACTATATTCTCACCTTTTCTGGTTTATATTCATAGAAGAAGCTTTTCTTATAATTTACGAGTTTCATGTCTATATTTGGATGTTCTGTGCTGAGGGGTCTTATTAAAAGCTTAGCTTGTACTTTTACAGCCACTTTTATAAGGTGTTCATGTAACTCTAGTGGGGGTCTTATCGAATATATTAAACTAGCACCTTTATATATTTCTAAGTTGGGTTTTGTGATATCATCCGCTATTATATTGGGATGGGAAGGTTTAATATCTGTTAGGATCAGATCAATCATTGAATGTTTCTGAAGATACTCTGCAACTTTAAAGAATCTGCCAACAGCTACCTCCACAACCTTATCATAGGGTTTGCATTCTTGTATTATATAGGATGCAAGATCTTTCCACATTGTTATCACGGGGACAAGTAAAATGATTGTGAGGGAATTCAGACTAAGAGATCTTAAGAGGGTGGTGGAAATCGAGATGATGTCCTTTGATGATCCATATCCCCCACAACTTCTACGCTACCTTTATGATATAGGGGCTGGTTTTCTCGTTGCCCAAGAAAATAATATGGTTGTAGGATATATTATATTTTGGATAAGATTTGAGGATGAGGGACATATCATCTCCTTGGCAGTTGATAAAAAATATCGTCGCAGAAAATTCGGAACACAACTTGTCCAGACAGCCCTAGACATCTTCAAAAAGTTTGGTATCGAAAAGGTGAAATTAGAGGTTAGAGCGAAAAATAAAGGGGCTATAAAATTTTATAAGAGCCTAGGGTTTAAAGAAGAAAATAGGATACCCCAATACTATGAGAATGGTGACGATGCAGTGGTGATGAAAAAAGAACTATAAATTGGTGGTTTAATGGTTAAAGAAGCTAAACTTGCCCTAGAGGATGGAACTTTACTCAGGGGGGAGGGCTTCGGATTTGAAACAGTGAAAAGTGGTGAAGTCGTCTTCGCAACTGGTATGACAGGCTATGTTGAAGCACTCACAGACCCCTCCTATAAAGGCCAGATTCTAATGCTAACATACCCCTTACAAGGAAATTATGGCATCTCAACTAGATGGTACCAGTCAGATGGTATAAAAGCAGAAGGTCTTATTGTAAGAGAACAATGTCAAAGACCATCACATCACATGATGGAAAAAACCCTCTCAGATTTCCTGGAAGAATATGAGATTCCAGGTATAAGTGGTGTTGACACAAGAGCCCTAACAATAAAAATAAGGGAAAAGGGGACCATGAAAGGGGCTCTGGCAACCGAGGAAATTGATGATGATGAAATTTTAAAATTGGCAAGGGAACAACCCGACATACGCGAATTAGACCTTGTAGATAAAGTCTCAGTCAAAGAACCGAGGATCCTCCATGAAGAATACAATGAAAGAATCGCTATAATAGACTGCGGGGCAAAAAACAACATCATAAAAGGTTTCCTGGAAAGAAACGTTGGCGTGGCGCTCCTACCATATAACACAAGCCCAAAGGAAATACTAGAATACGACCCCGACGCCATACTAGTATCAAACGGTCCTGGAGACCCCACAAGGGTTAAAGAGACTAGAGAAACAGTTAAAAAACTTTCAGAGAGGCTGCCAATATTCGGGATCTGTTTTGGCCAGCAGATAATAGGACTAGCATTCGGTGCGAAAATATACAAGATGAAATTCGGACACAGAGGAGCCAACCAACCAGTCAAAGACCTTGAAACAGGCAACGTCGCCATAACATCACAAAACCACGGCTTTGCAATAGACCCCAAATCAATAGACAAAGACAAAATCAAGATAACCCACCTAAACCTCAACGACGGGACAGTAGAAGGCATAAAACACAGAGAACTCCCCATCATAAGCGTCCAATACCATCCAGAAGCTGGACCAGGACCACACGACACATACAACATCTTCGATAAATTCGTTAAAATAATGAAAGAATACTAAAAAAAGGGATCATCAATGCCGCGGGATAAAAACATAAAAAAAGTACTCATAATAGGTTCGGGGCCGATCCAAATAGGACAAGCAGCAGAATTCGACTACTCAGGCTCCCAAGCATGCAAAGCACTGAGAGAAGAAGGTGTTAAAACCATACTAGTCAACTCAAACCCTGCAACCATCCAAACAGACATGGACATGGCAGATAAAATCTACATCGAACCATTAACACCAGAAATAGTGGCCAAAATCATAAAAAGAGAAAAACCAGACGCCTTACTCCCAACCATGGGGGGTCAAACCGGCCTAAATGTCGCAACTGGACTAGCACAGATAGGAGCCCTAAAAAATGTCAAAGTTATAGGCTCATCCATTGAAACAATAAGAAACGTTGAAGACAGAGACCTTTTCGACAACCTCATGAAAAAACTTAACGAACCAGTACCCAAGGCAAAAGCTGTTGAATCAGTGAAAGACGCCCTAAAAGCAGTGAAAGAAATAGGATACCCTGTTATCGTAAGACCAGCATTCACACTAGGAGGCACAGGTGGAGGTGTTGCACACAACCCAGAAGAACTCAAGGAAGTGGTTACAAGAGGCCTTGAAATGAGCTTCATAAACCAGGTGCTCATAGACCAATCAGTCCTAGGCTGGAAAGAATTCGAATATGAGGTTATGCGAGACAAAAAGGACACTTGTATAATAGTCTGTAACATGGAAAACGTAGACCCTATGGGTATACATACAGGTGAAAGCATAGTTGTTGCACCCGCACAGACACTAAGCGACGAGGAAAACCAGAAACTCAGAGACGCATCCTTAAAGATAATAAGAGCCCTTAAAATCGAGGGAGGATGCAACATACAATTCGCAGTACACCCTGAAACAGGGGAATATAAAGTTATAGAAGTGAACCCACGAGTGAGTAGGAGCAGCGCACTCGCATCCAAGGCAACAGGATACCCCATAGCCAAAATAGCCGCAAAAATAGCTATAGGTTTAACACTCGACGAAATACAAAATGACATCACAAAAGAAACACCAGCATCATTCGAACCAAGCATAGACTATGTAGTGACTAAAATACCCCGCTGGCCATTCGACAAATTTAGAGAAATAGACAGAAGAATCGGAGTCCAGATGAAATCCACAGGCGAAGTCATGGCCATCGGCAGGACAATGGAAGAATCACTCCATAAAGCTATAAGATCCCTAGACATTGGAAAACATGGCTTTGAAGAGACTCCATTCACGCCTAGTGATCTTGCCAATCCAACAGATGAAAGACTATTCCAAGTCTACACCGCCCTAAAAAATGGTATGAGCATAGACAAAGTCTATGAACTTACAAAAATCGACAAATTCTTCCTTTACAAGATACTTGAAATAATAAAGTTTGAAAAATCCCTAAAAAAAGATAAAATAAACCCTAAAAAGTTAAAGAAAGCCAAAAGCATGGGCTTTTCAGACAAAAAAATAGCCCAACTTACAGGTTTAAAAGAGAAGGACATACGCAGACTAAGAATAAAAAACAAGATAAAAACAGTATATAAGATGGTTGACACATGCGCGGCCGAATTCGAAGCAAAAACACCATACTATTACGGATCCTATGACATGGAAGATGAAGTGGAAGTCTCAAAAAAACCAAAAGTCCTAATAATCGGATCAGGACCCATAAGGATAGGCCAGGGCATAGAATTCGACTATTGTTGTGTGCATGCAACAATGGCATTCAGAGACGAAGGATTCGAAACAATAATGGTAAACAACAACCCAGAAACAGTAAGTACAGACTATGACATATCAGACAAACTATACTTTGAACCACTAACACTCGAAGACGTGCTATCCATAATAGACAAAGAAAAACCAGACGGAGTCGTGGTCCAATTCGGCGGCCAAACATCAATCAACCTAGCAGTTCCACTCGCAGAAGAAGGAATCAGGATACTTGGAACTCCACATGAGAGCATAGACAAAGTCGAAGACCGTGAAAGATTCACTAAAGTCCTTGAAAAGCTTAAAATACCACAAGCACAATATGGCATAGCAAAATCATTCGAGGATGCAAGACGCGTCGCAGAAAAAATAGGATACCCAGTACTCGTAAGACCATCATATGTACTTGGTGGAAGAGCCATGGAAATAGTCTACGACGAAAAAGAACTCGAAGAATATATGGAAGAAGCTGTAAGAGTCTCCCCGAAACATCCAATCCTTGTCGACAAATTTCTAGAAGATGCCATAGAAGTTGACGTTGACGCAGTATGCGACGGCGAAGAAGTCTACATTGGAGGTATCATGGAACACATCGAAGAAGCAGGAGTACACTCAGGAGACTCAGCATGCGTCATACCACCACAAACAATCCCAGAAAACATAATAGAAATCATAAAAGACTACACACGAAAACTCGCACTAGAACTCAAAGTCGTAGGATTAATAAACATACAATATGCCGTCAAACCCACCGAAGACCCCCCAGTTTACATACTCGAAGCCAACCCCCGAGCAAGCAGAACAGTACCATTTGTAAGCAAAGCAACAGGAGTGCCACTAGCAAAAATCGCCGCAAAACTAATGCTAGGAAAAAAACTATCATCACTAGGCCTAACATCAGAAAAAGAAATAGACCATGTAGCAGTTAAAGAATCAATATTCCCATTCATCAAACTCCCTGGAGCAGATTCAGTGCTCGGACCAGAAATGAAATCTACAGGTGAAAGCATGGGCATCGATGAAAACTTTGGCCTTGCATATTATAAGTCACAACTTTCAGCTAACATGGAACTACCAAAAGAAGGAAAGATCTTCATAAGCGTCAAAGACCCTGACAAAAGCAAAATAGCAGATATAGTGAAAAAAGCGGAGGAACTAGGATTTAAGGTTATAGGGACTCGAGGCACTGCAGAGGCCGTGAAAAACATCTCAAACGTTGAAGTTATAAATAAGGTGAGTGAAGGTTCCCCTAACATAAAAGATGCTATACTCGCCGGTGAAGTGAAACTCATAATAAACACGCCAGCTGGTAAACAATCAGCAGATGATGGATACATCATAAGGAGAATGGCCATAGAATTAGGAATACCATATGTCACAACATTAGCAGGTGCAAGAGCGGCTCTAAACGCGATTGAAGCCGTTAAAATGGGTAAAATAACAGTCAAATCCCTCAACGAATACCACTTATAAGAGCAAAAGATTTAACGATCTATTATTCGGGTTGCTGATGATACAAACAGAATATGTGGGGGGGGATCCTTTAGGTTGGATTTAAAATGCTTGTTATTGAAAATGGTATTGTACTAAAGGGTTTGAACTTAAAACCTGAAAGAGTGAACATCGCAATAGAAGATGATAAAATAATAGAGATAAGCCGGGAAAAAATCCCATCAGATCATAAAATAGATGCAAAGGGATGTATCATAGCCCCCGGATTTATAAACGCACATGTACACATTGCAGACAGCATCTTAAAGGATGTAGGTGACGGTAAAAATATAGATGAGATAGTGAAACCCCCAAATGGCCTGAAACACAAAATGCTTCAAGTTGCAGAGGATGATGAGATCATAGAATCTATTAAAGATTCCATTATAGAGATGATATCCACAGGCACCACAACCTTCATAGACTATAGAGAAGGAGGAATAAAAGGCATAAAACTACTTAAAAACGCCTTAAAAGATTCTCCCATAAACCCTATAATATTGGGAAGAGATCCCATTTTCCTCGAAGAAAACCCAGACACGATAAAATTGAAAAATAGGATAAAAAAACTTCTCAAATTCGCTGATGGGATAGGGCCGAGTGGATTCGGGGAAATAAGCGATGAAACCGCTAAGATAATAGTCGATGAGTGCGAAAAGAGGGATAAAATAGCTTCGATCCACGTGGCTGAAACCACCAAGGCCCAGAAACTTTCAATAGAGAAAACTGGTAAAAGTGAAGTGGAAAGGGCTATAAAAGCAGGCTTCCATCTACTTGTACATTTAACCAACCCCGTCTCAGGAGATCTTCAGCTACTCTCAGAAAATGCTACTAACATAGTGGCCTGTCCAAGATCAAATGGAATGCTATCAACAGGAATACCACCCATAGCAGAAATCCACAAAAATGCCAATATACTTCTAGGAACCGATAATGTAATGTTTAATGCACCTGACATGTTAAGGGAGATGGAATACACATTAAAGGTTACAAGAGCCTATAACAGGGGATACTTCCATCCTAGGGATGTTCTGAAGATGGCAACAATTAACATGCACAGATTCACTGGCCACAAGATAGGATGCATAAGTGAAGGTTTCCAGGCAGATATTATAATAGCCGAATCCCTATCCAAAAACCCATATCTCTCACTTATTAATAGAAGTCAATCGAAAAATATAAGATATGTGATAATAAAAGGTAGAATAGTTGAGAGGTGAACTTATGTACAAAAAAATTCTCCTACCCACTGACGGCTCTGAATATGCCAACAAGGCAGCTGAACATGCAATATGGATAGCTAAAGAAAGTGGCGCGGAGATAATAGCATTAACTGTCATGGAAACATCCACACTCATAGGCTTGCCAGCTGACGACCTTATAATACGTATCAAGGAAGTCCTAGAAGAAGAGGCTTCGCATTCCCTCGACAAAATAAAAAAGCTTGTTGAAGAATCAGGCCATGATATTAAACTCACACTAAAAACAGATGAAGGCTCCCCCGCAGATTCCATCCTAAAGATGATAGAAAAGGAAGGTATAGATCTTGTTGTGATGGGAACGTCAGGCAAACACGGCCTTGACAGATTTCTTCTTGGGAGTGTGACAGAAAAGGTTGTAAGATCTGCGAAATGCTCAGTATTGGTAGTCCATTAGATTTTTTCCCAGCTAGTTTTCCAAGCGGGTGTTAATAATGTTAGCAAAGGACATAATGTCAAAGGAAATATACTATGTGAAAGTTCCGGGAAACCGAACCCAAGCACTGGATATAATGAGGAAAAAGAACGTTTCAGGGTTGCCAGTTGTGAAAGAGGGTACCAATAAACTTATAGGTATCATAACACGTTCAGATATTATTGAAAACCCGGATGAAGAGCAGATAGCCCTTATAATGACAAGGGATCCGGTTGTGGCTTCCCCGGAAGACGGAGTAGAATTAGTAGCATCCAAGATGATAAAAAATAATATAAGAAGGATACCCATAGTTGAAGATGACAAACTAGTGGGTATAATCACAGCCTATGATATAGTATCCCGTGCACTGGCAGAAATGAGTATAGACGCTCCAGTCAACGATTATATGATAATGAACATACCCACCACATGGGATAGAACACCCCTTAACATAGCATTTGAAATCATGAGATATTTCAAATTAAAGGTTCTACTCACCATCAACAATGAAGCAAAACTCTCAGGGATACTCACAGAAACGGACTTTATAAATGAAAGCGAGGTAGTCTCTGAGAGAACAGTCCATAACACTTCAGTAGGCACCGAAGGAGATAGATGGACCTGGGATAGTAAAAATGTTCTCTATGTTATAAAAAATCAACTCAAATTTTCAGATAAAGAAGTGAGGGATGTTGCCACAACAGAACCAATCACAGTCACAAACACCACAAGTGTAAGCGATTGCGCCAAAAAAATGAGAAAATTTAAAATCGAACAAATCCCCGTCATAGACTTTGAAGGCGAACTAGTAGGATTGTTAAGAGCCCAAGATCTCATAAAAGCTCTAGTTGATTTAAATGAATAAACGCACCCTACGAATAAAAGCTTTGAAAGATGTTATAACATTCGCCGCGAAAAATGGGGGTGAAGTGTCAATTAGTGAAATTCAGTTAAAGGTTTTATGGGGATATTGTTGGTGGAACAGACTACCATACATTGAAACATTCCTCGAAGTGATGGAACTCTTACTCAAGAGGATAATAAATGATGTTATAGAACATGAGGATCTTACAATAGAATATCGTATAATAGCTAATGATTCACTCGAGGAGGCAAATTACATAGAGATAATATTCAACAACATACAAGCAGATGATCTTGAATTCCATGTCCTTGGAGACCTCATACTCCAAGGAGAAGATAAGAGGAGTTTCGCGCGTAAAATATCCAGTTTCAGAAGGAAAGTGGATGAAGACATTCAAACTGTGCTATAGTTTCCCAGCCTCCTTATAGAGACTAGAATCGCTAGTAGAATCCTTTCAACCTCTTTTCTGTCATGGATTTTCTCAATGGTTACATTACCATCCTCTGAAATCTTAACTATACCATCACCTATTCTAACCTTTATAGTATCTAAAGAACATCTAATATTGAGGTTAGCACATGTTTTTTCAATATCAATGGGATAAGGAAGTTTCAACTTATATATTGTCTCATCACCTTTTTTAGATTTTATAAGCTCCCCTCTTTTTTTATGATAGCCTCCTATATCTATATGGACTCTCTTAAAACCTGCTAATTTAAATTTGTCTTTAATATATTCTAAAAGTTTCATGTCCAGTATTTTACTTATATCATCTGTTTGGATTACCGCAGTCCCGTCAAAGTCTCTAACCCTAACAATTTGGAGACCTGTAAGATCCTTTATAAGATTCTCAGCATAGGATATCCTATTAATCTTTTCTATGGTTATTGGCCCTTTTATCCTAGTTGCAAGGCATGTAGTGTTTGGATAGTATATTATATTCTCTCTTTTTAGGTATTCTCTAACATCGTCTTCTGTTACTTTAGCTTCCAATAGTGGACTTCTTATCTTTCTTTTATAATTTGCTATCATCCCTGGCCTATCTTCGAGGATGTCTGTTATATTCGTCCCATCCACTATAATATCAAACCCTTCCTTTTCAGCTATAGATTCTAGGAGACTGTACATCCGATCTTTGCAAATGAAACACTTATGATATGGGTTTTTTCTGAAATTTTCATCTTCAAGGAGGTTTTCTTTAATGATCCTATGTGAGATTCTTAGTTTAGAGGCTATACCCTTCACATTTTCTATAAAATCCTCTGGTAATGTCCCAGTGTCTATGGTTACGGCCATGGCTTCTTTTGAGACCTTTGAAGCTATTTTAGCCAATAGTGTGCTGTCCGAACCCCCTGAGAATGCTATTATCACCCTTTTATCCTTTAAGATGTCATTGATTCGTCTAATTTTTGTTTGAAGTTCCATTTGAGATGTTAAACTCACAAGAGATTCTCCTTTACATATTCTAGAACCTTGATGGCATCCTCCTTTTTTATGTCAACACCTTCACTTTCTATAAATTCCCTCAAACCTTTAAGGCTTCCTGGATCTAGATTAGATTTATTATAGATCCTCTCATACGTCCTTTTGGGATAAAATATCGATTTCGCAGTTTTTATAAGATTTTCTAGTTCTCCCTTTGATATTATACCACGTTTATATGCCCTTTTGAAATTGTATCTGATACTTACAAGTGAATCTGATAGTGGCTCTAGGGTTTTGGGATCAAAGGCCACTGCAACATCGTCATCTGATTCTATACTCCCATCCTTATATTTCCTATAAACATATCCTATACCTATCATTCCAAGATTATCAAGTTCTGAGGCGCGTAGAGCCCCCATACTAGCCCCACCAACCACTTTCACATCCCTTTTAAGCGCTTCTATTATCTCCTTATGGGCGACTGCAGGCTCTTGATGGAATACTCCATCTATTATTGCAATAACATCAACAGTCTCCCTAATAAACCTTGAAACATCCCCCCGCCCTACAGGAGGATGATATTCAGCTTTTAAAATCCTTGAAGCTTCTCTAGGATGTAGGGACGGACCCGTGAAGACGATTACCCGTTTCATATTTGATCCTATCCCCTATACGACTGCTATCAACAGCAAATACTTCCAATCCAGGTACTATAACCCTAACCACAGGTATTTCCACTTCGCGTGTAAGATCAACCATGAATACATCGGAAAATCCACACCTCTTCAATTCCTTAAGGGTGACATCAATGTCATCCTTGAAAGTTGTCTTTGACCTATTTTTCATCTCATCCAATTCTATTATCTCTTCAGGTTCGCCAAACCAGTGCCTATTAATTCTCTTCATCCGCTTGTATCCAGCCTTCCTCATGAAAATTGCCCTAACTGTATCTTCTCGCGTCCCATGTATCTGTGTCGCCCTACTCTGAGCCACTTCTGTAAGCGCCCTTATAACCGCCACTTCAGGGTCTAGGTGAGTCCCAACACCTATACTTAGTAGAGCAGGATCCTTCAAGAGAACATCATCGGCTACTGCGGCAATAGTCGGTATCCTAATATCACTCGTAAGGTCTATAAGGGTTATATCAATCTTAGCATCCTCAAACTTTTTCAATAATTCCACTATAATCTTATTATCAACATCCTGACAGTTTATCTCCCTTTTAGGACCCCTTTTAGCCTCGAACATGCTCCAAGCATCTCTTTCTATCAATTCCATAAGCCCATGGAATATAGCTTCTTCAATAGCATTCCCAGAAGCAAGACCATTAGTATTTGACCTGAAAAGGCTTATACATTCTCCAGGTGGATTGTATGGATGGTAAACAGCGTTTGCCGGGACTTGAACCTCCTTTTCATCTTTGAGGTTTTTTGCTTTCACCCATTCAATTTCTCCATCAACATCACTACCCTGGGGCAATATAAGACTTTCAAGGTCTATATGTTCACCTATCTCATCTACTCGGGCTCTAACAGACTTCTTGGAATCCGCACTTTTTTTCTCTGCTGAGTACCTTTCGAATGCCTCCATCATCGCAGAAGCCTTGGCCTGGGATCTTGTAGCTCCTTTACCAGCGTATATGCTCACAGCACCATCTTCTGCAGTTGGTCTTATAGCAGAATATACTGGTATCCCTATCCTGTCAAGGTGTGTTATTTCTGTTATCCTTGTGACACCTATCATTTGCAGTTTCTCTTGGATCCATCTGATGGTCTCTGAGGGGTTCCTTGCCCGGTGTGTGCAGCCAATATATTTTACAGGTACATCAGAGAACATTTTTATCACTCTATAATATGAAGAAGCTTTCAAATGTGAGTGCGAGTGCTGTTAACATGGCTAGGATCCATACTATTGGATTCCAGCGTATAATCTTCGCCCCATCTAATACACTGAATGGTATAAGGTTAAAGAATGCGATGAAACTATTAACAGCAGATCCTAAGGTTACTAGTATGCTTGGTGTGTATGATGCTAAAAGTAGGAAGAGTATTGCTAGGATGATGTTTGTGGAGGGTCCTGCTAATGCTATTTTACCGTTTTCTTCCCGGCTGATATATGCCCCGTGTATATATACTGCTCCTGGTGCTGCGAACACAAAACCAAAATATGCTGTTATAAGTGCCAGTAATATTCCGGCCATCCATAGTTTGTATTCTGCCCAGAAACCATATCTTATAGCCATGAACTTATGGGCTATTTCATGGAATACGAAGCCTATGCCAACAGCTATGATACTCACGGGTAATAATGAAATTGCAATGTTGATTTGCTTGTTTGAAAAAACATATGAGAAAACACCTGCTATTACGAGCATTGAAATTATGATGTCCCTTATTTCCCTAGTTGTAAATTTCGCCATATTTTATAGTTTTGTCTTTGTTCATATAATGGTTTCTATCCCTTGAATATTATCTTGAAGCAGCTACCATTCTGGCTTTTAACGGATAGCCTCCCTTCTAGTTGTCTTACTAGGACGTTAACAAGTTTAAGGCCTAGTGATTTGCTTTCATGGAGTTTATCTTCTGGGAATCCTATACCATCATCTGCTATTTTCAGTTCAAGGTTATCTTTAAGTCTTTTGAAAGTAACTTCTATTGTGCCCTTGTCTTTGCCGAAAAATGCATATTTCAATGTGTTTGTTAAAAGTTCGTTCATGATCAAGCCTAGGGGTATGGCAGTGTCAACTTCTAGGGTTATATTTTCAATATCTAATTTTGTGGTCACAGACTTTCCCATTGGATATGAATTAAGGAGATTTTTTATAAGTTTTTCGGCGTATTCCTTGAAGTTTATCCTTGCAAGGTCTTCTGATTGATATAATTGTTCGTGTATAAGTGCCATTGACTTTATCCTATCTTGTGTTTCCTTGAATGTTTCCTTTTTCGCGTCTGTGGTCATAGCCTGGAGGTTCAGCAAGCTTGAGATTATCTGCAGATTATTCTTGCTCCTGTGATGCATTTCCTTCAGTAAAATTTCTTTCTCTTCGAGGGATTTTCTAAGTTCTTCCTCTAGTTTTTTACGTCCAATTATATCCCTAGCCACGATAACAGCATAATTATCTCCATTGAATTTAACTATATTTAGGTTCATTTCGGTTAAAATTAGGCCCCCATCCCCTTTAAGTAAGGGCATTTCCATAGAAGCTTCTTTTTTTGAGAGAAGTTCCCTGAAATTATCATTGTATTCTGTGGGGATTATTTCGAAAATAGAGCTTATATCCTCCTTTGAATATCCTAGCTTTTGCAGGCTTGACTTGTTAACGTCTACTATTTTTCCATTAACATCAACTAGAAATATGAAGTCCCTTGTATGATCAAGTAAAGCTTTAAATCTTTGGAGTTTATGGAATGTCTCCCTTAGTTGGGGATAGTAGCTTTTTCTCACAGATTTTTCACCGAAGCCCATTATGGCTTCGCGGAGATCCTCCCTACCCTTAGGATTTTCTGATGGCATTTTTGAGTATCTCCTTTATGTTGTCTATTGTTGGTTGGCGGGGGTTTGTAACGATACAAGGATCATTGAAAGCCAATCTTGCAAGTTCATCTATATCCTCTTCTTTGATACCATAGTCTTTAAGGTTCATGTCAATACCAACTCTTCTTTTAAAAGTTTTTAATCTAGAAATGAGCTCCTCCTTCACTTCATCTCTTCTTGGTTTCAGTCCCATGGCCTCTGCTATATCCTTATATCTTTTGGGGGCTGCGGGGAAATTGAATTTTATAACATCTTCTATTAGGATGGCGTTCGCCATACCATGTGGGATATCTAGTCTACCCCCAAGACTGTGTGCAATCGCATGAATAAGACCAAGACTTGCATTGGAAAATGCTAAACCTGCTTCTAGACTTGCTAGCATCATATTGAAACGTAGATTAAGATTTTCAGGCTCCTCAAGGGTTTTGGGCAGGTTTTCACTTACTAGTTTCATGGCGTCTAGGGCGTTTATATCGGTTAAATGGGAGCTTGCGTTGGATACATAGGCTTCTATGGCATGTGTAAGGGCGTCCATACCAGTTGATGCTGTGAGTATTCTATCCATGGTTATGGTTGTATGAGGGTCTATGAGGGAAACGTCTGGTATGAGGGTTCTGCTTATTATTGCGATTTTAATTTTTCTTTTAGTGTCTCTGATTATTGCAAATTGTGAAATGTCTGCTGATGTTCCAGCGGTGGTGGGTATGCAGATGATTGGGGGTCCGGGTGCTGGGATTTTGTCAACACCTTCAAATTCAAGGATATTCATTTTATTGGAACTTACAATACCTATGCCCTTTGCACAGTCTATTGGACTCCCACCTCCAAGGGCTATTATAAAATTACAACCTTCTGATTCAAAAACCTCAGCACCCTCCATAACCTCATAGTCTCGCGGATTCGGCGTAACCTCAGTATATGTTACATATTCTAGTCCATTTTCAATTAGTAATGATTCTATTTCATCTAAAAGACCAACCTTTTTTATACCATGGTCTGTTACAAGGAGAATTTTCTCAGCTCCCAAGTTTTTTGCATATTGAGGTGCTAGTAATCTTGCACCATCTCCAAATACTAATTCGCTTGTAACAAATTTTCTGAGGTTAGTTCCGTCCATAAACTCACCAGACAAAAATATACCTTTGTATTATATTTTTAACAGGCTAATATTTTTACATGTGAAAAATTTCACATTGGCGAGGATAATATATTTTTGGGAATCTAAAAAAATTTTATAAGGGCATAGTATCTAAAATCTTGCATTTTAATAGGGATGCAGACAGGATATTCATATTTTTCTATATGTGGTAAAATATAAATATTATTTTCTGTAAAATTATAAAATGCGTAGTCTCAAGCTCTGCTATTAGCAAAGTAGGGATGAGGGAGCCTGGTCAACCTGACACAGAAGACTGTTAAGTCAAATTTTGCATGAAGGAATCCTCAAATCTTAATGGGAGTAAGATCAACGAATAAAGGATATTTAACAAAAACCTTTGGTGTTTTTTTTGATGGATAGAATGGAACTTGCAATGGAAAAATTAGGGGAAGATGGCTGTGACATGGCGGTAATATCTAAGGATGAAAACATTTTTTATTTAACTGGTTTCAAACCTTCTTCCCGCGCATTTTTGATTTTAGCTGATGAACCCATCCTAATAGTGAATAGTATGGATTTAGCTGAAGCAGAGAACAGATCATCACTTGAAGTTTTTAGATTTAAAAAATTAGAGGATGTGAAAGAGAAAATTGGAAGTCTATCCCCAAGGGAGGTTATCTTTGAACCTTCAACCCCCATCGGCATATTTGAAAAGTTAAAAGGTTCATTCAATTTTATCATCAAGGATATTATAAGCGATCTTAGGATTATCAAAGAAAAGGTTGAAATAAACAATATAAAAAAGGCCTTGAAGATAGCTGAGAAATCCTTCATGGAAATAAGTATTGAAGGTACTGAGGCCAAAATAGCAGCCGAACTTGAATATCATATGAAGATTAATGGTTCAAAAAAGTCTGCATTCGATACTATAGTAGCCTCTGGTCCAAGATCAAGCAATCCACATGCAGAGATTTCATTCAATAAAGTGCAAACTCCTACAATCATTGACTGGGGGGCTACATGTGAAGGTTATTCCTCAGACACCACAAGAACAATAATCACCCAGGAACATGAAGAAGAGATACTTGATATTTTATTAGATGCTCAAAGAGAGGGTGTGAAAACAGCAAAACCTGGTGTTAAAGCCTCATATATAGACAAGACTGTGAGGAATATCATAACAGAGTATGGATATGGAGACAATTTTATACATTCAACAGGCCATGGTATAGGCTTAGAAGTTCATGAACCGCCATCAATTTCCGCGAGTGAAAACATTAAACTTGAAAAGAACATGATCATAACAATAGAACCTGGAATTTACATTAAAGGAGAATATGGTATTAGAACAGAGAACATGATCCTCATCAGAAAAAATCCTAAAATATTAAATACACTCCCATCCAAAATATAATCTATAGGGAACTTTTGGAAAAAAAGGGGTTGGTGGTTTATTATGCTTATCCCAGAATATTTATCCCCTCTTGTTGATCTAGTTGGGAAGGTAGTCCCTAAGAGTCTCCGCATAAAGCTACAAGAGAACCTTGTCAGAACAGGGATATATGTAAGGGCCGTGGAGATTATAACATTGCTTTTACTCCTGTGCATCTCCTTTGGATTATTTGGGATTCTAATAGCCCTAGTTTTTGGGATAGACATTCTGATCTCATTTCTCGTAGCTTTTTCATTTCCTCTAATAACCTTTTTTGTTTATCTTTTTATAATGATGGATAGAAGGATTGACGCGATAGAACAGGGAACTCCAGATTTTCTAAGGCAGATAGCATCGCTTTTACGTGCAGGTGTTGGACTTGAAACAGCCCTAGAAGACGTTTCAAGGCAAGGGAAGGGGCCATTGTATGATGAGTTGAGAAGGGCTGTTATCGAAATCAAAATAGGTAGAACATTTGATGATGCTCTATTGTCAATGGGGCGAAGACTCAAATCCGAAACACTTGACAGAACATTCAGGATGATAATAGAGGGTAAAAGGGCTGGTGGGAGTTTAGCTGATGTTATAGAGGCTGTTGCAGAGGATACGCGTGCAGTTTTAGCCCTTAAAAGGGAGAGGAAGGCTAATGTTATGATGTCTGTCATGTTCCTTGTTGTGGCGGCCATAATCGCAGCACCCTTCGCACTTGGAATGATCATGGTCTATTCAAAATTCATAGAATCCCTTGGAAAAGCCAACCCAATCCTTGAAACTGCAAAAATCGCGGCTGGAGGCTATATAATAATCCATTCTATAATCGCGGGGTTGCTCATAGGAATAGTCATGTATGGGAGCGCGAGAAAAGGCATTAAATATGCTATTCCCCTTGCTGTTTTAGCATTCGGTATATTTTATGTAATCGACAAGTTTGGTTTCGTAATCGTGGGTTCAATGGCACCCTAGTATGATGGAGGTCTAAGACCATGAATCTGATAGATGATGAAATAGCCCAGGGCTCTGCCGAGATGATACTATTATTTGGTGGGATTATGGTCATAGTAATTGTCGCAGCACTATGGTATAAAAACTATCTAATATCCGCAGGTAACGAGATAAACAAAACTGACGTTAAAACTGTTACAAATTCCATACAAAATCTTAAAAATAAACTATAAGGGGTTCTCCATGAAGATGCTGATTAATGGTAGATTAGTAGGTGATGAAAAAATCGAAATCCATAATCCCTACAATAACGAGGTTATAGACAAAGTACCTGCAGCTTCAAAAGAGGATACAAGAGAAGCTATTTCAGCCGCAAAAACTGCTAAGGATGAAATGACCCTATTAACCGCGCTTAAAATCTCAGATGCACTCTATGACGCGAGTCAAGAGCTTAAAAAAAGGTTGGATGAATTTTCACGTCTTATAACCTTGGATTCTGGGAAACCCATAAAAGCGGCTCTAGACGAAGTCAAAAGATCCATAGAAACACTCAAATTATCCGCGGAGGAATCCAAGAGAATCTACGGAGAATCCATCCCAATGGACGCTGGTATAGGAGGTAAAAACTTCATAGGATTCACAATAAAAATTCCACTAGGAGTCATAGCCGCAATCACACCATTCAATTTCCCAATTAACCTTGCAATCCACAAAATAGGCCCCGCACTCGCATCAAAAAACACCGTAATATTAAAACCATCACTCAAAGCACCATTATCACCCCTAAAACTAGGAGAACTATTAAATGAATACTTTCCACCAGGCGCAATAAATGTCCTAACAGGTAAAGCATCAATTATAGGTGAAGAAATTTTAAAAAGTGAAGATATTGACAAGATAACATTTACCGGAGGCTTCAAAACAGGTAAAATGATAGCAGAAAAAAGTGGGATGAAAAAACTCACCCTAGAATTAGGCGGGAACGATCCCATAATAGTACTAAAAGACGCCAACATAGAAAAGGCTGTTGAAGGCGCCCTGAAAGGCTCATATCTTTACTCAGGCCAAGTATGTATAGCAGTGAAAAGGATAATCGTCGATGAAAAAATAGCCGACGAATTCGTGCAAAGATTGGTTAAAGAAACTTCAAAATTGAAAATAGGAGATCCTCTCAACCCAAAAACGGATATAGGCCCGCTTATAAGCGAAAAAGCCGCTCTAGAAATTGAGGAGGTTGTCCTCGAGGCCATTAATGATGGTGCTGAACTATTATATGGTGGTAGAAGAAACGGTAACTTCTTTGAACCCACAGTATTAGATAATGTTAAACCTTCAATGAGACTGGTCCAAGAGGAAACATTCGGCCCAGTATCTCCAATAATAAGAGTTAAGGATGCTGAAGAAGCCCTGAAGGTGGCCAATGACACCTGTTACGCCCTTCAAGCCGGAGTATTCACAGAGAATATACATGAAGCATTGAGATTCGTCTCGAAATTGAGGGCGGGAACAGTGCTTATAAACAAACAACCAACTTACAGAGTCGATCACATGCCATTCGGAGGATTCGGATGTAGTGGAATGGGTAAAGAGGGCGTTAGATATGCTATTGAGGATATGACAAGGACAAAACTCATTATATTTAATAAAAATTGATATATACTCTATGAAAGATTTTAGGAAATGCAAACTTTGCGAGTGGCGATGTGGAGTAAACCGACTTGAAGGAGAAACCGGCATTTGCCATGTAGGATTGCCAGAAATAGCATATACAAGTCTAGCTTACATCCTGAAAAGTTATTCAATAACATTCCTAGGATGCTCATTCAAATGCTTATATTGTAATGCCTATCGGATTTCACAATACCCAGACACAGGATGGATCTACAGAGGCCACATAGAACCTGAAAAAATGGCCAAGGAGGCATTAGACCATCTTAAAAGTCCCCTAGCAAGAAATATAGGCGCTTATAGGCTCAGTTTCACTGGTGGGGAGCCCACAATACACACACCATACATTGAAGAAATAGTAGAGACAATAAGAAAATCAGAGCCTTCCATGGAAATAGGCATCGCTACAAACGGTTTTTCAACAATGAAAACTCTTAAAAGACTTCTACGGATCGCAGATTTCATAAACTTTGAAATAAAAGCATTTAACGACGAAACTCATAGAAATCTTACGGGAGCACCATCTGAACCAGTGCTAAGGAATGCCACATACCTTGCTGAAAAAACCCCAGAAAAGATCAGGGTTTTCCGAACAGTTGTAATACCAGGCATAACCGACAGAGAAGTTCCCATTATAGCGGAATTTTTATCAGAAATAAACGAAGAAATACCCTATAGACTCGTCGGCTTCAGACCCAACTTCGTCTTATATTATCATAGAGGACCATCTAAAACTCTAATGGAAAACCTTGTAAAAAAATGTAAAAAGAAAGGCCTTAAAAATGTTGACTATTCAGGATATTATCCGCTAAAAACAAAAGATCCAATATTTTATCTCAGAAAACTTGGATGTCCAACACCCCGTAACTGTGGAGAATGCAAATTCAAGGATGAATGCAGAATCACATTAATGGAACCATGGCTCTTCAGATAAATTATGGTTGCCATATTTTCACTTTCCTTTCATAAACTCCTCAATGATGTTTCTCGCATCTTTAAGAGATTCTAGTGGTATGCCCTTTGGAAGCCCTCCTAGTTCTCCTCTAACATCTCTTAAAACTCCTTCTATGCCCAGGAACATGCCTTCACTTGTTATCCCCATAAAGTTTTGTGGTGGTAATAGCGCGACTGCTACACGATCCCCCTTTTTAACCCTAGGATCATTTGTTATAACCTTAACTGATCTACCTCCAATGTCAACATTACATATTTGGAGTTTATCGGCTCTAGGATGGCTAGCGGAACTCATAACCTCTCCCACTAGAATATCAATGCCTATAATCGGATCAGAAATTTTGCCAAGCATTAAACGCTCTTTAAGCCTAAGCATGGTGTTGAGGAAAAACTTTATCCTTGCAATATTTTCCTCGGTTTTCTCTTTTTCCTCGGCTTCTCTAAGGAACATTTCAGCCCATCTTTCACCTCCAAGAGCTTCTATTATACTTTCCACCTTCTCTTTAATTGATAACATTTCTGGTGATGATGCAAGTTCCTCAGGTTCCAGATACGAATAGATAAGACCTTGGAGGACTTTTTTAATCTCATCAGCCATTTGGATGGCAGACTTTTTATTCCATTGACCCCTGAGACTTCCTGATTCAATAGCTTTCATGAAGAGGCTGATGGACCTATCAGCAACCTTAAGCCTATAATCCTGACTAGTATCCCACATTTTATATCACCTTACGATACCCTACCCTTATAAAATATTTATCCTTTGATGGTTCACTTTTACAAGTTAACGTTTCATAATTGTGCGCCCCCAAGTAACACCCCTAGGTTACCGTTGCTGCTACTCATCCACAAAGCAAAGAAGATAAAAGCTGAATTTATATGATACTAATAAAATAAATATTAGAGACAGGGAAACCTGTGACTTCCCCCCACGCTTACCCTTGGGGTTTCCCAACATGGAAGCTTACAAAGTTGAGGAGTTCACATATACTTTAACGTCCATAGGACCCTTCTCGGCTCGTCTTGGATCCCATTTCCCTCGTTAGGGCATGGACTACAAGAAGGTGGAAAGCGACAAGTTTTAGTGTAATTCATCTCCAACCCTATCGGATTGTGTGGGATCTTATTGCTAAACCTAATAAACTAGTAACAGGATCCCTATGATACATGAAGAAAGAATTAAAAACTTGAATGAATTTAAATCCGCGGATAGTCACTGTGGAGATCACATCTTATACTGGATGCAAGCATCTGTGAGAACACACTGGAATCATGCCCTGGAATATGCTATTGAAACCGCTAACAAGATGCAAAAACCCCTCATAGTAGTTTTTGGACTTACATCAGATTTCCCAGGAGCAAATTCACGTCATTACCAATTTCTAATTGAAGGACTCCTTTCTGTTAAAAATGAACTAGAAAATAGGGGAGTGAGATTCTCGATACAAGTTGATGAACCCCCATCCGCAGTCTTAAAATACTCAGATGACGCTTCACTTATTATAACAGATAGGGGCTATCTCGAAATCCAAAAAAAGTGGTATGATGAACTCAAAGCATCTGTTAACTGTCCACTAATTCAAATAGAGAGCAATGTTATTGTACCTGTTGAAACAGCCTCCAACAAGGAGGAATATTCCGCTGGAACCTTCAGACCTAAAATAACCCGTAAACTCAAATATTTCATGAAACCGCTGCAGCCAAGAACCCTTAAAGTGAACTCACTTGACATTGACATTGAATCAGCAGAGCCTAATCATGAAAAACTCATGAAAAAACTGGGCTTAAAAGATGAACTGACACCATCCATATTCCACGGCGGCACAAAAGAAGCCATTAAACTTTTTAACAAGTTCTTATCAGAAAAACTCCAATGCTTCGAAAAATTCAGAAACGACCCTGCTAAAAACTGTCTATCAAATATGAGCCCCTACCTACACTTTGGACATATATCACCATTATACCTAGCATACAAGGCTTCAAGAGTGGGAAACTGTCCAGAATTTTTAGAAGAGCTCATTGTAAGAAGAGAGCTCAGCATGAACTTTGTCCACTACAATAATAACTACTCCACAATCAAGTCCCTGCCAGAATGGGCATACAATACACTGATGGAACATGCATCCGATCCAAGAGAATACGAATACACCCTAAAGGAACTTGAAAACGCTGAAACCCACGACAAATACTGGAATGCTGCCCAGAAAGAAATGGTAATCACAGGCAAAATGCACGGGTACATGAGAATGTACTGGGGTAAAAAAATCCTTGAATGGACCGAACACCCTGAAAAAGCCTATGATGTTGCAATCCACCTCAATGATAAATATGAAATTGATGGCCGGGACCCAAATGGGTTTGCGGGTGTTGCTTGGTGTTTTGGGAAACATGACCGGGCTTGGGGTGAAAGGGAGATATTTGGAAAAGTCAGGTACATGAACGACCGTGGACTTGAAAGAAAGTTCAGAATCCATGAATATGTGGAAAGAATTAATAAGATGGAACATGAACTTTCCACCCATTAGCAAATTATGGGTGAAATGCCTCCAAAATCTCTTTTATTATAAGTGAACGCGACACTATCTTTTTTACAATGAAGATTACAGTTTATTTAAGTGGAGGAAAAAGCTTTTAAAAGGACGATCATGAGATTATTAAGATCTTTCATCCCTTCATAGTAGCAAAATAATAACCCCCAATGTTAAACGTCCTTTTAAGGGGGATATAAGTGTTTTAAACCCCCCAGTTAATCTGGTAACAAGTTTGGTTCAAGGTTTTTATGAAGCTGATAATATTTACCGGCAAATTTAGCCTATGGCTTTGTATCCACATAATTATTCCTAAACTATTTAAATTATAAAACGAAATAAACTTCCATAAAGGGAAATACTAAAAAAAAGGAAAGGAGTGTAAAAAATATGGTGGAATTATCCAAGCTTTATGGTCTTGACATATACACTTCTGGGGGTAAATATGTCGGCAGAGTCCAAGATGTTGTCCTGAACATAAAAAAGGGTCGAGTGTCAAAACTTAAAGCCAAGGCAATGAGCCCCGAGAAAAGAGATCTTGGATTAAAGGACGTTTTAAAGACGAGTATACGCATAGTCCCAGAATCAGATGAAATCAGACCACTAAAAGAAGAAGGTATGATAGACATTTCATATGATCGTGTTAAAGCCGTTGGTGACATACTCATAATATCACCAGATATTAAGACAACTGAGATAACAAAATCTTATGAAACCCCAACAAGGTAGGAACCCCTTATGATAGTGGGGATAGTGGGTTGCGGAGCCATAGCAAATATCATAACAAGTTACGTGCTTGAAGAAGATTCTAACATCCAACTTAGATTCTTTTATGATAGAGATCTTGAAAAGGCCGAGAATCTGGCATCTATAGCAGATGGGATTGCAGTTTTAAAAGTAGAAGACATGCTAGACAAGGTAGATATTATAATAGAAGCCGCATCCCCCCAAGCGGTGGCTGAGATCATCCCCAAAATCTTAAAAAAGGGGATAGACGTTCTCATAATGAGTGTGGGGGCTCTTATGGATGGAGTGCTCCGTTCAAGAATTGAGGATTTAGCCTCAAAGAATAACGCCAGGGTTTACATCCCCTCAGGTGCTATAGTGGGTTTGGATGGTATAAAAGCAGCTTCCATAGGTAAAATCACCTCTGTTAAACTCGTCACAAGGAAGCCTCCACGTTCACTAGGCATATCCACCGAGGAAAAACAAGTACTATACAAGGGCAATGCATCAGAGGCTGTTAAAAAGTTCCCCCTTAACATAAATGTAGCAGCCACCCTTAGCATAGCATGTAACATGGACGCTGAAGTCGAAATTATAGTTGATCCCCAGGTAAATAGGAACGTCCATGAGATCACAGTTAAAGGAGACTTCGGAGAATTCAAAACAATAGCAGAGAATGTTAGATGTTCACTCAACCCTAAGACAAGCGTACTAGCAGCTTATTCCGCTATTAAACTCCTCAAGAGTTTAAGCGAGAATTTCAAGGTCGGCACATGAAAGAATGTGAAATCTATTCCAGGATTAGGGTTCCATGTGGTTGCAAGACCATCACAAGACTTGATGGTAGAAGATTCCACAGACTAACCAGAGAATTAGATTTTGAAAGACCCTACGATCCATTCTTCGCAGATTGTATGGTTGAAACTTCAATTAAGCTCATGAGGGAATTCAGCCCAATTTTCATATATACCTTCTCTGATGAAATCAACATACTATTCGACGAATTACCCTTCAATGGCCGCATAGAGAAACTAGATTCTGTACTATCAAGTTTCACAGCAACCTCCTTCATCCTATGTCTGCTTAAAAAATTTGAAAGGAATGATATTAGAAAACCCATTTCATTTGATAGTCGCATCATCCCCATTGCTGAAGAGTTACTGGGAGAATATTTTAAATCAAGACAAGATGAAGCATGGCGGAACTGTCTTAACAGTTACGCTTATTGGAAGCTTAGAGAGACCATGGACAAGAAGGCTGCAACAGAAAAGCTTAGGGGTTTGAAGTCAAGTGACATCCATGAGCTCCTTTTTGAAAAGGGTGTGAACCTTGCTAGGGTACCAGCATGGCATAGGAGAGGTATTGGGATATACAAGCGGACTGTTACAATTAGAGGCTATGATCCCAGATATAAAAGGAAGGTGGAGTCAAGGAGGAAAAAGATCATAGTTGACAGGAACCTTCCACTTTTTAACAAAGACTTCTTTAAAATGATAGAAGGGATAGATTAATGGGTTTTATAGATTACATTATAGAGAAAATATTTGGTTTGAAACAAATCAAGAGGATACAAGTTGATTCACAGGTCATTGATGAAATTATAGAAACTGCAAGGAATGTTCATCCTAGGGAATTCGCGGCTTTACTTGAAGGTAAAGTAGTGGATGAGAGTCTCAATGTTAAGGGTTTAATTTTTCTACCAGGTGAAACTTCAAATGAAGGGGCTGTAATGCAGACTCTTATGTTACCACCATTCGCATCCACTATTGGATCTGTTCACTCCCATCCAACACCTAACAATAATCCTTCAAGGGAAGATTTACACTTCTTCTCAAAAAATGGATTATTCCATATGATAATAGCCTATCCTTACCGGGAGGATACTATAGCATCCTATGACAGGTATGGTAACAAGATCACATTTGAAATTTTGAAAGGATTATAATTCGATTGCAACAATATCATCCACATTTTCTAGTTCCTTTATCTCCTCGAGGACATGTGATGGTACCTCCTGATCCACTTTAAGTACCATTACAGCCTCTCCACCAATCTCTTTTCTACCAACCTGCATAATAGCTATGTTAATGTTATGTTCTCCAAGTTTTGTTCCGATAGCCCCGATGGTCCCTGGCAGATCCCTATACTTTGCTATTAACATTATACCCTCTGGTTTAACATCAACGTTATAATCGTTTATCTTCACTATTTTAGGCTCCCTAATATAGGTTCCCTCAACACTAAACTCTCCCTCATCAGATTTAACAACCAATACTATAAGCGACTTATAATCCCCAGATTCTGCTCTTTTACCCTCTGTAACTATCACACCCCTCTTCTTCGCGATCATGGGCGCGTTAACAAGATTCACTGGCTCTGTTAAAATAGGATTCAATATGCTTTGAAGTATGGTCCGGGTCAAGATATCCTGTTGAGGTATTTCAGCCAATTCACCACAATATGTGACTTCAAGGTTTTCTATCTTTCCTGGTGTTGCCTGCACAACCAGACTGCCTATTTTCTCAGCCAATCTGATATATGGTTTCAAGGTTTTGAAGGTTTCAGGGTCTAATACTGGCATGTTAAGCACATTCTGTGGCGTTCCACCCTCAAAAACTTCTCTGATCTCATTTGCAACGATTATAGCAGCGTCTCTCTGGGCTTCAACCGTGGAAGCCCCTATGTGTGGTGTTAAAACCACGTTATCTAGTTCTAGTAGTGGACTGTCCTTTGGTGGTTCCTCTTCGAAAACATCAAGCGCGGCACCCGCTATATCACCCTCCTTCAAGGCTCTGTAAAGGGCGTCCTCATCCACTATACCTCCACGGGCACAATTTATTATAAATGCAGTGTCCTTCATCATATTCAATTCACGATCTGATATCAAGTGTTCTGTCTCTTTGGTTAATGGGACGTGTATTGTTATAATATCGGATTTTCTGAGGAGTGTTTCAAGTTCGGCTATTTCCACGCCCATTTCATCAGCTGCTTCTTCACTGATATAGGGGTCATGGACAAGCACGTTCATCCCAAAGGATTTTGCGCGTGTAACAACCTGGGAGCCTATCCTACCCATACCAATAACTCCAAGGATCTTATTGTTAAGTTCTATCCCCATGAACTCGTTTTTCTCCCATTTACCTTCCTTAACAGACTTATCAGCAAGGTGTATCTTTCTTGCAAGTGCTAACATTAAACCCATGGTATGTTCCGCCACTGTAATGGAAGTGGACTCAGGGGCATTTATGACCATGATACCCTTTTCTGTGGCGGCATCGACATCGATATTATCCACACCCACACCAGCCCTTGCAATGATCTTCAATCTAGGAGCGGCTTCTATAACTTCCCTTGTAACCTTCGTCCGACTCCTTACAATAATAGCATCAAAATCCTTTATGGTTTCTAAAAGCTCATCTGGTCTTATACTTGTATCAACCACGACTTCAGCCGCCTTTTCAAGTTCCGCTATCCCTTTTTCGTTGATTGAATCCGCAACAAGTACTTTCATGATATCTCACCTGCTGAAAATTTAATATAATGTAATCGCAAAGATCAATCTTGAGGATAGAATATGTTTATCATAGAAACTTAATATATCTTTACACACTACCATAGAGTGGATTGTTACCATGTTTGAAGGATCCATTAAAATCAAAGATAAGAAGATACCATGCACTTCACTGGGAACAGCACCATTTGCAGGTTTAACATATTTTGGCCATAGGTCTCGCTTATATCAGATAGACCTTTATAATAAGCCGAGGAATATCCAGAAGATCATGGAAAAATCTTATGAGTTGGGAGTCCAGGCCATACAAGTTATACCAGAACATCCAGTTATTGAAGCATTAACTGGGGTCATTGAATCTGG
This sequence comes from Methanothermobacter sp. MT-2, assembly GCA_003584625.1. Classification (NCBI taxonomy): domain Archaea; kingdom Methanobacteriati; phylum Methanobacteriota; class Methanobacteria; order Methanobacteriales; family Methanobacteriaceae; genus Methanothermobacter; species Methanothermobacter sp. MT-2. The sequence continues at coordinate 938,259 of AP017647.1, read as the reverse complement.
CCTAGATTTTACTATTATCGGGACTGTGAGGGCTGGTAGGTTCCAGGAGGATGTTGAAATCTTTTCTGATTTGGCGGCGGATGTTATGCTATTAGATGAGGAATATTCTGATAGACTAGATGTGGGGGAATTAGGGGATATGCTTGATCTTATAAATGATATGGGTGTGGTGAGTGGTCTTATAACTGCTTTTCCAAGGAATACTACAATGAAACTTCTCGCCTCTGATATATTAGATCTTTTTGATATTTACATGATACCATTGAACAAGCTTGGATATATGATGGACTTTCCTGGTTTCCTAGAAGATGAGAGAAGAGAACTCAGGGAGCTTATACTAGATACTGGTAAGGTTATCATGGCGCATAAGGTATTAGCCGCTGGCATATTAAAACCTGATGAAGCCTTCAAATTCCTGGAGGGGATAGATTATCTTGACATGGTTAGTATAGGCGTCGCATCTACAGATGAGGCCGAGGAAACCTTCACTTTGCTGTTTAGGTATTAATTGTATCCTTTTCTTTCGCCTATTATCTTTAGGAATTCCTTTGAGCTTTCTATTTCATCTATCTCCCAATCTTTGATCACTGGTATGCCCTCAAAGGATTCCTTGATCTTGGGATTCTTTAATATGAAAACAGCATCCGATCCCGTGATCAATGATATGTCCTTTAAGGGAACCGCCATCCTCTTAAGGGTTCGAGGATCCCTATTCTTTTCAAGATCTGTTATAACCGTATTCTCGAATTTCCTCTCCTTGGCAAGGGCGTCGAATGGCGCTTTTTGGGTTTGGATCACCCCAAAGCCTAATTCAGCAAGTTTCTCAGCCCGTTTATCCGAGCTATTTTCCACGATATCCTTATCAATCCCGGGGGTCTTGAAAAGATCAATTGAAAGTATTATTTTTATGTTTAGTATTTCTTCGAGTATCATTGCAGTTTCAGGTGAAGCTCTTACAATACCATTCTCATACTTGTAAATGGTCTCCCTTGATACATGGGCCAGATCTGCAAGATCCTTAAGTGACATATTATATTCTTCTCTAACCTCTCTTAGGGTGTCACCATCAATCTGAACATAATAGCCTCCCCTGTCAGCGAACACTTCTGGGTGGTGGCCTTCTATAATCATATTCTTCAATGTTTTAAGGGCTATGACTGGTATGCCATGTCTTTCATATACCACGTCTTCTTCAAGGTAGTCTGTTTTGGATTTCAGGCCTATGATAAGGGGTGCTGCGAGGAAGGTGTAGGCAACCTTTTTTATTTCATGAGCTTGTAAACTATTAATAGCATCGATATTAACGAGTACTTTTAGTAGGAGTAGTAGGAGTTTCTTCCTTGCTAGAAGGTCAAAACAGCTCCTCTCATAAATATGGGATATTCTAAAACCATGGTTTGCGAGCAGATCATATAATTCTTGGAGTATTTCCTCCCTTTTCATAACGTTCAATTTGGATCACCAGGGTGAAAAAACATGTTACATGTAGGTATTGATGATACAGATTCTCCAAATGGAATGTGCACCACCTACATCTTATGTTTGATAATTGAGAAACTTAAGGTTTGCGGTTATACTATTAGTGGTTATCCTAGGTTAATAAGACTCAACCCATTCGCCCCTAACAAAACAAGGGGTAACGGGGCAGTATCATTTAAAATAGAAGTCCGGGAGATTGAAGAAGCCAATAAGATAAAGGAGATAGTTTTATCTTTTGTTTCAAGATTTTCAGAACTCCAAAATGAGGATACGAACCCTGGTGTAGTATTCTATGAAGGCCAAGTCAATGATGATTTAAGAAAATTCGCCCTCGATGCCATAAGACGAATACTAACCATAGAAGATGCAAGAAGATTAGCGGATAAACTGGGAGCCGAAATTTACGAGTACAAGAATGGTAGGGGTGTTATAGGCGCCCTTGCAGCTATTGGATGCCCTCTACCCGATAAAACCTATGAGCTTATCGCTTACCGCTCACCAGAAAATTATGGTAAAAAGAGGAAAATAGACAAGGATTCTGTTAAAAAAATGGACGAAGAAACATACCCTTGGACATTTGATAACATTGACGATGATTATATAGCCATAGAACCTCACACGCCCTGCCCAATACTCTATGGTATAAGAGGAGAATCACCCGAAATCCTACTGAAAGCCCATCAAATGATAAAAGTTGGAGAAAAAATCGAAAGATACTGCATCTTCGAAACCAACCAACATACCGATCAACACATTCAAAAAATTGACAATATATCCCAGATGAAACAATTTGGCTGTTACGTCGTCTCGGGTGAAGTGAAGGACAAGCCTCGCGTCATCGAAGGGGGCCACGTATTCTTCACACTTAAGGATGACTCTGGTGAAATAGAATGTGCTGCCTATGAACCCACAAAAAACTTTAGAAAAATAATAAAGAAGTTAAGGCCAGGTGACAAAGTGGAAGTATTTGGTGGTGTAGGAGTCCATGGGACCTTGAACATTGAAAAAATAAGAATAGAGAAGGTTAAACCTCTAATAATATATGAAAATCCTATTTGCTCTTGTGGTAAAAGGATGAAATCAGCAGGACAAGGTAAAGGGTTCAAATGTCCAAATTGTGGTAAAAGATTGAGAAATGGTGAAAAAATCCCGAGGAAAATCCCAAGACAGTTAAAGGAGGGCTATTATGAAGTTCCAACTTGTGCAAGGCGCCATCTCTCCAAACAACTTATAAGAATGGGAATAAAAGGGAAACTGTAGATAACCCCCTATTAAAATTTTCAAGGGTAATTTTCCCCATCAGAACCTTTATATCCTATTTTTGATCCCATTATATGAGGGAGTGCCTATGAAGATCCCAAGGTGTATGAGCACACAACATCCAGATAATGTGAACCCTCCATTCTTCGCCTCAAGTCCACTTCTTACAGGAGAAGATGAGATAAAAGAAGCATATTATGTATTCTCCCATTTTGGATGTGACGAGCAAATGTGGGATTGTGAAGGCAAAGAAGTTGACAATTATGTTGTGAAAAAACTCCTCGCGAATTATAAATCATTCTTCCAAGAAAACGTGCTCGGAAAGGATTGTAGATTAACTCTAAGAGTTCCTAACCCTACAGTGGAGCGAGAAGAGGCGAAGATACTCCTTGAAACCCTCGAAAGCATACCCCGTTCATATGATACAGCAACATTATTCTATGGAATGGAAATAGCCCCAGTATTCGAAGTTATACTACCCATGACATCCTCTAGCAATTCGCTTAATCGCATCTACAATTATTATAGAAGGTTTGTTGTAGGAAAACAAGACTTCTCACTTGGGGACGTGACAATAAAAGAATGGATAGGAGAATTCAAACCAGAAACAATAAATGTAATACCACTATTCGAAGACCGCGAGGGAATGTTAACCGCGGCCACCATAACCCGAGAATATTTGGATGGGAAAGATATCAACCACCAAAGAGTGTTCCTGGCACGTTCAGACCCCTCCATGAATTATGGGATAATATCCGCCATTATACTTAATAAGATCGCCCTTTACGATTTCAAAAAAATCGAGGAGGAAACAGGGATAAAAATATATCCTATTATAGGAATGGGCTCAGCGCCTTTCAGAGGAAGCCTAACACCATCCAATGTAGATAACGTCATAAAAGAATATCCCAGCACTTATACATTCACATTACAGTCATCTTTCAAATATGATCATCCACCACGAGAGGTCATAAAAGCCGTTGACAAGTTAAAATCAAAAAAGCCCGGTAAAGCACAGGAAATAGATGTCGAAGTTGCAGTGAAAATCATGGAAAAATATTGTAGAGAATATCGTCGCCAAGTCCTAAAACTTGCAGATATCATAAATCGAGTGTCCAAATATGTGCCAAGAAGGAGGAAAAGGAAGCTCCACATAGGATTGTTCGGGTATTCAAGGAGCATAGGGAAAGTTTCACTTCCAAGGGCCATAACCTTTACCGCAGCCCTTTATTCCATTGGGGTGCCCCCTGAGATCCTCGGTTTCAGCGCATTCTCTGAAAAGGATTTGGAATACCTCCATGAAATTTACATAAATTTTGAAGGGGACATGTTAGATGCCTTAAAGTATATTAACCCTGATTCACCTTACTTGGACGAGGATTTATACTGGAGAATCAAGGAACATTTTGATATAGAAATTAATGAAAAACATAAACGTTTAGTTGATGATATAAACCAGAGTTTGTCACTTAATAAGCCGAGCATGATCCAGGATAGGATAGTGGAAACTGCGAGTTTAAGAAAATTCCTCGGATAAAAGTATAGGATAAGCCCATCCACCCCACTCGGGGGGGGTGTTCACAGCATCTCTAACAAGTCTTATGGCATATTTAGTTTTTTTTCCTTTAGGGGGATGGTGAACTATCCCCGTCTTGACGGACTGGGGCTTCCCATCTCATCGAGAGAACTTGCCCTTCAATCACATTCTAGTAAGGGATCATGAGGAGTGGTTTTTTTTCTACGGGCCTTTTGGGACCCAGCCCCCTCCACATCCTCTCCTCATACCCTACCGGGCTCTCTCAGCCTTGTAAGTTACATGTATATCCTTGAAGTATAAAGGTTATCCTTTCAGCCTCCCCTTGTTGTATCCCCCCCCTTTAGGGGGGGTTTAGCAGCGGTGGCTGGTTAAATGTCCCCGCTCTTTTCATGTTCACCAAAAAATATTTATATCATATTCTACGAACTTTTATATTTGAAAGTGGATTGATATAGGTTAGTCCCGTGGGGTAGTGGCAATCCTGATGGGCTCTGGACCCATCGACAGCGGTTCGACTCCGCTCGGGACTATAAAACTTCCCTCCTTTTCAAAAAAAGAGAATGTTCCTGTTAATGTTTAGTCCCGTGGGGTAGTGGTAATCCTACCGGGCTTTGGACCCGGTGACAGCGGTTCGACTCCGCTCGGGACTATACTTCTAATTTAATTCTTTTATAGGGTTTTAAAAATGGAGAGGCTCCTAATAGTAGGTGCGAATACGAGGCCAGTTGCCGAGGCAGCGTATGATCTTGGATTTGAGGTTTATTCTGTGAGTTATTATTGTCCGGTGGATTTCAATTTTTATCATGAGAGAAGATGTATATTAAAACAGGGGCCTTTAAAGTCTTCTGGGAGGTTCCATGAAAGTTTTAGACCATCTCAGCTTAGGGATTTAGCTAGGGATTTTGTAGATGAGGTTGACTGGATCATAGTTTTAAGTGGAGGTCTCCCTGAGGATTTTCCTTCCAGGAAAATTCTTGGTAATAAGAAGACGCGAAGGATAGAAAATAAGCACAGTTTATATAAGAAGCTTCGTGGAAGATTTAAACTTCCAGCAACTTATAAATTGGATGATATAGAGGAGGCTTGGGAGATACAAAGACAGGAGCCTGGAAAAAGGTTTTTAGTAAAGCCTTTGCGGGGTTCTGGGGGTTTTGGGGTTTCTCTTTTATCAGATGTTAGAGAACCGCCTAAGGGGCCTTTCCTCCTCCAAGAATTTGTTGAGGGGTTGCATTTAAGTGCTTCGGTGCTTTCCACTGGCAGGGATGCTATAACGGTTTTAACAAGCAGGCAATTGATAGATACTAGTATTAGGGGTTGGAGGAGTAATTTTATCTATGTGGGGAATGTTGTGCCTGCACCTTATCCAGAGATTAAGGGGATTGGGGAGGATATCATTGAGAGTTTGTCTCTTTTAGGGTCGAATGGTGTTGATATGGTTTTGTCTTCGCGCGGAGTGTATGTGATTGAGGTTAATCCCCGTATCCAGGGCACTTTTGAATGTGCTCAGCTTTCCCTTGGAATTAATATGTTGTCTGCTCATATCAGGGCTTGTGAGGGCGAACTTGTAGATGAACCTTTAATGAGAAGGTATGCTATGAAGAGGATAGTTTATGCTCCTTTCAGGTGTCAGGTTGGTGATCTTAACTTCCAGAGGGTATATGATATACCTTGTAAAGGTTCGATAATAGAAGGGGGAGAACCGGTGGCGACTTTACTTGATTCTCATAAAAATCTCAATATTCTCCGGGGGATTATTAAAAGGAGTTTTGGTAAGGTTATAGGGGCCTTAACCCCCATCAAGTAAATTATACCGGTACTTGTATTATGCCTAGGAGTATTAGTATGAATATGATGAGTCCTATTGCAATTAGGATTCTTGTAATTATCATTCCCCATGTTAGTATTAGGAATATTTTCGCTCTCCTGTCTGGGTCTTTGAGGTATTCTTCTATGGGGTCTCTGCTCATTGGATATTTCACCTTTAATGTTCGTTGACTAGGAAGATGTATTGGGTTGTGGTTGGGAGTTTTTTCCTTAAAACCTTCATCTGGGGATTGTAGATGTATATTTCGTCTGGCGTATTATATTCGTCTATTTCCTTGTCTATGATCTTTGAGATTATTTTGACTTCAAGTTTCCCTTTTATCCGGGCGCCTGAGGTTGATGCATCTATTTCAATGTATATAGGTAATCTTAGGCGCTCTTGTTCATCCCCAGAGATTAGGGATGCTAGGAATTCAAGTTCTTTTGACTTGAACCTGTGCCTGCTCCCATCGGCTCCGATCACGTGGGGTTTTTCCTCTCTTAGAAGTTCTTTGAGGGTTTTCCTCTTTCTTGGCACGTGCCTGTTAAGGATAACAATCTGTTTCCTTATAAGTCTTTCAGTTCTATCCATTTCGTTCCTCATTACATTATTATTATAAGTTTTATTTTATAAAATACCATAATAGAATAAGGGGTGTTAAGTTTATGGATATTGATATTGAACAATGTCGAGAAAATGATAAAATAAAAGAGCTTATAAGTGTAAGTGGACTCCCAATAAAATATATTAAGATCCTTCTGCGTTTAGCGGATGCAATATACCTTAACGCGATAAACTACAACGTCAAAATAGAAGACGGAGGGGTCTCACTTCTCCTGGTATCATCCAAGGGCGAGAAAAGCTTTGGGATGTTCACTACAAGCGCGCTTACAAACGTACTTTACAGGATAAGAGAAGTAGAAAAGAAACATGAGGACATAAAAACAAAATGTATACTACATGATGATATCCTTGAAATCCAATTAAAATTCTCATAAAACAGAAAAAGAGATCGAAGACATAGAAATTCCACACAATCAAAACTTCCATTAACAGGAGAAAAAAAATTCAAACCCCTAGAATTCTCCACGCCGAGAAAATAGAAAAAGAGAAGATGTTTAATGGGTTAATTCTACTGGTAAAACTATCAGCACGCCTAAAAGATCATTCTTTTTAATTTCACCAGGTAGGGCGGCTACAAAAGTTGCATGATCAGCACTCCGCTCCATGGTAATAGGTAAAGGCACTTCCTCCCCTGCTGCAATCACATGCCCTAAACCATGAGTTGCATATGCACACAAGTAAACTAGATGATTTGGGGGTATCCTAATCCTTTTTATCTTTATAGGTTTTATTTCACCTGCTCTCACTTTCACATTCTCAGCTGCAAGTATAGCCCTCAGATGACCATAAATGTCAGCATCGACCAATCTGAAATCTACTAATTCCTTCGCATATCTTTCAGCCGCCCTTTTAACCTCGCCAAGCCTTGTTAATATTCTGACCATTACTCCATCTCCATGGATTCTTTAATCATCTTCAATCTCACGAAGTTCTCTCTTTCCATCTCCTCTAACCGCATCTCAATGTAACTTACTGTATTCTGAAGTCTTGGTATTATTATATGTTCAAGTGCGTTAACTCTCCTTTTTGTGGATTCTATCTCCCCTGCAAGCAACCTTACACTCTTTTCAATCTCCCCCAATTCTACTATGAGGGACACTGATTCCTCGAACTTCTTAGCAGCCTCGTCAAGTTTAACTGAAGTATCTACTAGACCATAGCCTCTTTCGACCATGGATCTTTCTGTTGATTCTATTTCTATCACCGGGACAACAACACCCATTATATTCCTAGAGTCTATATCGACCTTGATAAACTCTTTAACGGCCATAGCAGCCTTGTTAACGGCCATGTCACCCATCATTATCTGCGCTTCTGTCAGGTCCTCGAATGCCTCCTTTAATTTCTCCTCGACTCTTTCACGAGCCCCTCTAACCCTCTCTAGGATGTTGAAGAATTCCATGATAAGAGCGTTTCTTTTCTCCTTTAATAGGTTGTAGCCCTTGACAGCGAGCTTCTCCCTCTGTTTAAGTTTTAGAAGCTCCATTCTTGTTGGGTTGATCCCTTCAATTATCTCTTGCGCCATCTTATCCCCCCTAAAATAATGTTATATGGGGGTGTTTATTCCCCTTTTGGCAGGTATTTGTCTATGTGTTCCTCGGCCACTCTCTTGAGTTCTGCGCGTGGTAATATGCTTAGAAGCTCCCAGCCAAGGGTTAAAGTCTCTTCGATTGATCTGTCTTCGTCGCGTTCCTGGTTTATAAATCTTTTTTCGAATTCATCAGCAAATTGCAAGTATTTACGGTCCCTGTCAGTTAATGCTTCTTCACCGACCACGGCCACGAGGTCGCGGAGGTCTCGACCTTCTGCATATGCAGAATATAGTTGGTCTGAAACGCCACTGTGATCTTCTCTGGTTCTTCCTTCACCTATTCCACCGCTCATGAGCCTTGATAGGGATGGTAGAACATCCACTGGGGGGTATATACCCTTTCGGTGGAGTTCGCGGCTTAGCACAACCTGGCCTTCTGTGATGTAACCTGTGAGGTCTGGTATTGGGTGCGTTATATCATCTTGTGGCATGACTAGGATTGGCATCTGGGTTATTGACCCTTTTTTGCCGATTATACGCCCTGCTCTTTCATAGATGCTTGCAAGGTCGGTATACATGTAACCGGGATATCCTCTCCTACCAGGAACTTCTTCCCTGGCAGCTGATATCTCCCTTAAAGCTTCACAATAATTTGTCATGTCTGTTAATATAACGAGCACGTGCATGTCATGTTCAAATGCGAAATATTCGGCTGTTGTAAGAGCCATTCTCGGCGTGATTATACGTTCGATGGCAGGGTCGTCTGCAAGGTTCATGAATACTGTCACACGTTCCAGGGCACCGGTCTGTTCAAAGTCTCGCATGAAGTAATTGGCTTCTTCGTGTGTTATACCCATGGCTGTGAATATAACTGCGAATTCGCTTTCTTCTGTGAGTACTTTTGCTTGTCTTGCGATTTGGGCTGCTAGTTCATTGTGTGGCAATCCTGAACCCGAGAAGATCGGTAGTTTCTGTCCCCTAACCAGGGTGTTCATACCGTCAATTGTTGATATACCTGTCTGGATGAACTCTGCTGGGAATGCTCGTGCTGATGGGTTTATTGGGAAACCGTTAATGTCAAGTTCTTTTTCTGGGATGATCTCTGGGCCACCATCTATTGGTTTTCCTGTACCGTCGAATATACGGCCTAGCATGTCCATGGAGACGCCTATTTTTGCTGTTTCTCCTGTGAAGCGTATTTTTGTTGTTTCAGTGTTAAGGTCGCTTGTGCCCTCAAATACTTGCACGACGGCGATATCTTCCCGCACTTCAAGTACCTGGCCCCTTCTTCTTTCGCCGGTTGGTGTTTCTATTTCAACGATTTCTCCGTATGCTGCTCCTTCAACGCCTTCCACGATCATGAGGGGCCCTGATACTTCACTTACTGTGGTGTATTCTCGGGTTTTAATATCTACTTTCATCTTAACACCTCATTACATTGTTGGACGATCCTTTCTTCGATTTCTTTGATTCTTTCATCAAACTCATCTTCAGGTATGTATTTCATACGTCCAATTTCTTCTTTCACTGGCAAGTTCACAAGGTCTGCTGCTGGGGCTCCTCTTTCTAGTGCTTCTGTTGCATTTTCATGGAATTTCATTATGGTTTTAAGCATTTTTAATTGTTTTTCTGGTGAACAGTAGGTGTCGACTTCGTGGTAGGCGTTTTGTTGGAGGAAGTCTTCGCGTATCATCCTTGTGGTCTCGAGGGTTATTCTTTCCCTATCTGGTAGTGCGTCGGGTCCTACAAGTTGGACTACTTCTTGGAGTTCGGCTTCTTTTTGTAGTAGGGCCATTGCATTGTCTCTTATTGTCCTCCATTCTGGGTCGACTTTTTTAGCCCACCATGTTTCTATGCTGTCTATGTAGAGTGAGTAGCTTTGGAGCCAGTCTATGGCTGGGAAGTGTCTTTTGTCTGCGAGTGAAGCGTCAAGTGCCCAGAATACTTTACATATTCTTAGAGTGTTTTGTGTAACGGGTTCTGAGAAGTCTCCTCCTGGTGGGGATACTGCTCCTACTATTGATACTGATGCTACTTTGTCTTCTGTTCCGACTGTTATGACTCTGCCAGCTCTTTCATAGAATTGTGCTAGCCTTGAGGCGAGGTATGCTGGGTAGCCTTCCTCTCCGGGCATTTCTTCGAGTCGGCCTGAGATTTCTCTCATGGCTTCTGCCCATCTTGATGTTGAGTCTGCCATGAGGGCGACGTCGTATCCCATGTCTCTGAAGTATTCGGCTATGGTTATGCCTGTGTATACGCAAGCTTCCCTTGCGGCTACTGGCATGTTTGAGGTGTTTGCTATGAGCACTGTCCTGTCCATGAGCGGTTTTCCTGTTTTTGGGTCTTCGAGTTCTGGGAAGTCTTTTAGTACTTCTGTCATTTCATTGCCTCTCTCTCCACATCCTACATAGACTATTATGTCTGCGTCGGCCCATTTGGCTAGTTGTTGTTGGGTTACGGTTTTGCCTGATCCGAATGGTCCTGGTATTGTTGCTGTTCCACCTTTCGCTACTGGGAAGAATGTGTCCTGTGCTCTTTGGCCTGTTATGAGGGGTATGTCTGGGTCTAGTTTTTTCTTGTATGGTCTTGCTTTTCTGACTGGCCATTTTTGCATCATCTGGATTTTCTGGGTGCCTGTTTCTGTTTCTATTTCTGCTATGTCTTCTAGTACTGTGTATTCTCCTTGTGGTTCTATGCTTTTCAGTGTTCCTGAAATGTTTGGTGGTACCATGATTTTGTGTGATACTGCTGATGTTTCTTGGACTTCTCCGATGATGTCTCCGCCTTGTACTTTTTGTCCGGGTTCTGCTAGTGGTTTGAATTCCCATTTTTTGTCTTTGGGGATGGGTGGTACGTCAACGCCTCTTTGTATGTAGTCCCCGGTGAGTATTTTGATGTTTTCTAGTGGTCTTTGTATTCCGTCAAAGATTGCGCCTATGATCCCGGGTCCTAGTTCTACTGAGAGGGATCCGCCTGTGCTTTCTACTGTTTCTCCTGGTTTGATTCCTGTTGTTTCTTCGTAAACTTGGACGGTGGCTGTGTCGCCTTCAAGTTCGATGATTTCTCCTATTAGTTTTTCTTCGCCTACTCTTACCATTTCATACATTTGTGTTCCTCTCATTCCTTCCGCGATGATGACGGGACCTGCGACTTTAATAATTTTTCCTTTTTTTATCATTTTACCAACTCTATTCCGATTACTCTTTTGATAAGCTCTCTTAGGGGTTCTACTCTTCGTTCAGAGGGACCGTATTTGTCGGGTATTTCTATTATGATGGGTAGTGCGCGTGATCCGGTTGTTTCATCAATAAATTGTCTTAATTCGTCGCCAATATTCTCGGTGACGATTATGATGGAGGTTTCCTTTTTTATAAGGTCTCTGATGACTGTTTCTGCTTCTTCTGGGGTTTCTACGGCATGTCCTTCTTTTATGCCTGCTAGTCTGAAGCCTGTTACGGTGTCTGCGTCTGCGACTACTGCTATTTTTGCACTCATATTAACATCTCCTTAATTAGGGTTTCGGGGAGTCCCACTTCTCTTTTGCTGCGCGCTATTACCTTGAGATTTTTGATTTCGGCCTCTTTCCGGCTTAGGAATGTTATCATTGGGCCTACGCCGAGTGGTCTTTTCAGTGCGAAGGTTCTTGCGGTTTCATTAATGTGTTTTTCCAGTGCTTTTTCGAATGTGGCTAGGGATCTTGTTTTTTCATATTCTGGGAGTGCGTCTGCGAGTACTGGACCATAATCTGTGCCTTCTAGTTCGCTTATAATCCCTTTTATGTCTTCTGCTTCTATGAGGTCTTGGAGTTTCCATTCGGGTAACTGATAGCCTTCTGGTATTATGTAGGGTTTTATGTCCTCGTATTTGAGGTTGTCGGCCTTTGCTCGTAGTATTATTTTGATGTTTGCAGCGTCTACTTGTGTGCCGAAGTATGTGCGCAGTATTTCAATATCTTCCTTGGGGATTGATATTTCTTCTAGGATTCCTAGGAGGGTTTCCATGTAGTATTTGTCGAGTGCAGCCTCGAATGGTAGTAACATTCTTGTTTTTTCATAGTCTGGGAGGGCTGATTCAAGTATTGGACCGTATTCTGTGTCTTCAAGGGCTGTTACTATATCTTCGACTGTTTCAAGGTCTGTTAAATTTTTTATTTTGTCTTTTAATTCTCCGAATGGTATTATGAGGTTCATTGTCTCTTCTGGGCTTAGTCCAGTGTCTTTGGCTGTTAGGAGGCTCTTTATATTTTTAATATCCCATTTTTTAGATTGTGCCTCGAACACTCCTTTTATTCTTTTTGGTGCTATTTCTGTGATTAGTTGGTAGATTTCTGCGAGTTGGCTTTCGAGGGCTTTTTCGATGGGGTATTCGTCTATGTATTTTGCATAGTCTGGGAAGCCCCTAAGATAATTTTTGAACTCTTTAAGGTTTTCGGTTTCCATGACTTCTGTGAGTTGTCTGTCTGTGAATAAGCGCCCCATTCTTGCTCTCACCCTGGCGGTAGGATATGCGAATGGTACAACGTCCCTGAGAAACTTTATGGTGGGTACTACTATAATGATGGCTCCTGCAGCTGCTATTATACTTATCAGTGCCTTTAGTATAGTGGGGCTTTCAATCATGTTTGGTCTCTCCCTTTTTTAATCAAAGAGGATTTTGGCCACCTCTGAACGCAGAAGCTTTTCGAATCTTGAAAGTCTTGCCTCTATTGTGTTGTTGACTTCTATCCTCCCATCCTTGGTTTTGACTATGGCCCCTCCGATGGTCTGTATGGATTCGCCAAATTCGAGGCTGGTATCTTTTCCAGTGGCTGATTTAACATCCTCTGCGATGGAATCCAAGTCTTTTATTTTTTCTTTATCATCCTCCTTGACGTGGACTAATAATTCTCCCCCTCCGATTTCAGTGGCTGCTTCTTTTATTATATTCTTTAGTGACTGGATGTATTGTTCATCTTTACTAGAGGACATTCTCTGTAATTCTTCCTCTGCTTTTTTGAATGCTTCCGTGATGATTTCTTCCCTTGCCTCCAGTTCAGCTCTTCTAGCCTTCATCTTGGCCTCTGATATTAGCTGGTGGTATTGCATCTGCGCCTGTTTCTTTGCATTTTCTATTATTTTTTCCCTTTCAATCGCTGCTCTTTTTTCACCATCTTCTATTATGGCTTCTGCTTTTTTTTCAGCTTCACTGATTATTTTATTAGCATTTTCCTGGGCCTCGGAGATTATGCTGGAGACAATCTTGTCCACTCCAGGGTCCATCTATTTAGCCTCCTCCCATAACGCCACCAACTAGCAAGAGTATTGCTATAAGGAATCCGTAGATAGCTTGGGTTTCTGGCAGGGCCGTGAATATAATACCTCTTGCGAACATTTCTGGTTGTTCTGTAACTGCACCTACACTTCCTGCTGCTACGTTTCCCTGGGCTATAGCTGATCCGAAACCTGCAACGCCTATGGCTAAACCTGCGCTTAGGGCTATGATACCGCCTGTTGTGCCAAGTCCTTTACCGCCGCCTAGGATTCCTGAGAATACTATGACTAATATTCCTATAAGGAATCCGTAGATAGCCTGGGTTTCTGGCAGGGCCGTGAATATAATGCCCCTTGCGAACATTTCAGGTTTTTCTGCAACTGCACCTACACTTGCAGCTGCTACGTTTCCCTGGGCTATAGCTGATCCGAAACCTGCGAATGCTATAGCTATCCCAGCTCCTACAGCTGCCAAAGCTGTTCCTAGTGTAATCTCAACCATTCTTTTCACCTCTCTATTTTAGTAAGTTTTCTTTCAGCACTAAATGGGTTGAATCCTCTTTTACCTCCCATGAAGAATTGGGAGAAGAACTCAACATAATGTAGACGTAATGAATGTATGAATGCACCTAGACTCTGGAATGTGTCATTAGCAATATGGCCAAACACAAACACTATAGGTGCTAGGGCCACTCCAATTATTGGTATGAAGTCGGCGCATATTCCTGTGACGATGTTAACTGTCATGGCCATTCCTCCTGTGGATAGGCAGAGGGCTAGTAATCTTGAATATGATAGTATTGTGCCTAGGAAACCTGAAGCGTCGATGAGTCCGAAGAGTCCATTGTAATAGACTAATAATATGACTCCTAGTACTGCTACTCCACCCCCAGCTACCATTAATGGGAATAGTTTGAATAGCCAGCCCATTGCAAGGAGTAGTATGCCCAGTTCTAGTATAATCCATACTATCTGGGATCCCATGGCTTCACGGAAGTTGCCCATTTTTATATTGTTACGGGCGCCGACGATAAGTCCAAAGTTTATATGGAGCACCCCTGTTATCAAGGCCATTAGGAGGACGTTCTGCGGTTCTTTAAACGCGTCTATTAACGGTATGACTGTTGGGAGGTTTATATTGAGGAATCGTGGGAAGAAGTCGCCTAGGAATCCGTTTGTGATCATTCCAAGGATGAATGCCCAAGTACCGCATGCCATGAATATTATGCCGAAGCTTCTCATGAAACTGTTAACTTTCCCTGGGCCACGGTATAATATGAATCCTACAAGGGCATCTAGTATTCCATAGAATGCGTCTGTAAGGCAGAAACCGAAGAAGAATGGGAGTACTATTGCCATGAAGACTGTGGGGTCGTATTCGTTATATTTTGGGGGTGAGTACATTTTTATTAATGTTTCAAATGGTTTTGCGAATCTTGGGTTTTCAAGAAGTGTTGGCACGCTATCGTGGCTGCCGTCTGGTTTTTCACGTTCAATGACGCAGTGGCCTTTGCTGGCAGTTCTAATTATTTTTTCGGCTTTTTCACAATCTTTGAGTGGGGTCCATGCTTCGAGCATCACTGTGTTTTCTGTTTCTCCGAAGGCTGCGTATATTTCATTTCTTTCTTTTTCTATTTCAAGTTGTTCTCTGAGTATGAGAAGTTCTTCTTCCCATTCATTTTTTATCTTTTCCACTTCTTTTATTGTGTTTTTTCTTTCTTCATGGATTTCTTCGAGTCTTTCCTTGGATTTTTGGATTATCTTGGATGGTATGCCTTTGAGACCTGCTATTTCAAACCTTTCGAGGTCCATTCGCCTTAGTAGGGTTGCTATGGTGTCTTCATGTTTTTTTAGTGTTATTAGGAATATTTTTCTTTCGGTTGGGGGTTCTGTTTCCATGTCAAAGAGTGCGAATTCGTCTGTGATCTCTTTTATCTTCTCTGGCGCTTTCTTGAATTTTTCTATGGGCATTTTCCCTATAATAGCGGTTATGTACTTGGATTCTGTTATATCAGTAAAATTAATATCAAAATCGACTAATTTCTCCCAGAGACTGATCTTTGACTCTAACTCCCCCCTTTCCGCTTCTAATTGGTTTAATCGGCTTTCCAAGGTTTTTATCGTTGATTCGACCTTTGATAGTTCCTCTTCGGCTTTCATGATCAGTGATTCTGAATCGAGTTCTTCAACCTTCCTCTTTTTTGGGATTGGGGGGTTGAGGAATTCTTTTATGGTCTCGGTAATCTTTTTTTTATGGGTTATCAGCGAATCCATGAAATCTATTATACCAGTTGTTCTCATTAAGAGGGATGCTATTTTACCGGTTTGAGGTGTGGGTTTCGAAGGTTTTAGTAGCTGGCCCCATTGTGGGTCTTCTTGGATACGCTCTGATATGTCATCTATTTGTGTTATTCCTTCTTCATGCAAGGATCTGATCACGGGATCTGTGTATTTTTCGAATGTTATAATTTTAAGTTTGCGCATCCTCGCTGGTAGAAACATGTTACTCAACTCTATATTATTGTTTGTATGATAACCTTTGCTGCTTCATCTATCTTGTCCATGGCCTTGGATTTCAAGGTTTCTGTTCTTCTTTTAGCTTCACTTGAAATGTTTATAGCTTCGTCCCTGGCCTTCGCCTTAGATTCAGAAATAATGGCCTCAGCCTCTTCTTCAGCCCCTTTCTTGGCGTTTTCTATGATTTCCAGCGCTTTAACCCTAGCATCCTCGATCATCTGGGATGATTTATCCTTTGAATCACTTATTAGCTTGTTAGCATCATTTTCAGCCTTTTTTATCACCATGATGGCTTCTGCTATTGTTGCCATTTGAACCACCCTTTTTATATTGAAGGGTCTATTTTATGAGTATATTTATCTTTTACTATTTATTTCCACTCCATAAAAATATCATAAATCTTATGATTCTAAATTGTGTCTAATCAAACTCTTTCCCCATTGGTCTATTTATATTCTGGTTTTTTACCTTGATATTCTATTTCCTCAAGTTTCAAAGTTTTTCTGAATGGTTTTTCCTGCCTCCTTTCCTCATCTATATGGGCTATAAGCCCTGGCAACCTTCCAATCATGAATATACCAGTTCCAACACTCCAATGGAACCCAAGATCTGACAATATCGCCGCATTCGCCCCATCAATATTCATATTAATATTTTTCAGCCGATTCAACCTCTTTTCCATCTCCAACACTAACTGAGCATGTCCACCTATACAATTATATTTCCCTGCCAATTCCAATATCTTAACAGCTCTCGGATCCCTACTATGATACCTATGACCAAAACCAGGTATCTTCTCACCCCTTTCAAGGTATTCATCAACAAGTTCCCTGGCAAGTTGAGAAATCTCCCCACCACTCTCCATAGCACCCTGTAAAAGTTTCATACACTCTTGTATAGCCCCAGCATGCTCCTTTCCAAAGGCTAAAAGTCCAGCTGCAAGAGAAGCATGCATGGGAGAACCTGTAGACGCTGCCAGGCGAGCTATTTGCGTGCTGGGTGGGGTGACACCATGATCGCAAAATGATACAAGTATGGCATTAAGCATCCTAGATTCATCCCTAGACGGCAAATCACCCTTCAATAATAAGAAGACAACATCAGCAAAGGAAATGTTCCCAATCAAATCCTCCTGGAAATAACCACGCGTAACAATAAAATCCTTCCCAACCCAACTAATACTGGTCCTCCAACGAGAAACATTAACATCGAATATTCTCTCAAGCGATTCTTTCCCTATTGCCATCGATCACACCTCATAATATTATACTCGCCCTTCTGGGCTCTGCACAACAAGAGAGCCTCATAGAAACTATCCGCACTCCACTGGCCCTCTGGGGCCCGATCTTGACAAAGGATCCCAAGGCTGTTACGGATCCTCCAAGTCCGAGACTCCCCACACCTTCACTATTAATTGACTCTGTTAAATATTCCTCAATCTTAGATTGCATTTCAAGATTTCCATAGGCTATGGCTTTAAGCATGAGTGAAGTGGCCTCAAAATGAGTCCTTCCAATGCCAATAGCTGGGATGCAAGGGGTGCACCCCAAAAGTGGGATTTCTGTTTTCATCCATGTGAGAACTTCCTCAAATAATTTTCTATTATCATGATGATGGAAAATCCTATATGTGTGGGCGCGTATTTCAGGCCCACCACCCAACATTAGAATATGGATCTTTATAGAATCTCCATCTATTGTATCAACTAGGAATGATGGTGGTACAACCATTGATGGATCATCATATAGGCCCTTGCTCTGCTCTATACGCTGGATTTCATCTCCTCTCACGGCCATGGGCCTTCCTGGCAGTTCCTTTAATCCTTCTTTTATCCCTTTTTTAATTTGGCCAAGGAGGTTGTGGGGTATAAAAGCCTTTTCTCCAACTTCTATTATGACATGAGGAATCCCGGTATCATCACAGAGGGGTTTTTTCTCTTTTTTTGCTATTTTCTCATTTTCTAGGATTAATTTAAGCACCCAAGCTGCATTTTCATCTTCTTCTATTTTAAGAGCCCTTTCATAGGCCCTTCTAACATCACTTGTATAACTTGTGCTAGCTTTTATCAGGGCGTTTTTCACTTTTTTAACAAGGTTCATTTGATCACCGGGATTGCGAGATCCCCAGAACCCTTTGGAGATGCCTTGGCTTCTGGATAGTATCTTTCTATCATTGATTGTACAAGGTATACTTGTCTTATCCTTTCCTTTGCTTCTGTCTTTGTGGTTTCCCAAGCATGTTTTTTCGCGACTGAACCCCCAGTTTTGAGATAGACTGGGGCTGCATAGCGTATCATATCTGGCACTTCATAATGTCTTATAAAACCTCCAGATGATTGTGGATTCTCTGTATGTAAATCTATTGGTATATTTATACTGTTCCGGATTGAGGCTAACATTGGTATTTGAAGATCCCTCACAGGATTGAACGAATCCGCCCCAATCTCCTCTATTAAAAGGGCTGATGCGGGGTTGCCATGGCCACAATGTGCAGAAACCTTAAAGTGAATATCTGCGGGTAAATAACCTTCTTTTCTCATTTTACCCAACACCCATAATATTCCCTCATCATATACAACTATACCCCTGATTCCAAGCTCCGCGGCCCTTTTAACATCTTCAAGGGCATATAATAGGTTTTCATAGCCCCTGATACGGTATCCTATCCTCGCACCCTCTTTTGTTTTTGCTGTTGCACTCGTATCATAGGTTGCCCTGGGGCCTATGCTGAGGAATAGTTCTATTTTCGCATCTCTTGCAAGTTCGCCCATTTCTTCGATTTCTCGGTCTGTAAGTAACATTATGCCTTTTGTTTGGGTTACTCGATGGATTGTCACATCATATTCATCAAGTGCATCTATGAGGGCTCTGAGGGTTGGAGGTCTTTGTATACCTGGAACTTCGAAACGGTACTGTGAACCATCCATAAACCTTTTCTCTGATTCAATGAGAGGATATCCGCTTTTTATACCAATATCTTCAAGGAATTTTCTATTTTTGTTCATGGCTTGTTCCCTCCCAGGTCTAATTCGTCCATTAGCTCATCCATAGGGGTTGATTCCATCTCATTTAAAATCTTCAATTTTTTGACATCATATTCACTGTTTAGCATTTTAAATTTTTTAAGGATATTACCTCTTGTGAGGGGGTTCTCTGGCTCTCCACTTGGTAATACTGTTAAGGCTTCCAAATTTTCATCTTTTAATTTTAGGATGACTTTTGATGGTCTTTTTTCAGGATAGAGAGAGTCCAGTTTTCTGTCAGTTTCGATCCTGATTTTTTTGGCGAGTTCACGTGCAAACTTGAAATCTTTCAGGTGCTCTAATCTTAAATCACCATTCAATAGAAATAATGCAAGGGAAACTGGCAGGCTCTGTCTCAGAAATTCCATATTTTCTGGTTTGTAATTGTCATGTTCTGCTGCCACTTTATATGTTCTGACTATCACTTCATCCACCATAGCTTCATCAACAGATTTCAACTTTAGAAGATTAAGTATCTTCGATGCTGAATCAAGAGTAGAGTGAATATGTCTACAGACAGGATATTTTTTCATATAAACTTGTCTGATATGAAAATGGCCCAGCCCATCCTTTATATCATAACCTGAACTCATAACATTTAGGAATCCTTCATCACCTTCTAGTATGGTATCGGCTCCAGTGAAACCTTCCCTGGCAAGGAGGGCTGATAATATTCCGGATTGGGCTGCTCTTCCAGCATGCAAATGTTTTCCCATGCTACCTTTATGATCTGATTCAAGAAGACCCGCAGCTTGAGTGCCGGCCAATCCCAGACAATTTAATGTTTCTTCCCCGTTCAAATCAAGAATCTTTGCACTGGCTGCTGCAGCTCCAATGGTTCCACATGTGCCGGTAGAATGAAAACCCATGTTACGATGATGTGGGTTTATCATAATCCCTAGGCTTAGACATATTTCATAGCCAATTATAATAGATGTGAGAAATTCTTTTCCTTTGACCTTTTCTTTTTCTGCTAATGCAAGCGCTGCTGGTATGACAGATGCTCCAGGGTGCAAGTGGGCTATTCTATGGCCATCATCCAAGTCAAGGCTATGAGCAAATATACCATTAACCAGGCTTGCATTTAAAGGATCTCCACAGCCATAACCTATAATGGTCGCTTTACCATGGGATATGAATGGTTGAATGGATTTTAATGCCGAAATTCCGCTCTTTTCCTTTGATCCTCTTAACGAAACCCCGAGGAAATCCATAAAACATAATTTAGCTTTCTCTATAACATCACTGGGTATATCATCATACTTTAATGATACTATAAAATCAGCAAATTTTCTTGTTATCATTATTAAGGTGATATCCACACAGATAAAATATAAAGTTTCTGAACATATAAGGGTGGTGAGAACTAAAAAGCCAATAATTATAATTGTGAGTATCAATGGGTTTTATATTATCTTTATGATATATGGGCATATCACTTGATAAATTCCTAAAACCTTACATCGATGATTTCGACATTCTCACAAGAATCTATAAGATGCTGAAAGAAGTTTATGATTCAATGATATTGAAAAAGACTTTAAAAAACAGCCAATTGGTCCATTATAAAAAGGTTGGTAAAACCAAACCTATACTTGAAATCTATGAAGGCAATGCAAATATTATAATAATAGAAGAAAGCAGGGATCCAAAAAATAAAAAGGTTTCAATATTTTAAAAAGCATTCGAGAGCATTTTAGAGATAAATAAAAGCAAATCTCTATATCTAGGGATTGACGAATAATAAATATGAAAAAGGAAGATTACATAAAGAGAGTGACCTTTTATGTCCGGAAAAATATGTCCTAATTGTGGGTTCAAAAATTTGGAAGGTGCTATTTTTTGCCGAAAATGTGGTTTCAAACTATCAAAAATAGGATCAGAACCTTCAACAGCAAAAAAAGGCATAATAGGTGAATTCAGAGAATGGTGGGGCAAACAAACCGACGAAAATATCACACTTTTAACATTCACCAGTGTTTGTTGTCTTGGGTTCCTATTAATTGTAGTGATAGGCATGCTAACACCTGATGTGCCCACCACGGAATTAGTAGTCACTTCACCAGACGATGGTGCGACATTAGCGGGCGTTGAGAACATAACAATAAAAGGTCGCACAGAACCAAATGCAACGGTAACGATAAACGGAAAAAACGTAACTACTAAACCCGATGGTAACTTCACACAAAACGTGCCAATCAAAATAGGAGAAAACACCATAACAATTGAAGCGAAGGCACCAAAAAAAGAATCGAATTCAGTAACTCGCACAGTAACAGTATTAGGATTCTATAAAGACGAAATAATAAGTTTTCAATACCCTCCGGACTATCGTCTTACTGTTAATAAATCTTCCACAAATACTCAGTATTCTTGCACGTATCCAAAGCTTAATTGTACTTCCTATGATATCTTTTTTGAGTTAGAAAAAGGAGAAGGAGCTGATAGTTCCTTTATATTTTTTGAAAGATTAGAACTTGAAGGTCCTATACCACTTGACGAGTTTGTTGTAGAAGATGCACTTGAAGGGTATATGATAGAAGCTCATGGACCTTTTACATTAAATATCAGTGACAGGTCAGCAAAGATGGTACAATATGACCAGTTTGATGGAGAGAACAAATACTGGTTTATTTACATCCCAATTAACGAAACTACAATATATTTCTTGGATGCATATTTTCCAAAAGATATGTGCAGTCAATGGGAGTCACTAGAAACCCCTGAAGGTAGGGTGGAAATCCCCAAAGAAGTATATATAATAATAAAAACTATCGAAGTTCATGTACCTTATCATTAAAGTTCAGCAATTTCTCTTAGACATGTTATACTATACATTTCATTGGGTGTGGAGGGATATCACTATTCATGAACAACACAAAAAATGTGTATGGGCATTTTCATGCTTGGAAAGACATTTCCTAATTACGGTTTCATAAACGCACAATCTGCCAATTGTCAAAATTGTGGCTTCAAAATAATCGAAAAAAATAACATCAGAACCTTTAATAACCCCAGAAACCATAAAAGAGGGCATCATCTTTCAAAGAGTCTTTTTGCTGTTAAATCTTCAGAGACTTTTTATCTATCATTTTAACATGTTACATGGATTATGGCGGCCACTCTTTTACCAGCCCCTATTAGCTTGTTGTACTCTTTTATAGCTTTACACGTTGGTAATTTGATTATATCAGGTTTTATGTTAATTTCTCCAAGTTTTAGGACGCCGTAGACTCCTGATCCAACTATTATAGTTTCTGGGTTTTCATTGAGTAATGGTTCGATTTCCTCTTGTGCTAGGGTGTGTGAAGTGCCATATTTTTTCCTTGAAATTTCCTTTCTTCGTGGTGTTATGGTCCCGTCTACATGCACTATAATGTCATGTTTGTATTCTTTTCCATTGTATTTCACACTTCCAAATTTGCAATCTTGGAACTTCATTTCTTTATTCTCCTGCATTTGAATATTACAGTTCCACCGTTTGTATATGGTTCTCCGGGATCTACACATTGCATGTAAGCATTTTTAGGGTCATTTTCTTTAGTTAGTCCGAGTTCCACGGGACACCAGTTCCTCTCAAGGATGGTTGTATAATGGAGTATGGTGGAAAGTGCGTGAGTACAAAGTGCATCAGTCTTCTCTAGGAGTATTTCAGGGTCATCCACCACAATCTTGTCACCTTCTTTATAAACTGGACATTCCCCTTTTATCCTATGAACTGTGATCTCCAACATATAAATTCCCCCAAACATACTTTTTTTGCATGGAAAATATAAATGATTTTAGATTAACTCTCAAGGAACCTTTAGAGGTACCATCACAATCTTAGAAGAATACAATTTTTTCAATTCATCCTTAAGTGTAAATGGATGAACTTTACTTGATCCTAGGAAGGAGATTATAATCTATTTGACAAGTCTAACTGGAATAAAAGGGCGGTCTGTGATTTTAATGAAAATTGGCTGCTATTTTTTCTTTAGGATTTCCATGAGTTTATGGTTATATTTTTCAATCCTTTCAAGCTGTCTTTGTAGTTCATCAATTTTCTTTTCTAGATTTTTTATCTGGTACTTTCTTTCCTCTAGGAGCTTTTCGCGTTCCTCTCTCATTTTTTCGATGAGCGTTGAGGTTGCGGATGCTGTTATAAGACTTGTAATTACAATTGCACTTAACATTGTCAGAAAACCTGTTAAGCGACCTAGTATAGTCACTGGGATGATGTCACCATAGCCGACTGTTGTAAGCGTCTGGAGCACATACCATAAGGAATCTTCATAGGTATTAACAGCTGGGTTGACAGGAGCCTCTTCTATAAAGAATATGATTGTGAATATGATTAAAAGGGATATGAAAAGGGTCAATCCATAACTTAACCTGCTCTTTTTAACAAATCCAATGACAGATGCGCTAAGTTCCTCTATAGCGAAAAATAACCCGAAAACCTTCAATAAATTCAATAATTTAAGGATTAATGAGGCTGGTTCAAGGCCCAGAAGATTTATGCCGATAAAATAGAATGGGATGGAGACAACGAGGGTTTTCCAGTTGATTTTATGCCTCAAATGGAATAGGTATACGATGGCTAGAACAATGCTTGTAACAAGGTCGAAGATGATGATGGTGGAGAAGGTTATATGTTTTAAGGGTAGGGGTATGCTTATTAGTATGAAGAATCCGTCGAGGATTATTAGGGCGAGTATGAATACTTGTAGGAATAGGCTAATTTTTTCCCGGATTTTTTCCATTTTCACGCCCCATATGATATCTTCGCGGTCAACTCTAAAGTGGTATTTGACTTTTCCAGACTTTCTTTGAGGAATTCCCCTGGTTATTATGTTTTTTTGAGAATTTCGTCGGGTTTTAGTATGCTGATGCCTGTGTTCTCCCCTACTACTTCTATTTGTATTATCCATTTTGGATTGTTATCATCCCTTTCAAGGCTTAATTTATCCATTAGAAGCTCTGAAAGGTCTTCTGTTATCTCATCTGGCGTTTTTATATACTTTCTGCCTCTGAGGTCGCATATGACTTTGAATGAGTCTCCAGGTTGGGTTTTCTCTTTTGCAAGTGCAATTGCTTTTTCCAAGATGCTGTCTTTTCTTGTTTTAACCACCACTTCTATGGGCACTACCTTTGATATTACTGTTGTGGGTGAATTTTCAAGAATCTTCACAGCTTCCCTAGGATCCATTGCAAGATCTACCAAGATTACATTAGGGAACTGGCAATCTTTAATGTTGAGTGGAGATTCATAATCTTGTAGTGCGAGTTCAAGTTCTTCCATCCCTACAAGTTCCTCGCCGCCAACTCCACCTTTCTGACCGCACACGGTTACAAGAAGGTTAAAATATTCTGGTATTTTCATTTTCTATCACTCCATACAAAATTCTTAAAAAATATCTTCTATGAGTTTTTCTTTTTGGCTAAGGTAAAATTTGCATTTGTTGATCCACTGACAAGCGCCACAGATCTCATCCAAGATTTTGAAATTTATCTTTTCATAAATTAAAGAACGCAATTCATTGTAACATCTAGTTTCTCTCATATTGAGATTCAGGTGTCTAATTAGCCTCTGATCCTTGGCCTTTAGGTTTTCATCCCCATCACATTTGCTTTTATTGGGACACATTTTACAAATTTCATCAGTTTCACTTATTATTGTAACTGGGATCCCAGGATACTCTTTTAGAACTTTGATGATATTTCGGAGGTTTTCTGTGAAAATCTTATCATATCCATACCCTTGGAATCCCTCCATACATAAAAGATGGTGTGCTCTTATCTGAAGTTCGGGGCAATCACCATCCTGTTTTGATGTCAACTTCTTCACCATAGGGTTCCTTGGGTGTTATAGCCTTTGTGAGTGCGGAAGCTCCCATAATTTTGAATATATCCCCGACGATGAATGGTAGAAGACCCATGACAAGAAGCTCCCATATTGTTGGAATGACTCCCTTTACTGTGTACACCCAGAAACCTAGAACAAGGAGTCCAGGTACATATATTAAGATGAAGTTTGCAAAGAGCATTAGACCAAACATTGGAATGAAATTCCGAGACTTCACGTATTTGTCAACGAAGTGGCCTAAGAAAAGCGCTGCTATTATAAAACCTATCAAGTATCCTCCACTAGCCCCCAGTATGATGCTGTAACCGCCTTTCATTCCTGCGAACCATGGTATTCCGCTGATGCCCAATAATACATAGAGTAGTTGGCTGAAACCACCCCAATATCTTCCCAGGAGTATTCCCGAAATTAGAACAGCAAATGTTTGGGCTGTTATGGGTACTGGTGTCCATGGGAGTGGGATTACAATCTGGGCCATTAAACCTGTTAGACATGCCATGAAAAATGCCATGATAGATTTATTAACGAAGGATTGGCTGTTCCTCCATCTGAATAACATGTAACGCTTCCTGTAATAATTTTCCAAGTTCACGTTAAGTCCTCCAATGGGAACTGTCAAATGATCTATTTCATCATTAGCTTTTATAAAATTTTTTCCCTATATTTCATGAAATTTAACCTCTCCCATCCAATAGGTGTAATATTTTATATGAATCTTATATGAAATCTTTCCCAATATTTCTGTCCTTATCGGAAATTTTATATAGGATGTGTGTAGGGTGATGGGACAGTCCCAGGAGTCTATTGGAGATCATGACCCTACCATGAAATCCTTTGAATAGGGGATGACAAGGGTGCGAACCCCTTTCTGGAAAAACAGGAAAACCTCATCCTTGGGATGGGATATTACTAGTAGGTTTCAAAAAAAAGGTTTTTTTGGCGTTTATTTTATTTTCGTGAGCAGTTTTTCTATAAGCTCTAGTATTTTTTCATCTGCTAACCTGTAATGTATCCATATACCCTCTTTTCTCCATTTAAGAATCCCAACATTTTTTAGGATGGCTAAGTGATGGGATATTGTCGGTTGGGGCCTTTTAAGGGCTTCTATTATTTCACATACGCAACGTTCCCCATGTTGGAGAAGGTATACTATTTTAAGCCTTGTAGGATCGGCCAACGCTTTTATAATGGAGGCATTCTTTTCAAGCGTTTCATCATCTGGGATTTTTGACAAAATCGCCTTAAGTTCTTTGATCTGTTCATTAGTCGGCCTTTTAGTATCGGATTTCATTTTAACTCTCTATTTCTTTTTTTTTGAACGAACCACGAGCACTGGGACTCGTGCGTTTCTCACCACTTTTTCGGACACGCTTCCAAGCACGAATCTCTCAAGGGCGTGTTTTCCTGAAACTCCAACAACTATAAGATCAACATTTTCGTCTTCAGCGACTCTGAGGATTGAATCTGCAGCTTTTCCTTCAACATTCTTCAAGACAAATTTTATGGGGGACCCTCTCTCCTTTATCATCTCCTCAACATCCTGGAGGGCCTTTTCTGATTCTTCCTTGAAGAGTTGGATCACTTTACGCGTTAGGTCTTCAACTGGAAGTTTTTCAACTGGGTATGTTTCAGTTACTGTTAGGACTATTAACTCTGCATTATTCTGTTCAGCGATTTTAATAGCATGTTCTGCAGCGACCTTGGAACATTTAGATCCATCGGTGGCTAATAATATTTTCTTGTACATAATTTTTTTACCTCCCTATATTCTGTATGGTATGTTTGCTTCGTGTAGTTTTACAGAGGCTGTGAGGAAGATTATGATAGAGATGATTATGGCGAGTATGTCAATGTTTATGGGATATGCATGGGTTCCTTGCATTGAATATCTTATAATATCCATGGTGTAGGTTAGTGGCGAGAATAGGGCTATGTAGCTTCCCCAGCCCATCCTTTCTATTGGTATGAATATGCCACTTATAAATACTAGGGGGAATTTGATTAAAGATGATAACATCATGATATTAGATGGGAGATTTGTTCTTGGGGTTGATAATAGCGTTCCAAGCGCTGAGAAACATATAGAAGCCAATATTATCCCCAGGATGAAAGTTAGCGGATCCATGATTGTTACATTCGTGGCTAATGCTAATATTATGGGTATGATGGTTATCATGAAACTGAAGCAAATAGATGCTAATAAGTCGCCGAATATTAGCGCATAAATTGAAATTGGGGATGCTATGAGTCTTTCTAATGTGTTCATTTGGGCTTCCCAGGGCATTATTACTGGGGATACTGATGTTGCGGTGAAAAATACTGTCATGGCTGTAAGTCCACTTATAAGGAAACTCCAAGGTAACTGTTTACCCCCAGTTATAAAGGCCAAGAAAAAGAATACTGGTATGAGAACGCCGAATATTATAACTGGCCCTTTCAGATAATATATAAGGATGTTCTTTTTTGTTATGGTCAGCGCACGGTTTAATTGGCCCAATCTATTTCCCTTCTATTATTTTTATGAAGACCTCTTCTAGTGAGGGTGTGAGAGTATTTAATGATTTTATCTGGAGATTATTTTCCATTGCAAATTTACCTATCTTCCATATAGTATCAGTCATGTCTTCAGATTCTATTATGAAACTTTTATCTTCTCTACGGATTATGCTGACAAACTCTTTTAGTTTTTCAAAGTCGGGTTTTTCTTCGAATATTACCTCAATCTCTTTCATTTCTTCTGTTATCTCCTTAAGGAATCTTGGTTTGTCTATTGCCGCGATTTTTCCCTTGTTTATTATGGCTATCCTGTCGCAGAGTTTTTCGGCCTCCCACATGTTATGGGTTGTCAGGAAGATTGTTTTACCTTCCTCTTTTATCTTTTTAAGTTTCTCTATTATTTTTATGCTGCTTTGAACATCAAGGCCGCTTGTGGGCTCGTCAAGAAATAAAATTAGGGGGTTGTGTAGAAGTGCCATGCAGAGTATTAGCCGCTGTTTCATCCCCTTAGAATAACCTTTAACCTTGTAGTCTCTTCTATTGTAAATGTCGAAATCTTCTAGGAGTTCTTTTGAGCGTCTGGTAGCCATTTCCTTGGGCATGTCATAGAGTCCGGCGGTGAGCATCATATTTTCCCAGCCTGTGATATCTATGTATGCATTGGAAGTTTCTGGGACGACTCCTATCTTTTCTTTAACTTTTATAGGATCTTTTATCATATCATGGCCTAGGATGTTTATCTGGCCATTATCTGGTTTTATTATGCCTGTTAACATCCTCACGGTGGTGGTTTTACCGGCTCCGTTGGGTCCGAGGAACCCGAATATTTCACCTTCTTTGACGTTGAAGCTTATATTGTCTACTGCTTGGATGTCCCCGAACTTTTTGCTGAGACCTTTAACTTCTATTACCATAATCTTATCCTTTTAATTGTTTGAAGATGGCATCTAGCTTGTTCTTGTAAATGGATTTTATCTCAGCCTCACTTTCACCTAGAGGTTTTACTGGTATAAGGTCTAGGATTTCATCTCTTTTGAGTTGGGAATGATAAAGGACGTCAACTGCTCCTTTCACCATCTTTTCTATGGCCTTTTTAGCCTCATCAGCATCCATTCCAAAGGATTTGGCTAACTTTTCAAGTTCTATGAATTGGAACCAGAAATAGGTGGGGCCCATTGCTGTTATAACAGCGTATGCTTCGAGTTTATTCTCGTCGACTTCTGGGAATTCTCCGAGGGGCTCTAAGATTTCTAGTAGTTTCTCTTTTTCTTTTGTTTTTATACTTTTGGAGAATGTGATTGGATTGTATCCTTTGTTGATTATGGAGGGCGCGTTTGGTATTATGCGGACTATTTTCTTTGATCTGGTCTGGTCGCGTATTTGTTTAATGGTCACTTTAGGGGCTAATGAGACTATTATGGTATCTCTTTTTAGGGATTCTTTTATCTCTTGGAGGACGGATCCTATGTTGGGAGGGTGTACTGCTAGGAATATTATCTCTGCTTCCGCTGCTTTCTTGTTATCTGTCCCTGTTTTCACTGGGAACTTTTTTAGTTTTTCCAGGGCTTTTTCATCTTTGTCATAAACTGATATGTTTTCCGGTAGTTTATCGGCTCTTTTAAGTCCTTCTAGGAGTATTCTTACGATTCTCCCTCCGCCGATGAAGGCAATTTTCATATTATCTCCTTAATTTCTTTTGACAGTCGTAGCAGTATTCTGTGTCTCGGTTTGTTCTGAAGATTTTCCCGCATCCTTTACATATCACCTTTTTTAGGTTTGAGGCCTTCTTTTCTAAGATTCCTGTCATGCATGCGCAGCCACCTGTTGTCATGGCTTTGATTTTGGCTTCGAAACCTTTCTCTTCTTTTGCCATTAATATCACCACCATTAGGATAGGAGGTTTTTTATCTCCTCTTTTGACGCTATTCTACCCATAACTTTAATTTCACCTTCTATTGCAAGCGCTGGGAGGGCTGTTATACCAGATTCTAATATCGCGTCAATGTCGTCTATTTTTTCGATTTCTGCTTCGATTCCAAGCTCTTTTACGGCTTCTTTGGTGTTTTTTTCAAGTATTTCGCAGTTTGCGCATCCAACTCCGTAGATTCTTAATTTCATCTCTTCTTCACCTCTATAATATGAAATTGAATATGTAACCGGTTATTGTTATAGAAATTGCAAGTATTGCTATGAATAGAGCGAGTAGTCTTGGTTTCATAACCTTCCTTAATATTATCATCTCTGGGAGTGAAAGTGCAGTTATTGACATCATAAGTGCTAGTGCTGTTCCAATGGCCATGCCTTTTTCGATGAGGGCTGATATTAATGGTATGGTTCCTGCTGCATTTGAATATAATGGTACTCCTATTAGAACAGCTACAGGGACCGCTAGGAAGTTTTCTTGACCGGCATATTTTATGAGGAACTCTTGTGGCACGTATCCGTGGATCCATGCGCCTATAGCGATTGCTATGATAATATAGAGTGTTACTCTTCGTAGTATGTCTTTTGTTTCGTTTTTTGCTATGATGTACCTTTCCTTCAAAGTGGGGTCTGGTGTTTCAATGTTTGGATTTCCAAGTTTCTTCAGCTTTTCGAGCGTTTCATATACATAATCTTCGAGTTGGTTTTCTAATCTTAGTTCTCCTATTATTATGCCGCCGATTATGGCTATTATCAAACCTGATATTATGTATATGGCTGTTATTTCCCAGCCGAATAAACCTAGGAGGAGTATTATTGCTATTTCGTTTATTAGGGGTGATGATATGAGGAATGAGAATGTTGCGCCGAGTGGTACTCCTGCTTCGACGAACCCGATGAATAGTGGTACTGCTGAGCATGAACAGAATGGTGTTATTATTCCTACAAGGGCTGCTGCTATATTCCCTGTATATTTATGCCTCTTTTCCAAGGTTTCTTTAACCTTATGTGGTGGTATATATGTTCTGATAAATGATATGGCGAATATTAGGACTGTGAGGAGTATGAGTATTTTTGTCGTGTCATAGATAAAGAAGTTCACAGCACTTCCAAGGTGTGAGGAAGGTTCAAGTCCCAGGAGATTGTATGTTATGTAATCGGCGAGTTCTTGCAGCACCACAGAAAATACCTCCATTAATATATCTAAATTTATTGATATATGTGGTATAAAACTTACTATATTATAGTATATAAAACTTATCCCCTAACTGGAAGAGCAATTTTTTTACAGTGGAAGTATGGTTTTTATAGGAGTTTGGCCTTGTCATAAAGGTTTTTTAGTGTTACCATGTCTACGCTTGTATAGATTTGTGTTGTTGACAAGTTGGAGTGTCCGAGGAGTTGTTGTATGGCTCTTATGTCAACACCGTTTTTTAGGAGGTGTGTTGCGAATGAATGTCTTAGTATGTGCGGTGTCACTTTTTTCTTGATCCCTGCCTTTTTCGCATAATTTTTTATGGTTATCTGGACATAGCGTGCTGTTAGTGGTTTGCCGAAGCGGTTTATGAATAAGTATTCGCTTTCATGGATTCTCTCATTGAGGTAGTCTTTGATTAGTTTTTTTGTTTTTTGGTCGAATAGTACTATGCGGTCTTTGTTACCTTTACCCCTTATGCGTATTGTCCTATCTTTAAGGTCTATGTCATTTACTTTGAGGGATACAAGCTCCGAGACTCTTAATCCTGAGGAATAAAGTAGTGAGAGTATGAGTTTGTCTCGTGTTTTTGTAAATTTTTGCTGTTTTGAATTGCCTATGACATGCACAGCATCTATTAATTTTTTCACTTCATCTTCGTTCAATGATTTTGGGAGTGATTTTGCCCTTTTTGGGGTTTTAATATCTTTTAGGTGGTCCATTTTATGGAATTCGAAGAATTTTTTAATAACGATGGTTACAAGGTATATATAATTTTGGGATACCTTCTTCTCCCTTTTCAAGTACCTTATATATTTTTTGAATGATCTTGAAATGTTGTCATCTAAGTTTTCCTCATCCTCTAGGAATTTGTGGAAATTATTTAGGATGGATTTATAAGTTTTTATTGTGTTTAGGGAGTAGTTTCTGATTTCAAGTTCGATTAGGTAGTCTTCCATCATCTCAGGGAAATGTTTTAATATACCTTGAGTTTTATGGCGACTACTTTCTGTTTTCATGTTTGTTATCCCGAAAAAATTCTATTTTGTGGATTTGGAGATTTTACATGTAGCTTCTGTCTATGTTTTCATGGTGGCCTTGGAATTTGCGTATGTGTTGAGAGCTTGAGAGGTCTTTTTGGAGCGCGTTTTCATAGGTTTTATATTTTTTTATTATCTGTTCTTCTACTGGTATGGCCTTTTTTATCGCGGTTTCAACGTGTTTAGCTGTTATATATTCGCTTTCTTGCATTACAGCGAGGTCTCCGGCCATTCTCACCACTCCACCGAGGTCTCTGAGTCTTAATGTTAATGAGTCTTCCATGTCATCTATGAGTCTTGCACGCTTTTTTGCTTCTTCTATTATGAGTTTGATCGCGTCTACTTTTGCTGGTGGGATTTTACCGTCCATTTCTATTTCTTGGGCTACGAATTGTGCTAGTTTGGCCTGGTTTTCTTCGGTGTCTGGCATTGTTGTGTTCATTAGTATCTCGTAGCCTTCTCCTTGTATCCTTGATCTGAGGGGTGGTAGTATGTATTGTAGGTCTATGATGTTGCATGCTCCTATGAATATGAAGTCGCAGGGGACGTCTTCGACTTTAACTGAGCTGCCGGCGCTTTGTGGGTTTCTTCCTATGATTGGGAATGTTTTGTCTTGCATTGCACTTAGGATGTATCTTTGTAGGCTTGCTATGTGGACTATTTCGTCTATGAATAGTACTCCTTCGTGTGCTTCATGTATTGCTCCTGGTACTACTCTTTCGTAGGGTTGTGATCCGAGGTCTGGGTGTCCGCCGTAGGGGTCGTGTCTCACATCTCCTAGAAGTTCTGTTTCGCTGGCTCCTGTGGCTTGGATGAATGTTTTACGTTCTAGGGGTACTATTACGTTTCTTGGTTTTTCTTCCACGATCTGTCGTCTTTTTTCTAATGCTCTCTGATCTAGGACTTTTATTTCGTCTCCACCCACTCTTTCGTAGATAACTACTTCTTCAACGCCGTTGATGATTCTTGTTGTTGTAACTCTTTTCTGGGGGACTTTGAGGTTGTTTGAGCTCATCTCAAACATTCCCAGCAGGTCTCCAAGGTGTTTTCGTCGGGCGTTGATGTGGGCGAATTTTTCGCCTCCACATTTGGGGCAGATGCTGGTGTATGCGCTGCTGTATTCACCGCAGTGCACACATTTGAACCCTAGTCTCTCCGCAACCGCGTCTGGCGCGCTTTGAGGGTCTATTAGCTCTCCTTCGGCCATTTCCATTTCTAGTAGTTCGTTTTCTATCTCTTTTCTGTTTTTAACTTCTACGAATGGCCTTTCGGGTTGTTCTGGGTTGTGTACGACTATTATCTCTTCGGATGGTGGGGGGAGATGGAATGAGATTGCTTGTGCAAGGAGTGATTTACCTATGCCCGGGGGGCCGACTAGTAAGAGATTCCTTTTCTGTTTCGCGGCGATTTTAATCATTGGCATTATATTGTCGTGGCCTATGACTCTTTCGAGGGGGTCCTCTGGTATTTTTATATCTTTTGTGCTTTCGATGTCATTGAGGGTTTCTTTTCGCATGTCAACATACATTTTAAATCCTTCAATTATTTGTTATTATCTTGATGTCTTGGGGTTTTTTCACGATTTCGCCGCTTCTGATGGCGACTAGATATTTCACCCCTTTTTCGTGTGACATGTCAACTAGGCGTTGGGTTACCACTCCATCAAATACTATGGCATAGGGGTGGTTGTTGACATGTTTTAGTTCGTCGTAAAGGTTTTCGACTCTAACTTCTTTTAGGATGTTAAGCGCGTCATCTAGGATTTCGGCGTTACCTGAACCTTCTAGTTCAGTGAGGATGTTTTTTAATAATAACATTTTGTCTTCTGCTTTTTTGCTCTTTGCTGGCATGCCTAGTTCGTGGTAGATTTGTTCTACTGGCACCTTGTTTCTGAGGGCGACCATTATCTCGTCTTTTCCGAGTTCTTCCACTTCTTTTCCTTTTGGGGCTCTTGTGACATAGTCTATGTCTGCTACTTGTAGGAGTTCTTTTAGGATGAGTTCTCCGCCCCTGTCACCATCTACGAAGGCCGTTGCTGTTTTTTTATGGGTGAGTTCTGCCACGGTTTTTGGTATGTTCACGCCTTCTACTGCGATTGCATTTTTGATGCCGTGTTTTAGCAGGTTTAGGACGTCTGATCTTCCTTCCACGACTAGGATTGCATCGGATGTGGCTACATTGGGGCCTGCTGGCAGTTTCTCCTCGCCGTATTCTGTTATTTCATGGACTCTCATAGCCTCTTTCACTTCTTCGATCATTTTAAGACTTTCTGGTGTCACTTCTTCCATCATAGTGGCGTAGATTTCCTTTGCACGTTCAACTACTTTTTTTCTTTTCACAGCCCTCACGTCTTCGACCTTTGTAACTTGGATGTAGGCTTCGCATGGTCCTACTCTGTTTATGGTTTCTAGTGATGCTGCTAGTATGGCTGTTTCGACTCTGTCTAGGCTTGAGGGTATTATTATTTCCCCTTTTGATTTACCGCCTCTTGATGTTATGTTGACTTTGATTCTTCCTATTCTTCCGGTTTTTTGCAGTTCTCTAAGGTCGAGATCATTACTTAGTAGTCCTTCTGTTTGTCCGAATATTGCACCTACCACATCCGGTTTTTCAACAATCCCATTAGCGTTAATTTGAGCGTGAATAAGATATTTAGTTGTGCTTATTTCTTCTTTTCCCATGATAATCCCCCTATGAAGTTTTGATGGCTAATAGATGGAGTTGTATTGAAAAGGGTATGGAGAGATCTCCATCTGTAACCTTTGTATGTACTTGGGAAGACTTTGTATGTCTTTTATGTATTTCCTTGTCATCCCCATTATCCTTTTGCGTATCTGTAAATTTGGGTAACAGCCTAGGCTCTCTATCTCCATTTGGAGTCTTTTTGCCAACTGGTTACCCTTCCTATCAAAATCTGTGAGAATTATCACCATTGATGATAATCTGGCGACTGAATCTGCAATTTCGGATAAATTTGATGATGACCCTGAAACTTTTATGAATTCGCCTCTGATTCCAAGTTCTTGAAGAGCTTCCTCGTCTCTTTTCCCTTCTATTAAAATCGGAACTCCCTGTTCGCTGTAATATCTGATTTCATCCAATTCTTCAGTTAAACGCTGTAATCTTCCCAGTGTCATTTTAAAACCTTTAATAACCATTAGTATCTATAATTATATGATATACTAATATATAAATCTAAAGAGGAATAGGCCATCACCCTCTAGTGAGGCTATAAACTTTAAATATCCCCTCAGTTAATAGAGAAAATTAGGGAAAAGATAATAAATTTTTTGGAGGAAAATAAGGTGGCGAAGGGCCTTATTAGGATTGTATTAGATATACTAAAACCCCATGATCCTATAATACCATACTATGCAGTATACTTGAGCGAACTTAAAGGTGTTGAGGGAGTTAACATAACCCTCATGGAAATCGACAAAGAGACAGAAAACATTAAAGTAACCATCCAAGGGAATGATCTGGATTTCGAAGAGATAACAGAGGCCATAGAAAAATATGGCGGTTCGATACACAGCGTAGATGAGGTAGTGGCTGGTAAAGTCATGGTAGAAGAGGTTACAACACCACAGGATTGATCCTATGAAGATAGAAGGGAGAATATCGCCTAAAAATCTTCTCAAGAATTTTACGGGTGAAAAAACCCAAATTTTCAAACTTTCAACACCCCAAGTTTCCGATGCCCTAAACGAAATATCCGGTTATAATGGTGCAATACACTCCCTAAAACCATTAAACAGGATGAAAATCTTCGGACCCCTAGTAACTGCAAAGACAAAAGATCATGACTGGGGGACATCAGTGAAGGCCATTGACCATGCAAGCGAATCAGATGTTATCTTTATAATGACAGAAGGGGATGAAAATGCGGTGTGGGGCGAATTAACATCTAAGACTGCTAGGAAAAAGAAAATCGCTGGCACAATAATATATGGGGCTTGCAGGGATCTTGATGCCATTAGCAGATTAGATTTTCCTGTTTTTTCAAAAAAGGTTGTGCCGAATGCTGGGAAACCCTTGGCCATGGGTGAAGTTAACATTGAATTAGAGTGTGAAGGTGTAAGGATCAGACCTGGAGATTATGTTTTTGGTGATGAGTCAGGTATAGTGATAATCCCAAAGGAACTCTTTAATATGGTTATAGAAAGGGCATTAAAAATTAAGATGAAAGAATCTAATATAGAATGGCAGATTGAGGATGGGGTTCCGCTTTCAAGGATACTCGGCTTAAAATAATTTTTTGGATGTTTATAGGATGGAGGAAAGCCGAAACATTTTTGATTATATAAGAGAGCATAAAAAGACGATTATATTATCATTTTTGGTTGTTGCAATTTTAATATTTATTCTAAGTTTCTTTGCCGGGTTTGAGGGGATACTTTCTGCTTTGGAAAGGACTGATCCATTTTTCTTGGCTTTGAATTTTGTTTTTGAGGCTATGATTCTTGTTGTGTGGACTTTACGTTGGAGGTTGATACTTAATCTTGTTGATGAGGCGCCTGATTTTTTTTCGTTATTCCTTATGTTACTGGCGAGCATTTTTGGGAATAATATAACGCCGGGTTCTGCTGGTGGAGAACCTTTAAGGGCTTATCTTCTCTTTGAGGTTACGGGAACGCCATTTGAGATAGGCTTCGCGTCTTCAACTGCTGATAGGGTGTTTGAGTTCATACCATTCGCTATAATATCCTTACTTTCAGCTGTTCTTATCATGACATGGAAAGTTTCTATTTGGACGCGTTTAATCGTTAGTTTCCTTATAATATTCACTATAATAGTTTTTTCTTTGGTGATTTATGCTGGGGCTAGGCGAGATGTTGCCCAGAGGATAGTTTTAGGCATAGCGAAATCTGTTTTACCTTTTATCAGGAATATAACCCGTAGAAAGTTCGAATTCAAGAATTTGAAGGATAGAATAATATTTTATGTTAACAGGTTTAGTCGTGGATTTTCCATGGCATTAACTGACAGGAAAGTGTTAGTGGCGGGTTTTTTGTTTTCTTTGATTATGTGGTTTTTAGATTTAGCCCGCATTTATATTTGTTTTTGGGCTATTGGTGTGGAAGTACCTGTCGCCCCCTTGATTATAATTTATACTGTGGGGATTCTAATATCGCTTTTACCATTACTTCCAGGTTCCCTTGGATTGAGGGAGGGTATACTTGTCGCTCTTTTTGCAGTTGCTGGCGTATCCGCGGATCATGTTATGGCGGCGAGTGTGATTGACAGGTTAGCTAGTTATATAACCCCAACTTTCCTTGGTTTTCTAGCCGCTATATATTATGGAAGGTTAATCGTGAAAAATCGCCAAGGATAATCTGAACAAGGGCACAGAGGGAATTTATTTTTCTGTTACTTGTAAGTACCCCCCATGGGGATTACATAGTGTGTGGGGGTAAGTTTAGATATTCTGCGTGTTAAGGAAATCTTAAGGGTGATACTCCCCATCAAGTCATCCGAACAGAGAGTAGAGTATAGTCCATGTATTAATGAGAAGCGTGGGGGGATCCGTACCCCCCAGAATTTCAAAATGAAGTCTTTAATGCAAAGTCAATAGATCTGGAGAAGCCGCTTGTGTAAGCAAGGGATAGTTCACTTGTCAAGGGTTCAGAAATCTTGAAGGATCATTTTGGTGTAATATAAATTTTGACACCGAAAACTTTATATACTACCTCTGAAACATATAATATATAAAATTTTCGGTTGTACTATGAAGGTGCTTGGAAAAATTTCACACATTTCTAATCGAGGGAATATCATAGCACGTTCAAAGAGCACACCACCTTTCGGAGCCAAGGTCTTCACTTCCCAGAGGCAATTAATTGGTAAAGTCCAGGATATCTTCGGTCCGACGAAAATGCCATATATTCTTATAAAACCAATTCGTGCAATAAATTTAAAAAAATTTGAGAACCGAGTTGGAAAGACTTTATATATAGAAAGAGAATGGGGGCGAAAAAAACGAAGAAGGAAAAAATAAAAATGAAAACTGACCTATCAGAGATCGAAAAATGCCCAGAATGCGGATCAGGAGACCTTAGAGGAGACTATGAAAGAGCCGAGATTGTCTGCGGGAAATGCGGATTAGTCATAGATGATAATCTATTAGACATGGGACCAGAATGGAGAGCATTCGACCATGAACAACGCGACAAAAGAACAAGAGTAGGAGCACCCCTAACCTACACAATCCACGACAAGGGACTATCAACAATGATAGACTGGAGAAACAAGGACATCTACGGCAGAGACATCCCAGCGAGAAACAGAGCCCAATGGTACAGGTTAAGGAAATGGCAAAGAAAAATCAGAATCTCTGGTGCTACAGAGAGAAACCTAGCCTATGCCCTAAGCGAATTAGATCGCGACTCTTCAAATCTTGGACTCCCAAGGAGCGTGAGAGAAGCTGCATCAATGATATATAGAAAAGCAGTTGAAAATAAACTTATAAGAGGTAGAAGCATCGAAGGAGTGGTCGCAGCATCACTATATGCAGCATGCAGAAGATGCAACGTCCCAAGGACACTTGATGAGATCGCGGAAATTTCAAGAGTGAGTAAAAAAGAGGTTGGCCGCACCTACAGGTTCTTAACACGTGAATTGAATATTAAATTGCCTCCAACATCACCTGTGGATTATGTGCCAAGATTCGCAACAGAACTAGGATTATCTGGGGAAGTCCAATCAAAGGCCATTGAAATAATCGAAAAGGCCATGAAAAAGGGTCTTACATCAGGTAGAGGCCCTACTGGGGTTGCGGCAGCAGCACTTTACATAGCATCAGTATTGCTTGGTGAAAGGAAAACCCAGAGGGATGTTGCAGAGGTTGCAGGTGTGACCGAAGTAACGATAAGGAACAGATACAAGGAACTTACAGAACAGTTGGATATGGGTGTAACCTTATAATTTTATCTTGAGAATTCTTCAATGGTCCTTTTAAGTTCCCTTATGAGGGCTGTGTTATCTCCTCCCTCATATTTTTCCAAATTTTTTCTATAAACTGGCAGTTTTTCTAGGAATGTTTCAATGGATTTTTTATCTGCTTCTTCATGGAATTCGCCATAGCCTAGTTTTTCAAGGTAGACTGCATTAATGATTTGTTCAAACTGTCCTTTAACCGGGACGCTATAAATTGGCTTTTTAAGGTAAAGAGCCTCACTTATAAGTGTGAATCCTCCGTTGGTGATCACTGCAGCAGCTGATTTAAGATCATTGAAAAATTCACTCTCATTAAATCTTCTGAAATATAGGTTACCATCGATTTTATTCTTATTGAAACCATATATGATGAATTTTCTATTGATCTTTTTAAGGGTCTTTAATAGTTTTATATTGGATTTGCTTGTCTGATAAACAAGTATATGATCGCCATAGTATGGTTTCAGATTCATTATCTTTTTTCTTAGGATGGGTGGGAACATAACAACCTTTTCAGGGTTTTTGATTTTTGGGAAGAAATAACTTGTTATAATATATCTTTTTGGTCTTATGATAAATGATCTTATAACAGCCGCGGCCTTTAGCTTGTCTTTTCTATATTTTTTTGGATATTCTATATTGCATTCTGTGATTACGTGCATGTTATCCACGCTTATGAGGGGTATTCTTAACATGTTGCTTATGAGGCTTGCATAAAATTCAAAATCTGATATTACGACTTCTGGTTTAAAATCTCGGGCCATCTTATATAGTAGGCTGAGATTTTCTTTAAGGTCTCTTGGAAAGGTTTTCATGGCTTGTAGGAAGGTTTTAAGGTCGTTAACCTCATTGTTTTCGTATACTGTGTTGAAACCATATATTTCATAGACGTTATCAAATTTGTTTTTAAGATACTTGTAGGCTCGGTCGCTTGCGAATATTAGCACGTCATAGTCTTTGACGAGTTCTTTTAGTATTACTCCGCTTCTTATAGCATGCCCCATACCCTCTCCACATACTGAATATAGGATCCTTTTCCGTCTTTTTGCAGAGTGCCCATAAGTGTAATTTAATTCTGAGGCGCTTAACTTTTT
This sequence comes from Methanothermobacter sp. MT-2, assembly GCA_003584625.1. Classification (NCBI taxonomy): domain Archaea; kingdom Methanobacteriati; phylum Methanobacteriota; class Methanobacteria; order Methanobacteriales; family Methanobacteriaceae; genus Methanothermobacter; species Methanothermobacter sp. MT-2. The sequence continues at coordinate 898,704 of AP017647.1, read as the reverse complement.
ACCTAGGAAATCACAGAGTGTGCTCTTCGTGTATTTGAATGCAAGGTCTTTTAATCCCTCTTTTTCAAGTCTTCTTATGGATACGAGTAGGCGTGGTTTTCTCAAGACTTTGAATTTGCTTATCTTTCCTATTCTTTCTATATAGTCGGTGTCTTCGCCGAAATCTAAAGATTCATCAAAACCTCCAACTTTTTCATGGAGTTCTTTCCGTGTTAATATACCGCAACAGCCAGCCCCGTGCGGTTTTATGGATTCTGTGAGTATCATGAACCTGTTAGCAAATTCGTGGAGTATTTTATCCCGTTTTTTGGTTGATAATGGTATCATTTGTGTTATTGCTATGCCAAGGTTTTCTCTTTCAAACTCTTCGACGGCCTCTTTAAGATAACCATTGGTTAGGATAACATCTGCGTCAAGGAATAATAGGAGTTCTCCTTTGGCGATGGCAGCCCCATTATTCCTACCCTCAGCCGGAAGACCTCCTTTAACGATCTTGCAACCATAATTTTCAGCTATTTTTCTAGTTTTGTCTTTTGAATTGGCATCGGCTACTATAATCTCATAATCATTGAATTCTTGACCTTTTATGCTTTCAAGAAGCCCTGGAAGATACTCTTCTTCATTGTATGTTGGTATGATTATACTGAGTTTCATTTTTTTATCAGCCCTCCTAGAAGAATGAATAGAAGTTCCATGTGATGAGGAAACCTTGACACTTGCCATTAAGGGCTTTTATGAGCTGGTTTATTAATATGATTTCATTGTAATCTGGTGACAATCTTATTATCATTTTATCATCTAGTTTTTCAGTTGAAACTATCTTAAAATCTTTTAGTTCTATGTTTTCTTTTGGTTGTAGGATGGTCACTTCATAGTATCCTGGAGTTGATAATATTAAACCCATTACTATCCTTAGGATTATGAGGGATGCTATTATTATTGAAGGATTTATAAGATTCTTTGGAGAGAATGGGACCTTTAAAGCCCTCATACCCAGCATCCCTGCTAGGCCTACCATGGCTGGTGTGGAGAAAAGACCTCCATCTATTATGCCTATGATGGTTGTGGCTATTGCGAATATCAATATCATCTTATGGAAGTCTCGACGATCACCAAGGGAAAGAACACCAAAAAGGTAGATGAGGGGTAAAGTTATCAGGAGCCAGGGTAATAGGAATGGTGGGATGTAACTGTTGAGAGATGATGCTGTATGTATATGGGTGGGGGCTATTAAACTTGTAAGGGGGCTTAAAGACGCTTTAAAAACGTGGCTGTGGGTAATGCTTGTTGTGGCCGGTGGATTGAAAGTTATGAATGTTGTGAATGGATTAACACCCATCCTGGCCCTTATGAGGAACTCTGTTATGATTATTATAATGTAACTTGAAATGGTTAATATTATTGTGATGAGAAGATAAAAATTTTTATCCCTCTTGGGCTTAATATATGGGCTTAGGATTAGCATGCTTCCCATTAACAGGAATAGTATAATGTCTTTTCCTTCTGAGGATCCTGTGAGGAATATGTGGGTGAATGGTGTTATAAATAGGTCTATAACGTCTGATGCGAATAATATAATCCCTATTATCATGAATATTATGCCTGTGATGGTTAAACGGTTCATATTAACACTTTTTTCAGATAGTTTCTTTGCTGGTATACTCTGGGATAACATTTATGAATCATTAAGGAAATATAAAATAACTGGTGAAGTGAATGGTATCTAGGAAATGGGCTGGTTTACTCTCTATTATTATAGGTATTATTTTTTTGTTATCTCCCATGGGTGGGGTTAAGGCTATTAGCATGTTCTCTGGTGTAATCTTGCTTCTTATTGGACTTTGGATGGTCTTAAATGCTCTGAGAGAGAGATATTATAGGAGAACTTCGGTTTTATGGTTCATATTCGCGGTTATATTAATCATTATTGGGGCTTTGTTAGCATTCCAGGTTATATCTATAAGTGTTCTTTTAGGAATTTGGTTGTATCTTACAGGTTTGCTTTTCATGATAGCAGGTCTTATAATTGTTTTTTCTGCATGGGATGCGCATGTTACAAGGACAATCGGATTTCTGGGGGTGCTTGTTGGAATAGTATACATTGTTGTGGGTATACTCGCCCTTAACCCAGTATTCCTAGGGATAATCATAGGGGTGATCTTGATCATCTATGGGCTTATTATACTCTAAAACCTTATTTTAATACTACGAATAGCCAGATGATTACGAATACTGCTAGTAGAATATAGAATATGAGTCGTGTTCTCATAACCCTTTGCTGGTTTTTTATTAGAACTTCTGCACATTTCTTGGAACATGTTCCCTCCTCTAAGGGTATGGGTTTGCCACAAACTGGGCAATGTCTATGTGGTTCTACCATAATTCAGCCTCCACTTTTTTTATTTACTGTTACTTGTAAAAAACCCCCCCAAATGGGGGATGCACAATTGGGACGGGCGAGATAAGTTAAATTTGAATACTACCCTTTTTTTGCAGCCCACTCCTTAATAAAAGGTGCGGGGCCCATGACAGTCCCCGGGAGGGGGTGTGAAGCCATGGGGTCTCCTCAAATTTGCAAAGTTTCATATTGGGAGGGAGGTCACTCTGGGATTATTTTAGTGCCAACCTCGCCTTTTAGGGCTTTTATAAGGTTCATGGGATCCTTACCATTTGTTATTATGCTCTTGATATTTGATCTTTTTATGAGATGTATTGCTGTTAAGTCGAGGAATTCATAGGTTCCCGCCTTCCAGTCTTTATCTTTGAATCGGTTAAGCATCTCTGTGGCTGTTATCTTCTTATAGAGGCGGGCATCAGGGTATTTGTGGGGATCCTTGTCATAGAACCCGTCTACTGAGGTTAGATTGATGAGTATGTCAGCATCTACAAGTTCGGCGAGTATGGCGCCAACTGCATCTGTACTATGGGCGGGTTCTGTTCCACCCATAACCACGATCTTACCTGTTGCAGAATATTGAAGTACTTCATTGAAATTATGGGGTGCGATTGGATAAGCGTTTTCACCAAGGGCTATTATAAGCATTTTCGCATTGAGGCGTGTGACTTCTATCCCAACATTGTCACATTGGGCTTCGTTTGCTCCGAGTCCCCTTGCTAATCTTATATAATCTCTTGCAGGGTTACCCCCACCTACAACTATGAATATCCTGTTACCATCTTGTAAGGAGGTTAAAATCCTGGCATATTCCTTGAAGATTTTTGGATTGAATTTCTCCATTATGACGGATCCGCCGATTGTAATCACTATCTTCATGAGCTTCACCCTTTTTTTTGATGAGAAATTTATTTAAATTTTGGGGGGGATTATATTAGTTTGTAATGTTATAATCTATTATAAAGTTTAGACATTTGGCTGAAATTTTTCTCATGAAAGGAGTGATCTATTTGGGTAAAGTATCATCAAAGAGACTCTATGAATTTAGGAGGACTTTAGAGGAACTCGCAGGAAAGAAGGGTAGAGGTACTGAGCTTGTATCAGTATACATACCACCTGATAGGCAGATAAGTGACGTGGCTAAGCATATGAGGGAAGAGCTGAGCCAAAGTGCTAATATTAAAAGTAAACAGACTAGAAAAAACGTTCAGTCAGCTATAGAGGTTATAATGCAACGTTTGAAACTGTTCCCCCGTCCGCCAGAGAATGGTCTGGTAATGTTCGTTGGTATGATACCCAGGGGAGGACCAGGCACAGAAAAGATGGAAACATATGTCTTCGAGCCACCAGAACCTATAAAAACTTATATATATCATTGTAATTCTGAATTTTATCTCGAACCCCTAAAAGAGATGCTGGAAGAGAAGGAAATTTATGGTTTGGCTGTTTTGGACCGTAAAGAGGCTACACTAGCACTCTTAAAGGGTAAGAGGATTGAAATCTTGAAAACCCTTACCAGTGGCGTTCCAGGAAAACACAAGGCAGGAGGCCAGTCACAGCGAAGATTCGATCGACTGATAGAATTAGCAGCCCATGAATTCCTTAAAAGGATAGGGGAGCATATGAATGAGGCTTTTTTATCAATACCTGATCTTAAAGGGGTTATAATTGGAGGGCCTGGTCATACTAAGGAAGATTTCGTCAAGGGCGATTACCTTCATCATGAGGTTAAGAAGAAGATTATAACAACTGTTGACACATCTTATACTGGCGAATTTGGTATAAGGGAAGTTATCGACAAATCAATGGATGTTTTAACGGAAATTGATGTGATGAGGGAGAAGAAATTAGTCCAGAGGTTTCTCAGTGAACTCATAAACGAGGATGGACTTGCAGCTTATGGAGAAGATGAGGTGAGAAATTATCTGCAAATGGGTGCGGTGGAGGTGCTTTTATTATCAGAGGATCTTAAGGCAAGGAGAGCTACCTATGAATGTCCATCTTGTGGATATAAAATGGATGTAACTGTAAAGGGTGATGAATCTAGGCCTTGTCCTAAGTGTAATGATGAAATGAAGATGCTAGATTCTCGAGATCTTGTTGATGACCTTGTGGAAATCGCTGAGATGGTGGGTTCTGAGGTTGAGATAATATCAACTGAGACTGAGGAGGGAATACAACTTTTAAAGGCTTTTGGTGGTATAGGGGCGATTTTAAGATACAGACCCTAAAAGTTTTCTTTTATCCTAGCCTTTTTACTTTTATTAGCGATGCTACGGGAACGTTATCAACTTTTGAAATACCTTTCTTGTCTATAAGTACAGTTACCACGATTGGAGTTGCCTTTTGACTTTTTAACACTGTTACGGCTTCTTTTATGGTTCTTCCACTTGTTATCACGTCATCTACTATTAGAACCTTCCTATTTTTAACCTTTGCAAAATTGCTACTTATAGCTCCTTGAGCATCTTCACCCTTCCTATGTTTTCTTGGGTGGAAAACTGCTAGTGATATGTCTTTTTTCATCTTTGAGGCTATTTCATCGGCCATGAGGGTGGCGAATGGTATGCCACTAATCGCGATCCCGAGTACTACATCTATCTTACCGTATTCTAGTGCCATGTCTGCCATGGCAGCTGAAACATGTCTCATGCGAGTGGAGCTCCCACCAAGGCTTTCCCAGTTTATAGCGAAATCTAATGGGGCCTTTTTTATGGATTTAACACTTGTTTGGAGGGTTAACCATCTTGCTGTGTCTTTTGAGACGTTGAGTTCATCTGCAATTTCTCCTGTGGTGAAACCTCTCTCTCGGAGCTTTTGAGCTTTTTTTATAAGTTTTTCAGTCATTTTTCCACACCTTATAAATCCCCATTTAATGTTATGGGGCGATGTTCCTTCGCCGATTTTATAGCTGCGAGGGCTGTTCTAAGAGCATATATTCCATCTTCTCCTGTTATTTCTGGTTTTTTATCGTTTATGATTGCCATGAGGAATGATTTTATCTCATTTTTTAATGGTTCTTCATGTTCTATTTCCACGTCCTGGGCAAATTTACCATAAACATCTATGCTTTGATCTATGTAATCTATGTTTATTATCCCGTCGGTGCCTGTGATTGCTAGTTTCCTCCTTTTATAGGGGGTTAACCAGTTAGCTTCTAGCATGCCTGTTATTCCACTTTCAAATTTTGCCATTATCTCTGCATGATCTTCGAATTGGGATTTTTCGAGTATGCTTCCCATGGTGGCGTAGATTTCGGTTACTGGTTCGTCGAATAAGTAATGCATCACATCTAGGTCATGTATGGCGAGGTCTATTGTCACGCCAACATCTTTTATCCTTGGTGGGAATGGTCCAACTCTCTTTGCGGATGCTGATACCACGTCACCGATAACATCATTTTCTATGAGCTCTTTTGCTTTTTTCACGGCTGGGTTGAATCTTTCAACGTGTCCTGTGGCGAGTTTCACCCCTTTTTCTTGGGCGGCTTTCACCATATCCTTGGCTTCTTTTAGTGTGAATGCGATGGGTTTTTCCACGAGTACGTGTTTTCCATGTTCTATCGCATCCATGACCACATTGTAGTGTTTTGTTGTGGGGACGCAGATGCTTACAGCTTCTATCTCCGGTATTTTGAGTAGGTTATTATATTCTAGGTAACCACGGACGCCATATTTTTTTGAAGTTTTCTGCAACGTTTTCTCCATTATATCAGCTACTGCTATAAGATTGGCGTTTTTAAGGCGATGATAGACTCTTGCATGATTGTAACCCATTGCTCCTACGCCGATTACTCCTACATTTACCTTTCTCAAATGTAATCCTCCATTTTATTCGCAACTCTTTTACCCAACTCTTGGGCTTTATTGATCGGACCATTTAAGGTTATCTGGGATAATATATCACCTTCCCTTGATAAAAGGATACTATATAAGCATAGTTTTTTACCTTTTGTTTGGGCCACAACACCTAGGGGCCATTGGCAGCCAACTCCTAATTCTTTGAGGACAGTTTTTTCGGCTTTAACTTCTTGCAATGACTTATAGTGGTTTAGTTTTTTTATTAGGTTGAGGTGTGGGTTGTCTTTTCTTGTTATGATTGCTAGGGCTCCTTGACCGGCGGGTGGAGTTATATATTTGAGGGGGAATCTCCTTTTAATGTTTTCTTCTAGTCCTAGGCGTTTTAATCCGGCTTCTGCCATTATAGTGGCGTCTATTTCCCCTTCTCTGACCTTTTTTATTCTGGTGTCTATGTTTCCGCGTAGGGGTTCTAGTTTGAATTCTTTTTTATGGTGTTTGCAGAAGGCTTCTCTTCGGAGGCTGCTGGTGCCTATTTTTGAGTTGGCTGGTAGTTCGTCCCAGTCTAATTTTGATACTAGGACTTCGTGTGGTGATTCCCTTTTGGGGACTGCTGCTATTGTTAAGTCTTCGTTTAGTTCTGTTGGAACGTCTTTTAGGCTGTGGACTGCGAAGTCCACTTTTTCTTCTAGCACTGCTTTGTCTAGTTCTCTTGTGAATATTCCTTTTCTGTCGATTTTATATAATTGTGAATTTTTTATTTTGTCGCCACTTGTTTTTATTATGATCTTTTTTATTTGGATGGGTTTTATATTTGAAAGTTTGGTTATGATATCATCTGTTTGTATGAGTGCGAGTCGGCTTCCTCTTGTCCCTACTTTCAAGATTATCCTCCCTTTTTATCTTTCTTGGAGTTTAGAATATTCTGAGCGGTAAATTAGTATGATATGCTTTTTGGTGGTTGAAAGCGCATGTCTTAGCGCATCCTCTCTATTTTTAATATATGGAATTGTTTTTTTGCCGAGTTTTTTTCGGATGTTTTTTCCTAGTTCTCCGGTTAATATAATTTCCTTTGTAAAATTTTTAAGTATACTGGCGGTTTTATTTTCATCTATTTCTTCGCAGGTGACCCCATAGTCTCCTCCTAGTATTATTATAGGGTCCTTGATGTTCTCCACCATCTTTAGGGTGTATTTTATCGCCTCTGAATTTATACCCGGGTTTATCTCTTCTATTATTATCTTTTCTCCAATGTGGCGCCGGGAACTCCTACCCTTAACACCTTTGAAGTTTCTAAGCCCTTCTTTTATCAAGTTTATATTGGTATCGAGGGTTAGGGCGCCTGCTATTGCTGCTAGTAGGTTGAGTAGGTAATGTGGGGCTGGGGCGAAACTTTCAATGGGAAATTTCATGTCATATATTTTGCCTGTTACTGTTTTGAGGTTTTTCACATGTACTTTTAGGTTAGTTTTCTCAAGACCGTAGTTTATATCATGTGGGTGGAGATTAGCATCATTTTCTGTTAGGGAGAATGTGTTCACATTTTTAAATGAGTTATAGTATTTTTTGTAGGCTGTATGTTCACAGCAGGTGATTTTACTCTTGAATATCTGGGTTTTGGCTGTGCTTGCTTTTTCTCTACCCCCTTGTATATTGTAGTCTTCTACTATGTTGGTTAGTATTCCAACATCTGCAAGACCTGTTCCTCCTAGTGAAGATTCGAATATGCATGTTTGGTAGTTTCGGCCATTGGCAAGTTTCACGGCTTCTATTATGCTGGCGGGTGTTATGCTGATGTCTTCTTTAAGTTTTTCATCACCCTTTTCTGAGGATAGAAAAACTCCTAGGCTGCTGAGTGTAAGCGGCTTTTTTGGTTTCAGGATCTCTTTAAGCATCCATACAACACTTGTTTTGCCTTTAACCCCTGTAACTTCTATTATGGGTGTTTTGGCCAGTCTTTCATCATCTGATAATAGGATTTTTACCATTTCATGGTGTGTGTAGTCAATTTTTAGGTTGAGGGGGCAGTGTATGGGTGCTATTATCTTCAGGTTATCTGATTTTGGGATTTTGTCAACGAGTTTGATGCCATTTTCTTCTAGAAGTTTCTTCTTTTTTTGATCTAGGCTGTTGTAGATGTCCCAGGCCAGCACTTGGTTAAATTGTTTTTTGAGTTCGAGTGCGATGGTGATGCCACCGTGGGTGAGATCCACTACGAGTGCTTCCATTATAATGCACCCTTGGACTATTCTTTGTTGGGTTTTATGCCACCTTCGATTAGTTTTTCCCTAACTTTCTTGTAAAAATTCTTGGTTAGTCTTACAAAGTATGCTCTGTTTTCTGATTTTTGGAAGACTAGTTCTTCCATGTAGTTTATCTCTTCTTTGAATTGGCCGTCTACAACTGCCACTGCCTTTTTACCCTTTTTTAATAGTCTTATTTTTATTTTGCTTTCATCAGATACTACTAGGGGCCTTGCACTTAATTTGAAGGGGCATATTGGGACTATTAGGAATGCTTCTACTCTTGGGTCGACAATGGGGCCGCCGGCTGACATGGAGTATGCTGTGGAGCCGCTTGGAGTGGCTACTATTATCCCATCAGCCCTTAATTCTTCAACGACTTCGTTGTCGACTAGTATTTGGATGTGTAACATTTTTGCAGGTTCTCTTGTCATCATAACAACTTCGTTGAGGGCTGATGGTAACTTATCATGGTGATAGACATCTAATCGTGTGCGCTCCTCGATTGTATAACGTCCTTTCAAAACCTCTTTGAGGTCTGAGAACACGCTCTTGGGGTCTATCTCTGTTAGAAATCCGACTGTACCCATGTTTATCCCAAGTAGTGGTATTTTCTTCCCATCTATGAAACTTTGGGCGCGTAGTATTGTCCCATCCCCTCCAATTGTTAATATGATGTCAACATCCATATCCTTTAATTCTTTTGCCAAGTCTTTGAATTCTGGGATTTTCTCTGCTAGTGAAGTGTCAATGGAGACTTCAACACCATTTTCTATTAGAAATTCGATTACTTTCTCTGCCATTTTAATGGCCTTGGGAATGTCTAGGCGCGCCACAACACCCATGCGCATTAGATAACCTCCAATGTCTTCATTATTTCATGGTGTAAGCGCTTGTTACCAGCTGCTATAAGTGAAGTGCGCTCCTTAACATTTAGAAGACCATCTATGGGTTCTCCCTTCTCATTGGTGACTATGCCCCCGGCTTCTTCAACTATTAACTTTGAGGCGGCTATGTCAACTATCCTTAGATTGCCTCGCAGGTCCATGAATGCATCATATGAACCATTGGCAACATATGAGAGTTCTAATGCTACTGAGCCTAGGATTCGCATCCTACGGATGATACGACATATGTTATCTATTTTGGGGAATTTGGTACCATATATGAAGGCGCCCATGGAAGATTCCTCTATTGCCTCTTGTTTGGATGGTTTTATCCTCTCATTGTTTAAGAATGCTCCACGCCCTTTTAGGGCCTCATAGATGTCGTCTGTGGCGAAATTTTTAACGAATCCCATTTTAACATCTGCTAGTGATGGTAGAACATCCCCTGGATGATATTCTGCAATTGCAATGGATATGCCATAGAATGGTATATTTTTGATAGCGTTTGTCGTACCATCTAGGGGGTCAACAACGAATATTATCCTAGGCTCTGAACCTTCTTGTTGACCTATCTTGAGGTATCCTATCTCTTCACTGATTAATGTGGCGGGTCTTCCTGTATTCTCCAGCACATTTATGGTCTCGTCCTCGGCCACAAGATCTATTAATTTTGTCGGCGTCCCATCAGCGCCCATTTTTATTATTTCACCAGCTTCTTCTTTACCAACTAGGGGTGATATGGCCTTTTGCACCTTTTCAGCCATTTTGATCGCGATGCTCCTCCAATAGTAAATGTCAGATTTTTTCATTCTCATGACACCCAGGATCATTTTAGGTATATTAAAGCTGCTACTACAGCACCACATTCCTTGACTTTATGGTTTATCTCTTCTACTATTAAGTTCTTTATTTTTTCACCCCGTCTTTTCATCATGTATTCAACCATGAAAATGGCCTCCTCTCTTATAATTTTAGGATCCTTGTTTATCCCACTGTTTTCAGCGACGCACCCAATGTTATCTGATAATGCGACTGCGATAGCCGCTGATATAATATCACCTTTATTATCTGAGATGCTGTGTGAAAGAACGCAATTCACCATGGAACCCGGTTCGAGTGGGGGTAGTCTAATTATCCGCGTATTAGGTGGGATTATGCTTGAAACTTTTATAAGGTTCACATCACCTATCCCAGCGTCTAGTAGGGCGTTATCAAGGGCGTTTAACCGGCTTGGCCCTTCACTTTTCCCTGATGTAATTGAAACTTTCATTTTTATCACTAGCCCTGGGGGGTATATTGTGGGGAGAGCTTTTATATAGGGTTGATAACACTAATAATATAAAACCCATTCATCCAGCTTTTTCTATAATTTATTATGGGAGGTTAAAGGCAATGTCAAAGAAGGTAGTGGAAGTCAAAAATTTGAAGGTTGGAAAATATGTGATCATAGATGACGAACCATCAAAGATCATGAACATATCAACGTCATCACCAGGAAAGCACGGCTCTGCAAAGGCCCGTATCGAGGCGATAGGCATATTTGACAACCAGAAGAGGAGCATAGTAAAACCTGTTGATGCTAAGATAGAAATACCCATAATTGACAAGAGAACGGCCCAAGTATTGGCTATAATGGGTGATGACGTGCAATTAATGGACCTTGAAACCTATGAGACATTCGAGACTCCTATCCCAGAAGATTTGAAAGATAAATTGTCTGCTGGGAGCGAGGTAGAATACATCACTACAATGGGTAAAAATAAACTTATGAGAGTCAAATGATAAAATGCTCCTATACTTAGAGGATTCCTCAAAATTCGCTTTTTCAAGGAGAGAACCCCTTAAAGAATTTTTATCATCCCAAAAATGGGAAGGGGACGTTTTCGGGGTAATTGGCGTCCCCTTTGACTCCACAGCAACTTATATGCCGGGAGCCAGATTCGGCCCCTCAGCCATCAGAGAAGCATCCTATAATTTTGAAAGGTACAATCTAACCTTTAATAAGGAGCTTGAGATACCAAACTTTGACCTAGGCGATATTGAAGTTACACCAGGCAACTTCAAAGAAACATCAAAGAGGATAGTAGACACCCTAAACGAGCTGACACCACACATTAAACCATTAATACTCGGAGGAGAACATACAATAACCTATCCAATCATAAAAGCCCTCAAACACACAAATCCTATTATCATCCATTTCGATGCGCACATGGACCTCAGAGACTACTACAATGGGAGATTCTCCCATGCAACAGTAATGAGAAGAGTATATGAACTCGAACCTCAGAATATGATCATGATAGGGGTTAGATCAGCATCAAAGGAAGAAACAAGATTTGCTAGAGAACATAACATCGAATATTACACACCACAAATGATCCGAGAAAATGCAGAAGAACTTACAAGTAGACTCAAAAGCATAAAAAAACCTATATATCTGACAATTGACATCGACGTCCTCGACCCATCCTACGCTCCAATGGTGGGTAACCCAAGCCCATGTGGCCTCACACCATTCCAAATGGAAAAACTCATCAAAATTATAGCTGAAAAAGAACTAGTCGGTGTTGATATAGTGGAAGTTGCATCTTCAAGTAAAGGCGATCAGACTTCCATCAACGCTGCCAAGATCCTCCACGATCTTCTATCCCTAAAATCATAAAAGGGTGCTGTAATGAATACAAGAGAAGTTGAACTTTCAGGTCATATAATCGACAGTCTAATACTCCCAAAAGCCCTTGACATAATAATGGACATGGGTGGAGATTTCAAAATACTTGAATTTGAGGTGGGTAAACGCAAAACAGATCCCAGTTATGCTAGGATACTTGTATCAGCAAAGACACCCTCACATTTAAATGAAATACTCGATGAATTAAGCGAAATAGGCGCGTCCATAGCCGAGATAAAAGAAGTGGAACTCCAGGCAGCTGAAAAAGATAAAGTATTACCTTCTGGTTTTTACTCCACAACAAATCATCCCACCTACATCTTCTATAAAGGGGAATGGAGGGAAGTCCAGAACATCGAAATGGATTGCATGATAACAGTAGACCCCAAGACAAAAACTGCGAAGTGTAAACCAATCGGAGAAATAAAAAAGGGAGACCTAGTAGTCGTTGGAAGGGAAGGTATAAAAGTCTCCCCACCAGAAAGGCCCCGTGGAAAAAAAGGCATCTTTGAATTCATGGGGAGTGCTGTTTCATCAGAAAAACCCCTAATCACCACCATAAAAAGGATAGCCTCTGAAATCATAAACGTGAAGAAAAATGGGGGTAAAATAGCCCTTGTAGCAGGACCCGCCATTGTACACACAGGATCTGCCCCTATAATCGCCGAGATGATACGTGAAGGTTTCATTGACGTACTATTAGCAGGTAATGCCATTGCAACCCATGACATCGAAAACGCCCTCTATGGCACATCCCTCGGCATTTGCATTGAAACGGGAGAATCAGTGAGCAGAGGACACCACCATCATATATATGCCATAAATGAAATTAACAGGGCCGGTTCCATAAAAGAAGCGGTTAAAAAAGGCGTACTGAAAAAGGGTATAATGTATGAATGTGTTAAGAATAACATCCCATTTGTATTAGCTGGATCCATAAGAGACGACGGACCACTCCCAGATGTTATAACAGATGTTGTGGAAGCCCAGAATGAAATGAGACGCTACATTAGAGAAGTTGACATGGTATTGATGATAGCCACCATGCTCCATTCAATAGCCGTTGGAAACCTCCTACCATCCCATGTCAAAAGCATATGCGTAGATATAAACCCTGCCACAGTAACAAAACTCGCTGATCGTGGCAGCTCCCAAGTCGTTGGTGTTGTAACAGACGTGGGAGCATTCCTACCCATACTATGGGAGGAAATCAAAAAGAACAAGTGATAATATTGTTAAAGGGGAATATACTAAATGTTTTCACGGGAGACATATATCCCGCTGAAATCATCATAGAAAATGGTATAATAAAAATTGTAAGGAAAATACAGGGAAATTTCGAGGGGGTCCTACTCCCAGGTTTCATCGATTCCCACGCGCACATCGAAAGTTCACTTATGACACCATCATCCTTTGCAGAAGCCACCATACCCCATGGAACCACAGCAGTGATAAGCGACCCCCATGAAATAGCCAATGTAATGGGACTTGAAGGGATAAATTTCATGATAGAAGATTCAAAGAGCGTCCCACTAAAATTCTTTTTCACAGCACCTTCATGCGTACCCGCAACAGAATTCGAAACGGCAGGTGCGAAGCTAGGAGTCAATGAAATAAAAGCATTGCTTGAAAGAGATGAAATAGTAGCCTTGGGCGAAATGATGAACTTTCCAGGTGTGATCTCAGAGGAACCAGAAGTTATCAAAAAGATAAAAGCTGCGAAAAAGGCGCGTAAACCAGTAGATGGCCATGCACCCTTATTATCAGGGGATGAACTTTGTAAATATGTTGAAAAGGGGATATCAACCGACCATGAATGTGTATACGCGGACGAAGCCCGAGAAAAAAGGGAACTAGGGATTAAGATCATGATAAGAGAGGGTTCCTCTGCAAAGAATCTTAAAGAACTTGCCAATGTTGGTGGAGACTTCCTAGTATCTGATGATGTGGAGCCAGAGGACCTTATTGAAGGCCATATGAACTCAATTTTAAGGAAAGCAGTGGAATATGGTATTGATGAAGTGGAAGCCGTTCAGATGGTCACAATAAACCCTGCAAGTCACTATTCCTTGGATATTGGTGCCATAGCCCCTGGAAGAAGCGCTGATATTATCTTAGTTGATAATTTGAAAAATTTCACAGTGAAGAAGGTATTTATTGATGGTGAACTCGTGGCAAAGGACGGTGAAGGATTATTCAAGATAAAGGGAAAGAGGAGAATCCCACTAAAGGGGAAACTAACTATAGATGAGTTTGAATCATCCAAATTGGAAATACAAGCTAGGGGCCGTGAAGCATTAGTAAGGGTTATGAAAATATCTGAGGGGCAAATTATAAGTTTAGAGTCTGCACATGAACTTCCCATAGTTGATGGGATAGTCCAACCACTACCAGATGATGACATCCTGAAAGTGTCAGTTATCGACAGATATGGTCATGGAAACATAGGAAACGGTTTTGTTGAAGGTTTCGGTATACAAGATGGTGCAATTGCCTCAACAGTCGCCCATGATTCACATAACCTGATAGTTGTCGGCAGCTCCACAGATCATATGATGGAAGCTGTTAATATCATCAGAAAAGGAGGGGGTGGACTCGTAGCAGTAAACCCTGATGAATATATGTATCTTAGATTGCCAGTTGCAGGGCTCATGTCACATGAACGGGTGAACATATTAGCCTGTAAAGCTAGACAACTTAACGAATTTGTATGTGATATGGGATCAAAACTATCTAAACCTTTTATGACAATGTCATTTTTATCATTGCTTGTGATTCCACAGTTGCGTATAAGTGACAGGGGCATGTTTAATGTTGAAGAACAACGATTTGTTAATCCACTTTTAGATTTCTAAGGGAATCTACTATTTTTTTCATGGCTAATTTTTCCCTGGAACCTCCTACCTTATCAACCACCCTCTTCATATCTAATATACGGCCTAGAATATCCTCTTTATTCTCAGCACGATCTATACGAGTATAATTGATCAGAGATTCTATAACAGCATATATACCCCTATTTAATGGTTCTTTGAAGTTTTTGCCCTTGAATATATTTTTAACATCTGCTTTTATGATGAATAGTTTGGATTCCCCGTATCGATCCCTTCTTTTAACACTCTTCACATCTTTTGTGGTGGCTGTGAAAAACGAGGAAGCGCCCTTCAAAATCAAATATTGAGAATATGGTATGAAAAAATCACCTCTAAGATCTCCTAGGGTGGCCTCTGTAAATAATAGGGGGTCGTGTGTAATATTAACCGTGAAATTTCCACTGTTTAATATATTGGATAGGGTGTGGCTTCCTTCATAGAGGTATAATATGATCTCGCTTGGATTTTTACACACCACACCAATGGGCGCTGCATTACCCTTCCCATTCTCGTCTATGCTTGTTATTATTGTCTCATATAACATGCCTTTTTCCATTTTAAGAGATTCTAGACTTTTAACTTCCTTGTAATCTTTTATTTCTTCCACCTCACCCTTTATTTTACCACGAAGCCTTCAATGTCTGCATTTATAACAGAGTCGAAGTCGATTTCTTCATACCAGCCCGCTTTTCTGAACATGTCCATGAAACAGGTGCCAATAACTTTCCCATTCTCTTTTAGGGCCTCATCTATCAACTTTTTAATATCTTCTATTTCAGCCCCTATTCCAGGCATTGCAAGCCCTCCAAGGAGTACAATGGCATCCACTTTATAAGGTTTGACATCACCTAATTCAACACCATACTCTGTCAGTACAAGTTCCCTTGCCTTCTCGAAGTCTGTATTTGGGATGAATATGCTTTTTTTGTCCCTTGCAGCATATGCGAAAAGTTCTGCGAAGGGTGTGCAAACACCTGGAACACCTGCATATGCAATTGTTTCAACATCCTCAACTTCTTCCTTGAAAACAGTTAAATTACCTTTTATACCCTTAAATTCCTTAACCCTTTCCATGATACAACCTCCATCAAAACTTATATGATTATAATCATATAAAACATAAGGCTAGAAAAATTGGGGGGTTATGGTATACTATCAGAAATTGAAAATTTAAAAAAGGCCCTTGAGATGGTAACTTCATCAAGGGGATTTTATAGGCTCATCCCAGAAGTGAGAACTAATATAGTGATGGCGAAAGAAAAGGCTAGGACAATTGATGACGTGGCAGGGATCCCTGGGAGGATCACAGTCCATAAAACGGAGGTTTTCGCATGCAGAGAACCAGATTATGGGGCATCCTCTCATCTAGCACGTCTTATAATAGAGATACGAAAATATGATCCTAGTCTTAGGAGTGCCATTAACCTAAAATATGATGAGAAAATCATAGAGATCTGTGATGGAATGGGACTTAGGGTATCATATTATGATAGGAGAAAAGAGCCGGAGAATATTAAAGAGGAGGAGGGTGCGACAATCCCATGGGGTGTTAAAGTCGCGATAAAAAGGATAGGGAGAGTCCCTGATGTCATCTACCATAAAGGGGATTGGGGGAAAGAGCCAATGATAATATTGTTAGCAGCTGATGCCATTGAAGCTGCTAAAACGGCCATTAAAATAGGTGAAAAATACAGTGGGGGTTAAAATATGAAGTATGGGATGTACTATGAGATCTTCCAACAACCAGAATCAATGCAGGAAACATTAAAAAATGAAGGATCCCATATGGATGAAATCTCCAGTGAACTGAGAGAATATAACAAAATATACCTATTAGGGTGTGGAAGCTCCCTATCAACATGTTATTCTGTACGTGACGCCATCAACATATATTATGATATGGATATAAGCATATTCACAGGCTATGAATTCCTTTACCACAAAAAAATCCAAGACCAGGATTCCATTGTCATATTAACTTCACAGTCAGGTGAAACAGCAGACACCCTCGCAGCATTGCGAAAAGCGAAAAAAAATAACCTTAAAACCATAACAATAACCAATGAGGCTGCAAGTACCATGGCAAGGGAGTCGGATGAGATTATACTAACCTATTGTCAACATGAAGATGCAATAGTAGCGACAAAAACATATTTAACCCAATTACTCTGCCTATACCATATTTTTTTCGGAACCTATGATGATGAACTTTCCAAGAATATACTCAAAGATCTTGAGAAGTTGCCAACTGTTGTGAATGAACTTATAAGTGAGACGAGAGAGGATAATAAACTCCTTGCATTTGAATTCAAAGATTATGATATATTTTATTGTATGGGGAGCGGTCCGAATTATGGTCTTGCCTATAAACTTGCGATGACAATGTTCATGGAAGGAGCGCTCAAACATGCCTGTCCACTTTATTCAGGAGAATTCAGACATGGGCTGATTGAAAGAGTTGAAGAAGGCATCCCAGTAATATTCTTAGATGCTGATCTTCCAGGTGATGTTATCACAAGAAAATCCATCAAATTCTGCGAAGAAATCAATGCTAAGAATATAATTTTTTCAATGGAAGATTACAGTGACCTTAACAGGCTACTATCACCTTTTATATTAGCCATACCACTTGAATGGTTCATATATTACCTTGCATATTACAATAACAAGGACCCTGGGGCCACTAGACATATAGGGAAGGTAAGGTTCTGAAAAATAAGAAAAAAATGTAAAGGGGGTTATTCTACTTTTATGGTGTGTTTCTTTTTGACTTCCACCTTTGGAAGTTCTACGGTTAACACACCGTCTTCGAATGTTGCTGTAGCTTCATCCACTTTTATCTTGGCTGGTAATCTCAGTTCTCTTTTTGCTTCACCGTATCTGCGCTCTTTTTTCACATAATTGGCTTCTTCCACTTCTATTTCTTCTTTAAACTCTGCTGATATAGTAATGGTATCCTCTGTTAATTCTATGTTTATATCCTCCTTTTTAACCCCTGGAAGATCTGTCTTTACGATTAGTTTATCATCAGTTTCTATAAGGTCTAGGGTTGGTTTTTCGGGTAAAACTTCTGAATACTCTGATATTCTCTTTTCAAATTCTTTTTGCATCTCTTTCATATTCTTTATCATGTCTTCTATCATTTTCTCAGCCATCAATCTTCTTTTTTCCAACATACTTAATGGTTTTTCTAATCTGCGTTTCATGGAGACCCTCCAATTTTTTTATTAACCTAGAGACTCCCTCATCTTCTATTGCCGAAATTAATATAGGATCCTCAACCTTTATAGTATATTTTTTGATATACTTAATATTTTCTATGAGATCCATCTTGTTAAATACGCAGATGAAGGGTATCCTAAATATTCTCTTCAAGTCTTTGAATAGATTATATTGGCTTTTCATGGGATAACCACATGTTTCTGACGCGTCAAAGATGAATAGTATCACATCAGCCAAATTTTCCAATGCAACCATTGCCTTTAATTCTATGTTGTTCATTTCATCGACTGGACGATCCAATAGACCAGGAGTGTCTATGACTTGGATTTTATTCCATTTCATTTCAAAGTATCCTATTTGAATCCCCTTTGTTGTGAATGGATATTCAGCAACCTTTGGCTTTGCACTGGTTAATCTCCGCAATATTGTTGATTTTCCAACATTTGGAAACCCTGCTATAACTACGGTGAAGGCGTCAAAATCTACTGTGGGCATGTTTTTCAACTTGTTCCTTGCGAAATCTAGAAAATCGAGATCATCTTCAACTTTTTTTATGACAGATGATATTCTGCCATATGCTTCTCTTCTAATGGATGATGCTAATGAAGGCCTTGATTTTTTTATACGTCTCCTATATTCGCCTTCGAGTTGTCCTATTATACTAGCGGCCCAGTTAATAGCGCCTAATGATTTTTTCAGGGGGTCAATCCCCACTGTTACATCTATATAGTCTTGGTAGAATTCTGGCAGGCTTTCTATGTTTGGTGTGCTTTCTATTATCAATTTTAATTTGTCTCTGATGACGTTGCAGGCGGTTTGTACTCTTATAATTTCTATTGTCTTTGCTTTTTTTTGACTTGGCATTTTTGATGTGCGGGCGGCTGAGGCGGCTTTTCTAGCTCTACTGAATGCCTTGTTTAAAAGTTCTTCAGTTGTAGGGATTGGGGGTATCTTCATGGTTTTCCACTCTAGGTTTTTTCATGGAATATCTGGGCTTGGAACTTGTAGATTTTTGTTTCATTGTCATACCAGCAATCAGGTGGGAGGCCCGCTTTTAGGCAGGTGTTGCAGAGGAATTCTTCTTCGTCGAAACCCCATTCAATTGCGACTTGGGGTAATAGTAGTCCCTTGTAGAATCCTCTTTCGATGATGAGCCCGTCTTTTCCCACTTTTATCATCTTGGGATATTCTCTGGGGTCTTCCACTTCTATGGGTTCTGGTTTTGTGAGCACGCTAACTTCTATTCGGATTTTGTTGAGTTCATCTAGGGTTACTGGGGGAAATCTTGGATCTGATGTGGCTGCTGCTATCGCAGCCTCAATAACACCATCTATTAGAGGTTTTATCGGCTCTGGGAATCCTATACACCCTCTAAGATCTCCATTTTTATTTAGTGTTACGAAAACTCCTCTTTTTTCCTTTAGATGGGATGGGACCATTGGAGGTTCTATTTTCATCTTATTTTCTAGGTATGTTTTGATGGCTTTCCTTGCAACTTTTATAAGTAGTTCTCCATCTTCTTTTGAGAGCATTCTTATCACCTTTATCCGCTTCCACCCACCACCACTTCTCTAACCCTTAGGTGGGGTCCACCATCACCTACAGGTACTATTTGCCCTGCTTTACCGCAAAATCCAATGTTCATTTTGAAATCTGATCCTATAGCATCGACTTTTTTGAGGGTTTCTGTAATATTCCCTGAAAGTGAAACATCCCTGAGGGGTTCTTTTATCTCCCCATTTTTTATCATGAAGGACTCTGCAGCATTGAATTGGAATATGCCTTTGCCTGTGTCAACTTGCCCACCTCTTGAACCCTTAAGGTATATTCCCTCTTTTATGTCTTCGATCATCTCCTCGAAGTTCCAAGTTCCAGGTTCTATGTAGGTGTTACTCATCCTTACAATGGGATTTTCGCTGATGTTTGAACGTGCATTACCTGTTGGTTCGAGACCCAATTTTTGCGCGGTTTCCCTTGATGTTAAATAGGATTTTAGGATTCCGTTTTCCACGAGTATTGTGGGTGATGCCTTCACACCTTCTACATCATAATTGTAATGTCCGAAGGCGTCCATAGTAGGGTTATCTATTATTTTCACGTGTTTTGATCCTATAGTTTCACCGAGACGATCTTTAAGTATTGAATCATCTTGGAGTATGAGGTCTGCTTCTGTTGCATGTCCTAGCGCTTCATGTATAAAAACTCCTGTAAGTTTAGGGTCTGTTAAGATGGTGAATTTGCCTGAGGGTGGGGCATGGGCTGATAATAATCTAACAGCTTTTTCGCTGGTTGTTCTACCTAATCTTTCGAGGTCTTCTCCTTCAATTATCTCGTAGCCATGGCATCCTCCAATGTTATCATGTCCCATTTGGATTTGTAGACCATCTGAGGCCACTGTATTTAAGAATAGGGCTACTCTAACTTCTTCTGATTCTATAGAGGATCCTTCAGAATTTAAGAAAATGTTTTTTGTTTCTATGTCTATGTAGTTTATTGTTGTGCTTATGATCTTGTCTATGGTAGCTGCTTTATGTATGTCTAGTAGAGTTCTTTTTTTATCCTCAGAGGGTACATTAGAGGGTGGTATTTTAGCCTTGGAGCTTATATTGTCGACTATTGGAGGATATGATACGATTTCAGCATCCCCACCAACTCTCTCAGATAATCTAAGGGCCTTCTCAGCCGTTTCATCAACCTTGGAGGGATCTGAAGTGTAAGCAAGCCCCCATGATCCCCCATTAAGGACTCTGATACTTATACCGGTCTCGTGGCCTGTTCTGATCTCCTGTATTTTACCATCCTTCATAAGAAGAGAATTGATCTTGGATTCACCAAACCTTATATCTGTATAATCGGCTTTCCCTTCAAGCCGATGGATTGTCTTCTCAAAAGCACTAATGTCCATTGTATCAACCCTTAGATAATATTTTAAGTCTCTCGGCGAAAACTTCCCCCTCCTCTAAGTGGTGGATAGGAGCCGAAACATATATTATATACTATGACATGAATATATGTACAAATTATCCTAGAGGGACTGGTAGAGCTGTTGGAACAATTTCCAGGGTCAAAGCAGCCCTCTGATCCTGTGAAAAATGTTCTTTAGGGGTCATGTTCTTGCAAGTTTCATAGTAGCTGGGAGCCCCCCTTGCATTTATTGGTATTTACAAACCAAATTATATACTTACATAAACATAAACCCTAGCCCTTTGTGGGATGTGATATTTTGAAGACCATAGAGGAAATAAACCAGAAAATCAAGGATGGAGATGCTGTTGTAGTCACAGCATCTGAAATGACAGAGATAGTGGCTGAGTATGGGCCTAGAGAGGCGGCCCGTGAAGTGGATGTTGTAACAACAGGTACATTCGGTGCTATGTGCTCATCAGGGGCTTTTTTAAACTTTGGCCATTCTGATCCACCTATTAAAATGTCTAAGACCTATCTTAATGGTGTTGAAGCTTATTCGGGTCTTGCGGCAGTTGATGCGTATATAGGGGCGGCGCAGCCTAACAAAGACCCTGAACTTGGATTAGATTATGGTGGCGCGCATGTTATAGAAGATCTTATAAAAGGTGAGGAAATAAATTTGGTTGCGGAGGCATATGGGACTGACTGTTACCCTTTAAAGCATGTTGAAACATTGATAACCTTAGATAAACTTAACCAGGCTATAATGCTTAATCCCCGTAATTGTTATCAGAATTATGCTGTTGCAGTGAATTCCACCGATGAGACACTTTATACTTATATGGGCACACTTTTACCCAATTATGGTAATGTAACCTATTCAAGTGCTGGGGAGCTCAGCCCACTTATAAATGATCCATACTTTCAGACAATCGGCTTTGGTACAAGGGTCTTTTTATGTGGAACAGAAGGTTACATTGTCGGTGAAGGGACGCAACATTCAACCGACGTGGAAAGGAGACATGGTGTGCCCACAACATCTGCTGGTACATTAATGTTAAAGGGTGATATGAAAAAGATGAAACCAGAATTTTTAAAGGCTGCTACAATGCCAAAATATGGACCAACACTCTATGTTGGAGTCGGCATACCCATACCAGTACTCAATGAGGATGTAGCAGCATCTACAGGTATAAGTGACGAGGACATAATATGTAAGGTTGTTGATTATGGTGTGCCCCGTAGAGAGAGGCCAATAGTCAAGGAGACGAATTATAGGGAGCTTAAAACTGGTAAGATTGAGATAAATGGGATGGAGGTTCCAACTTCACCATTATCATCATTGAAAAGGGCTAGGATAATAGCAGAAGAACTTAAAAAGTTGATAGAAAAAGGAGAATTCCTACTCACATCACCAGTTTATAGGTTGCCATCAAGAGGTTATACCCTAAACCCCCTTGAAATCAGAAAACCTTCAATGATGGTACGTGAATTGGAAAGCAAACCAGTTATAGTGACGCACCCTGATGATGATATTAAAGATGTTGCAAGGAAACTCGTGGATAACAACATTAACCACATTCCTGTTGTTGACAAAAAAGGCGTGCTTAAGGGGATTGTAACATCATGGGATGTTGCCGATGCCGTTGCAAAGGGTAAAACTAGGCTAAGGGATGTTATGACAAAAAAGGTTATAATTGCAAGGGAAGACGAGCCCGTGGAAGTGGTTGCCCGTAGAATAGACAAATATAATATTTCAGGCCTGCCAATCGTCGACTCAGATAACAGGGTTAAGGGTATTATAACAGCAGAGGACATATCAAGGCTGGTTGGGAAGATAGATAAAGGGGGAGAATCCATATGAAGGCATGGTTAAGGTTCCTTCCAAGTATCATAGGAAAAGCCATAATCTCAGAGGCTATTAAAAAATATGATATCGAGTTCAACATCCTAAGGGCGCATATAACCCCCCGCGGAGGCAAAATGTTAGTTGATATCAGCGGCCCCGAGGAAAGGGAAAGTATAAAATTTATAGAGGAGAGGGGAATAGAAGTAAAGCCTATAATAAAGGTTGTTAAAAAGGATAAAGATAAGTGTATAGATTGTGGAGCGTGCATATCACTTTGTCCAGTTAAGGCAATTAACATGGAAGAGGATTTTACAGTGGAAATAGATGACCAGGTATGTATAGGTTGTGGTTTCTGCACCAAATCTTGTCCCACAAAATCTATAATGTTATTCGAATAGTGATTCTATGGTTATAGTTGTCGGTTCAGGGGCTGGTGGCGCCACACTTGCAAGGGAACTTGCAAGAAGTGACATTCCAGTTACCATAATAGAGAAGGGGCCCTTTGTCCCTTCAAAGAATGCGTTTAAATGTTATGATGATTCACCCCCCAAGGTGGATCTTCTTAAAACTTCATGTGTGGGTGGTTCCACCCTTGTAGCGGCTGGAAATGCTGTAAGAGTCCTTGAAGACGATCTTAAAAGTTATGGTATAGATGTTACAAGAGAACTTGATGAGATAGAAAAGGAATTAAATGTTAAACCACTCCCAAAAACACATGTTGGTAAGGGAACACAGCTTATAATAGACAGCGCCCATTCACTTGGTTTACCCATAAGAAGGATGCCCAAATTCATCAACCCTGAAAAATGCAAACCTTGTGGGAAATGTTCATTTGGGTGTCCGAGGGATGCTAAATGGTCTGCCAAGGAATTCATAGAAGATGCCATAGGATGGGGTGCTGAACTCATACCTGAGACTGAAGTGAAAAATCTCATTATCAAAGATAATAGGATAAAGGGGGTTAAAACCTTAAATGGACAATTATATGATGAAATCGTGGTTCTTGCTGCGGGGGCGGTTGAAACTCCAAGGATACTCTTAAGATCTGGTATAAAAGCCGGTGAAACATTCTTCATGGACACCTTCATAACAGTAGGGGGCATACTAGAAGATATCAGATTCAAGGAAGAAGTGCAGATGAATGCCATTATCGAAATGGAAAATTTCATATTAGCACCACACTTTTCAACATTAATCGCAAAAGAACTTAAAAGAAAAGGTTATAAAGAAGAGGATATCATAGGATTAATGGTGAAAATAGCAGACGAATCAAAAGGAAGGGTTAATCTAGAAGAAATTTTCAAAGAAAACACCCTGGGAGATATAAGGTTACTTGCACGAGGATCTGCAATAGCAGGTTCCATACTCTCAAATATGGGTGTGGAAGCATCCACCATAGTCTCAACCCATCCAAGAGGCGCTCATCCAGGAGGAACAGCCCCTATAGGCAGAATAGTGGATCAGAACCTTGAAACAAGGATAAAAGGACTTTATATTGCAGATGCGAGCGTGCTTCCAAGGGCTCCAGGCGCCCCACCAATCCTCACAATCATGGCACTCGCACTCAAACTCGCTAAGCATATCATACAAAAAAAATAGAGGATTTCTCATGTCTAGAAATATTCCATTAATCATAATATTACTTATCGGCCTTTTCTCAATAGCGCAAGTTTCAGCTGCTGATATAGAAATCATATACAATGGAACTGGAGGAAACGTCACAGGGAACTATTATATTAGGCAGTACACACCCCAGACCACTATAACCCAGGAGGTTATAACAGCAGCTAAAAATGGCACTCCAATGGTAGTATTCGGCAACGGCTCTGGTAAAAGGGTTATGATAGTTGCAGGAGTCCATGGTAGTGAATTACCCCCACAGTTAGCGGCTCTCAAACTCATAGATTACCTTGCAGATAAAGAAATTAATGGCACAGTTTATATAGTACCATTCCTAATCCCATCATCAACAGCAACCTCCTCACGTTACTGGAATAACCAGAACCCCAATAGTATAGCCCATTTGAATGGAACACCAACAAATAGGATACTGAAAATTGCCAAGGAACGTTCAATCCAGGCTCTAGGAGATTTCCATTCAACCCAACCCGGCGGCACCCCAGGAGAAGATGCGGTGTTCTGCTCAAGAACACCAACCTATGAAAGTTACAATATAGCATACTATATAAGTAAAAACAGCCCTTCTAAACTGTTGGCATATGATAAAGCCGGTGAAGAGTATCTAGGAGCCCTTGAGGATGTGTGTAACCTTGCGGGCATACCCAGTGTTACATGTGAGGTTCTATCACCCCATGGAACAGTAGCTTCAGGCAGTGTTGACAGATCATTTAAACAGATGCTCCTATTCCTAGAATATAATAATATACTCCCAAATACTAGTTTAACAGTCTCACAGATACTTACAACCGCGAATACTATAAAAGGATACTATGAATCCTATAAAGGGTTGCCTAACAATATCACCATCAATAACCAAGATTATAACATGGGCCAATTATTGTACCTTTTCTGTAAGGTTACAGTGAACATAAACAGCGGCAGCACCTCCAACATAGCCGCAGTAAATGCTAACAGCGCCACATCATCATCTGGAAGTTATAAACCTGGGAAAGTTTATAAATCAGTGTATTTGAATGTTGCGACAAAGATTCTAAGGTTCATTGAAAATTATGGTCGCGCGCCAAATTATGCCAGCACAAGCCTGGGCAGAATACCATTCAAGCAACTCGTTTACATGTACAGTAAAATCTTAGATTTTTACAGGGCTAATGCTAGGCTGCCGGGTTATGTGACCATCTAGAATTGGGATTCGATTTCATCTTCTTCCATGATCCTTTCGCAAAAATGACACCTCAAAATGACAGGTTCCCTATTGATAACATAGAATCGTGTTTTCACCGGCTCCTTCTTGTTGGTTATGCAATTTGGGTTAGGACACTTCAAAATCCCATGTATTTCATCGAGAAGGTGAACCTTCCACTTTTCCACTATCTCATAATCCCTTATTATGTTTATGGTTGCCTTGGGTGCTATGAGCGCTATCTGATCAACTTCACTTGATTCTAGTTCCCTATTTTCCACTTTAACGATGTCCTTCGAACCATAACGGGAGGATTCCATGTTAATACCCACGGTAACCCTACTTTTACCATCTGGAAGACCTAATATATTCAGGACATGCAAGGCTTTATTTGAAGTTATATGGTCTATAACAGTCCCATTTTTTATTGGTTTAACCCTAAGTTCCATGGGTTTCCTCAAATTTAACCCCCACCCTATTTTACATATTCCATGAACTTTACATATACTGGACGTGTTATAAAAACTCCTATAAGGACTCCTAGGACTGTTGTGAATGCGAAACCAGATAACATTCCTATACCGGTAGCACCCCTAGCGAAACCTACATAAGCCAATGGTAGCATTGCAGCGATTAACGTGCCAGCAGATGCGAATATTATAAAGAATGCTTCCCTGATCCGGAACCTTCTCCTACGCCTTTTTACCTTTCCACTGCCAAGCACTTCATCTGTTATGATTATCTGATCATCCACCCCAGTACCTATTGCTGCTAGTATACCTGCTATGGCGGCCAAGTCTATGTTCCATCTTATAATGGCAGCAACACCCAGTATGAGTATGAGTTCTGCCAATGTTGTGAAGAAAATGGGAAGCACGAGTAGAGGACTCCTGTAGCGTATAACCAAGATTAGGATTATGGCGATAATAGCAAGTAAACCCGCTATCATAGCCCCTTTAATGAATTCTTCCCCGAGTTCTGCTGATACGCTGCTCACCCCAACAATCTTGACCTTCACAGGTAGAGAACCTGACTTTAGGAGGGTTTCAACTTCCTTTGCTTTTAGCTGCGCAGCTTCTTTTGTGCTTTCACCGCCTGTTATGGCGACGTCAGTCACTGGTTTACCAGCTGCCACATCAGGTGATATTTCAGGTGAAGTTATGAGACGATCATCCAAGTACATGTCAACCTTGTCTCCTGCCTTGCCCTTGGCGGCTTCTGCAAAACGTTTCGCTCCATTGGTTGATATGCGGAATGGGACTTGCCATTGGTTTCCTTGTATTATAGGGGATTGGACGCTTACGATATCGGCTCCTGTAAGCACTGTTTTATTATCGATTTTCGCCTCGAATTTACCTGGCGAACCTATTATCCTAGCCACTTCCTCGGGTTTTGCGCCTGCGATTTCGATGATAACGTTCTGGTTTCCACTAGCCCTTACTTTAACGTCTTTCACGCCGAAAATGTTAAGTCTTTTATCAAGGACGCTGGTTATGGTGTTCATTGTCGCGGAATCCACGGGCTTTTCCAATTGTATTTGTATAATGGCTCCTCCTTTAAGGTCGAGGCCCTGTGGGATTCCGAGGATTGAGATAGCTACTAGGCTTGCCGCTACTAATAATATGAGGATGATAGTTCTTGGTTCTCGTATAAATCCTGAGAATCCTTTTTTCATTGTTTTGCCTCCAAGTACCATCTTAGTATGCCAAGGTTCATGAGCCAAGTTGTTATGATGTCAGCAGACAATCCAATGATGAGGACCGCGGCTATATTACTTAAAACTTCGGCTTCTGGTATGATGAAGACCGTTACAATGTAGAGCGCTCCCATGGCTGCTATTGCTGCTGCTGACATTGTGATCCCTGTCTTCATAGCCCCTATTGCTCTCTCGGTTATTTTGCCTTTTTTTTGTTTGAGTAATCTTGTTGTGAGTAGGATGTCGGTGTCTACACTGTAACCTATTAGCATGAGGATTGCGCCAATTGATGCGAGTGATAATGGGATTTTGAAGGCTGACATTCCACCTAGTGCGATTATGATATCGCAGAGCGCCGCCATTATAACTGCAAGGGATGGTACTAGGTTTCTGAATACTATGAGTACTGTTATTGACATGAAAAGGAAGGCGAATCCCACTGCCCAGTAAATTTGTTTCATGGCTTCCTTACTAAGTATTGGCCCTACTGATTTGTAACTTTTGATTTTTGCTGTGCCTTCAAGAGCATTTGCGAATTGATCAACTTGGACTTCGCTACCCATTTGTACTGTTGCTTCCGATCCTGTGATTGAGACAACATTAACGTCTTTGATATTTAATTTTTCTTCGATGAGGGATTTAAGTTCTGTCTGGCTTATCTTCTTTTCTAGTGTTATTTCTGTGATGGATCCCCCTTTTAGGTCAACGCTCTGTTCTAGTCCATTTGAGAATATTATGCCTAGTGCTAATAGTGTTACGAGTAGTGGTATGATCATAAGCGCCTTGTAAGATTCTATGAATTTTCTTGTTAACATTATCCACACTATCCTATGGAGTATATTTTAAGGTCTTTTTCTGCTATAACCTTTAATGTGTCCTCTTTGATCTCGTTAAATTGCTTTCCACCGGTTTTTATTATGAAGGAGTTTATTATGCGGCCCCCTCTTGCTTTTATTTTTTCGGCCATTCTTTCTATGACGTTGTTTCCGCCTTGGCGGCCCATTGTACTGAATAGTATGACATCTTTACCTTTTAGGTTTAGGTTATCTATTAATGTTATTATGGCTGGTGCTGGCTTACCAGCCCATGTGGGTGATCCTATATATAAGAGGTTGTAGTCTTTTAAATCGATATTTTCGGGGTCTATTTTGGTTTTTTTCTCTCTTATAGCATCTATAATAGACCCCATAGTACTTAGGAAACTGTATCTGTCCTTTAAGTCTTTTATTTCTATTGTTTCGGCTGATAGTTCGTCTGCAAGGGTTTTTGCTACTGTTTCAGTCTTTTTTGTCCTTGAATAATAGATGATTAGTGTTTTCATAATATGTCACCTTTCACCCATTTTATTGGTACCCAGGGTTAAACCACCAAGGGAAATCGTAAGAGCCTTATCCAGCCAATTTAATATTGATAACTTTAGGGGTGTACTGCTGGAAAGTCTAGGGATGTTTTTTCATCGAAGCCGAACATTATATTCATGTTTTGGATTGCCTGGCCAGAGGCTCCTTTTACTAGGTTGTCGATTGCTGATATTATAACGGCTCTTCCATTATCGTCGATTTCAAAGCAGCCTATATGGCAGTCGTTAGATCCTCTGACAGCGCTTAGACGTGGTATTTCACCATTTTCTATTATTTTTGTGAATGGTTCGCCTTCGTAGAATCCACTGTATATGCTTTCGAGTTCATCTGGGTTGAGGTCTTCATTTAGGAATGTGTGTACTGTTGTTAGTATTCCTCTGATGACTGGTACGAGGTGTGGTGTGAAGCTTATCTTGACTGGGTTTATCTTTGATAGTTCTTGGCGTATTTCTGGGGTGTGTCTATGATCTGTCACATTATAGGGTATAACATTATCGCTACAATTTGGGTAATGTGTTATTGGGGTGGGTTTTATTCCGGCGCCGCTTACACCAGTCTTTGAATCTATTATGAATGTTTCGGCCAATTTTTCGTGTACTAATGGCATGCAGGCTAGTATCGCCCCGGTTGGGAAGCATCCAGGGTTTGCGACTAGTTGGGCGTTCTTTATTTCTTCTCTGTGAATTTCTGGCAGTCCGTAGATGGCGTCTAGGGGATTTTCTTGTTTCATTCCATACCATTTTTCATAGGTTTTTATATTATCGAATCTGTAATCGCCACTTAAGTCGACGACTTTTATATCTTGTTCTATGATCCTTGGCACGATTTTCATGGAGGCTCCGTGTGGTGTTGCTGTGAATATGAGGTCGGCATCAATGTTATGGATATCATCTGTAAATTCGAGTTCGAGTTCTTGGAGGTGTGGATGCACTTTTTTCAGGGGTTTACCAGCATATTGTCTGGATGTGGCTGCCACTATCTCTACATGGGGGTGTTTACTTAAAAATCTTAAAAGTTCACCGCCTGTATATCCGCTGGCTCCTATGATACCTACATCTATCATTAAAATCACCAAATTAACAGTGTTTGAATGTTTTATCATCAAATTTCATGTTTTTTATTTTTTTGATTATTTTGCAGGTGCTGTCTAGTGGGGCTTTTTTATACTTTTTTATTCTTTTAACTTCACAGTTAAGACCTCTTTTTCTAAGTTCGCCTTTAAGTTCTTTTATGCTGAAGTCCTGGTCTGGGCCTATGGCTATGATGTCGGGTTTTATTTTGTGGACTATCTCAAACATGTCTGTTTCACTCCCAAGGTAGGCTTCATCAACTGGTTTTAACATTTTCACGACTTCTAGTCTCTGTTTTTCATCTATGATTGGGATTCTTTTCTTTGCTCTTACAGTTGAGTCTCTTGCAATGACTACGACTAGCTTGGCGTCTTTTCCGCCGAGTTTTTTAGCTTCTTCTAGGAAGAAGATATGTCCTGGGTGTATGATGTCGAAGGTTCCTGTGGCCATAACGGTTTTCATTGTAGTTTTCACCTTGGGGGATCTTGATATTTTAGGGCTTCTTTGAAGTCTATTTTACCCTTGTAGAGTGCTGATCCGATCACAACACCTTTTACACCGGTTTTTTTCAGGATTTTAAGGTCTTTTATTGTGGTCACGCCACCGGAGTATATGATGGGTATTTTAACTGTTTTGACGAGTTCTGTTAGGGGTTTGATATCCACTCCTTTTAACAGTCCTTCCACGTTTACGTTGGTGAATAGTATGCTGCCTGCGCCTTTGTTCTCGAATAATTTGGCTAACTTGGGGGCTTCTTTGGATGTCTTTTTTGTCCAACCTTTTATAACTACCTTTGAATCTTTGGTGTCTAGGGATACCATTATATGTTCTGATCCATATTCATCTGATAATTTTTTCACAATCTCTGGGTTTTTGATGGCTAATGTGCCTAGGATTATCCTTTCAACACCAATATCGAGGAGTTTCTGGGCGTATTCTCGCGTTCTTATACCGCCACCTAATTGTACTGGGATAGATAATGATTTAACAATCTTTTTTATGATGTTAAGGTTTCTGCCTGTTTCGAGGGCGCCGTCAAGGTCGATGAGATGGAGTGTATTGGCACCCATTTCTTCCCATTTCATTGCCATGCCTACTGGATCGTCTATGATGACTTGTTCGGTGCCTGGTATGCCTTGTACTAATTGGACGCATTTACCATCTTTTATATCAACTGCTGGTATTATTAACATTTTATATCACTAGAAACTTTATCTTATTGGGTGGAATATTATTGTGTGTTATCTTATTTCTATTATTTGCCAGGGACTCATATCTGTACTCTTTCTTTTTGAGTCTATTGTATCTGCGCTTAGGATAACATTGTCACCTTTTTTAAATATTATGGGGATTTTTATTATTATAGCATTTCCTGTGTTGATAATGGTGAGATTTGATAATGTAGTCCCATATTGGTTGATATGGTATTTTCCGTTTTTGATTTGTATGTCCATTTCTGCTGTTGTGTTATTTCCATATATGATTAAAAGGTGAAATTCATATATGTTATTAGCTGATATTTTGTCTTTTGTTTGTAAAGAAATGCAAGTGCCATTGTTATCGGTTTCAAAGCTTATATTTGTAAGATCTACAGAACTTTCAGACGTTTTCATGTCGGTTTCTATGGAAGTGGTAAGCTTTTTCACATCATTTTCCGGGTCCTTAAATATGAGATGAGGGTAACCTGTGCTTGAATTTTTAGATATGGTTATGGGGTGCTGGATTGAGAATAGTTCATTTTTCCTTACAAAGGAGAGGAGGAAGTATGAGCCTCTTTTTAATTGGGACTTATAAGATTTTATTGCTGAAGCTTTAAACTCTTCATCTTTTTCTGTTAATGGAAATTCAACCCAATTTTCTTGTGCTGAAAGATAAGATGGTGGAGTCAGATAGGAGCTTGGAGAATAGGAACGTGGTGATGGCCATGAGTTTGATGGGGTATGGATCATATAACCTAGGGTTGTGCAGTTGTAATTGAGTTTTGTGATGGCATATTCTACAAATGCACTTGTTGCCCAATGATCCTGGTGCACATCATTTGAATCGGGATATATTATTACTGTAGGCTTGAAATCGTATATAATATCTTCTAGTTCCATGGCTAAAGATTCACCTGTATATGGGGCGCCTGGATTGTGCGAGAATTTATCCATGGAATGGGAGATACCTTTAGGGTCCATGTATGGTTTATTCCAGTTTTGAGCCAGAAGATGGGTAAGTCCCATCTGGGGATAGTCAAGAAATGTGATATTATCATTCAAACCTAATTTTTTCATCGCCTCTAAACTTTCAGTGTGCCTTTGCCATGCTAGACCAGAGCCTCCGTTGGTTACAATAACCACTTCAACTGGTATGTTGTGATTGACACAATATCTTATAATCCCAGCGGCTGCAAGGGCTTCATCATCTGGGTGGGGTGCTATTATCATCACCCTATCAGACTTTTTAAAGGAAAGTAGAGGATAAACTGTTTTTCCGCTTCGAATGGCGGAAGGGATGTGCACGAAAGCTAATATAAATGAAATTCCACCTAATAATATCAGTGTCAGTATTAGTGTCTTTTTGAGGTTCATTGTCTTTCACCCGTACCGTTACCTATCATTTTCTGATACTCAACTCTTCCCGGTATTGGATGTTCCAGAAAACTATTGGCTTTTATCGTTGAATAGTATTTAAATTTTTTTTTCGTGGGGGTTGGTAAGTCTATAAACTAATGAAGTTCTGCCCTTTCCACAAAAAATACATTGACATTTAAAAGATGTTTTTTTAGACTTTAACTTACCGTTGCTGCTAAGTTTCCCTCTGCGAGAGAGAAAAGTACAACAATGAAAGGATTGGACTAAGGGTATAACTTTATAGTAATCTTGGTACAGAGGCCGGGTTAATGGTCTTGCTGTGGATGAGAATAGGTTTATATTGTAGTATCCATTATAACAATGGAGAGTTTTGCCCTTATAAGTCCCCTTTTATGCAAGGATATGGGGGGTGGTAAGTCTTCTGTGGGAGTCACACTCTTTAAGGATGAGATAGTTCACTTGTGGTATAATATAAAAATTCCAAGGATCATGATAAAAGCGGAGATGATTTGAAGACCACCGAATGGTTCCCTGAGGATTAAAAATGCGAAGAACGCCCCAAATAATGAGGATAGTGGGAATAATGATCCTACTCTTGTTGATCCTATTTCTCGAAGGGCGAAATAGATTAATATAAAAGCACAACCTATACTAAATATCGAAACAGAAAATAGAAATGGTAACATTTCAAATGGGAAACTTAGGCTCATATTAAGGGCTAATAGGATCAACATTAATATCAGGCCGCCAATAAAACTTTTTATAGCCGATATCCCTATAAGATCCCTTTTTTTGCTCAGGAATTTGCTTAATACTGTGTCAAGGCTCCAGAAAAACGCCGCTCCAATAACAAGGAGATTACCCCTAATATTCTGGGTTAAAATTATATGTTGGAATTCTCCATTTGTTGCTATCGAAAAAGCACCTGTGATTAATAAAAAGATGCCTATAGTGTCCTTCAATTTTAAAGATTCATTAAAAATGGCTAAACCAAGTAATATTATGAAGAAAACTTCAACATTTAAAAGAAGAGCTGCATTCACGGCACTAGTTTCACTAAGCCCCCTGAGAAAAAGTAGTGGGGCTGCAGCTGAACTTAAAATCGCTGTTACAGCCAAGATGAGATAATCTGAAGGTTTTATGGACACTTCTGCATCATTTTCACGATCAAGCATGTCTAATATGAAATTCTTTAATGGGGACTGTCTTACCACTAGCAGGAATATTCCTGCTATAAAATAGGTTAAAGCTCCAATTTGGATGGGATCCATTTCACTGACCATTATCTTGTTAAGGGGTGCTGATAAACCGAAAAAGATGGTGGCGAGTATTACACTCACATATCCCCATAGACGTTTCAACTTGGATCACTCCCACAAGGTTGGGCATTAACCTCATTATATGATTGTACACAATTTATAAAATAGCCCCACCTTTTACAGGATGGGAGGTTTGATACATGAAAAAGATAGTGTTGAAGGTAGCATACATAGGAACGGCCTATCATGGATTCCAGAGACAACCAGATCTTCCCACAGTCGAATCTGAACTTATAAACGCGCTAAAGGAAGCTAATATTATTGAAAGTCCGAGAGAGGCGAGATTCCAGGCTGCTGGGAGAACTGATAAGGGAGTGCATTCACTTGGCAATCTTGTGGCGTTTTTCACACCCTACGAGGTTCATGTGAACCAGATAAATGATATTCTGCCCCGTGACATTAAAGTATTGGCAAGTGCCTCTGTATATTATGGTTTCAAGGTAAGATATCCTATACGGAGATATTACCGTTATATTTTATTTGATGGGGACCTTGACATGGAACTTATGAGCTTAGCAGCTTCGAAATTTGAGGGAACACATGATTTCACGAATTTTTCCAAGAGAGTTGAAAGAAACCCTATAAGGAGGATAGAATCTGTTAAAATCCAGGGGGAAGATGATTATTATATTATTGATGTTGTTGGTGAAAGTTTCTTATGGCAGATGGTGAGAAAAATGGTTAAAGTCATAGCTGATGTTGGAAGGGGAAAGATTGAACCGGAAAATGTTGATGAACTCTTAAATCCAGGAGAGAGAATCCATATAGAACCAATGCCCCCAGAAAACCTGATCTTAATGGGACTCGAATATGGTGTTAAGATCAAATTTAAAGAGGATGAATATGCAATATCCTCGTTTAAATCTATGTTAGATGAAGAATTCCTAGAATATAAGAAGGCATCTATTGTCAGAAAGGTTATGAGGGACAGTATAAATAATATTATAAAACAAAACAATTAATGTGGAAAAAAAGTGTTCCAGATACAATTCCCAACACAAGCTTGTAATGGAGGATGATAAATTAAAAACTAAAAGTATAGAGGTTAAATCTCCTGTTATAGTAGGTTTAGATCCTGGTTTAACCGTGGGGATTGCTATTCTCGATCTTGAAGGAAACCTCATACATCTTAAGAGTATAAAAGAGGCCTCACACTCAGAGGTTATAATGGAGATCATGGATCATGGGAAGGCCATTATAATAGGTTCTGATGTTCATCCCCCACCTAGGATGGTTAAAAAGATTGCAACAGCATTAAATTCTAGATTATACACTCCTGAGAAGATATTTTCTGTGGCGTTAAAGAATGAGCTTGTTAACACATTTTTAATGGAGAAAAAGTTAGAAGTGTCATTGGATGCCCATGAAAGAGACGCTCTTGCAGCCGCGATCAAAACATATAGACATTATGAGAACAAACTAAGACAGGTAGAATCCCGTCTCGAAAATTCAACTATTAGTAAGAGAGAAGTTGATGAAATAAAAGGACTAGTGATCAGGGGCACGCCAATAACCAACGCCATAAAGAAAATTAGAAAACCAAAAGTCGTTGAAGAAACAGTACCAGCCCCCCATATAAAGGAAAAACCAAAAGAGGCCCTGGAAGAATTGTCAAAGTTAAAAAGTCGAGTTAAAGTGCAAGAACAGAAAATTAAACATCAGAAACTTTTAATAGACAGACTTAAACGACAAAACAGAAAATTAAAAGATAAACTAGGAAAACAAAAAAGGGAAAACATCAAATTAAAAAGAAAAATCGAAAGATTACATTATGAATATTCAAAGGACATACTCTTAAACAAGGAATTATCATCAAAAATCAAACTGATAAAAAAATTACAGGAAAAGTATAACAAAGAAAAAAAATTAAGGGAAAAATTAGAGAAAAACATCAATTCACTATTAGAAATGAAAGATTTTGAACATGAAGGTGAAAAAGTCCCTGTAAAAATCGTGAAATCATTCACCAAAGAAGGTATAAAAAAAGCCTGTCAAGAATGGAAAATAAAAAAGGATGATACAATCCTCTTATACAATGCCAAGGGTGGAGGATCCCAAACCGCGAAAATACTCGCCAAACTCGCCCCAAAAGCCATAATAACAAGAGAAAACATGTCACATCAGGCCATTAAAATATTCGAAGATAATGAAATACCCATAATCCCAACCCAGAATATAGCACTTGAAATGCGCGAAAATTTCGCCCTAATCAAAAAAAGAGACCTTGAAAATGAAATAGAAAAATGGGAAAAAAAGATGAGAGAAAATAGAAGAAAAAAAGAAAAACAGAAATTATGGAAGATAATAGACGAATACCGGGCTAAAAGACGGAGGAACCATCAATAGAGTGATCAGCATGAAAATTGCCATAGTAATCGGCACCCGCCCAGAAATAATAAAAATGGCGCCAGTAATCGACGAAATCCAAAAAAAGAACATAGAACTCTCCATAATACACACAGGCCAACACTATGACCATGAAATGTCCCAACAATTCTTCCAGGACCTCGAACTCCCAAAACCAGACCATAATATAGGAGTGGGCTCGGGAACCCATGCAAAGATGACAGCCGCAATGATGAAAGGCCTCGAAGACATCCTAAAGGAAGAAAATCCAGACATAGTCATGGTACAAGGAGACACAAACGCAGTACTAGCCGGAGCCCTAGTAGCATCAAAAATGCACATACCAGTAGGCCACGTAGAAGCTGGTCTAAGATCATTTGACAAGACAATGCCTGAAGAAATAAACAGGATAGTCGCAGATACCTGTACACACATCTATTACGCCCCAACAGAAAAAGCAGCCTTAAACCTCCTATTCGAGGGTGCTTGCCCTGATAATATTATCATAACAGGGAACACCATAGTTGATGCTTGTCTTAGAAATCTTAAAATTGCTAAACGCAAATCTAAAATAAACCTTCCATCTGATAAAATCATCACACTCACAATGCACAGAGCCGAGAACGTTGATAACAAGACCAGACTCGAATCAATAATCCATGCTCTATTAGAATTAGACGAATTTCTAATAATATTCCCTGTACATCCACGTACACGCAAAAATCTTGAAAAATTCCACCTTTATAAGCTCTTAGCTAAGGCAGAACATATAAAGTTACTGAAACCTTTAGGCTATCTCGATTTCCTCCTGCTATTATCAAATTCATACGCAGTCCTCACAGACTCTGGCGGCCTACAAGAAGAGGCCATAACACTCAACATACCATGTTTAACATTAAGATATAATACAGAGCGTCCAGAGACAGTTGAAGCTGGTGGCAACATCCTCGTTGGGGCTGATAAAAAAAGGATAATAGACACCCTCAAATTAATTCAAGAAGACCAAAATTTCAGAAGGAAGATGATAAACGCCCCAAACCCTTATGGTGATGGTAAAGCCTCTGAGAAGATAATCAATGCAACATTTGATTTCTATAGAAAAGGTAAATTAACGATAAAACCACCCGAGAATATCTTATCCGATCTCCAGAGGGAATTACGCCTAATAGAAGAGGATATAACAGTGGAATCATTGGAGGAAAGAGAGGATTGTAAGGTTAGGATAGTCTATGATGGGTTTAAACCGAAATTCCCCCATCAGACAATGAACCTAAAGGGAAAACAGGTAATATGCGACATTTATAAGATATGATAAATAAATCCACGAGGAGATCATATGGATGAAACTTTAATAGCTGTTTTTGGACTGGGCCACATAGGACTTCCAACCGCTGCACTTTTCGCCAAAGTAGGTTTCAATGTTATTGGTGTTGATATAAACCCTCATATCATTGATTCCATCAATAAAGGAATATCACCCATAATAGAACCGGGATTAGACGAACTTTTACTTGAAGTTGTTAAAAAAGGAAAATTAAAAGCCACAATCGATGGTGAATATGCTGCAAAGGAAGCCAATACAATGATAGTCGTGGTCCCAACACCCTTGAGCGCTGATAGATCATCAGACCTCTCAGCAGTCATATCAGCATCAAAGACTATCTCCAAGGGCCTTAAAGAGGGGGATCTTGTCATAGTTGAAAGCACAGTCCCCCCATCTACTTGTGAAAGGATTGTCCTACCAATACTTGAAGAAAGTGGTTTGAAGGTTTCAAGGGATTTTGGACTTGTATACACACCTGAAAGGGCGCTGCCAAATAATACAATCTATGAGATGACAAACAATGCAAGGGTTATAGGGGGCATGGACAGGGAAAGTGCAGAAAGAGCCGCTAAACTCTATCATAAGATAACAAAAGGAGAAATCGTGAAAGTTAAAGATATAATGACTGCCGAGATGGTTAAATTAATGGAGAACACCTACCGTGACACTAATATTGCATTGGCTAATGAACTCGCCATAATATGTGAATCACTTGGCATAGATGCCATAGATGCCATAGAAGCTGCGAATTATCATCCAAGGGTTAACCTGCACACACCCGGCCCTGGAGTCGGGGGGCATTGTCTTTCCATTGACCCTTACTTTATAGTTGAAATGGCGGAAGCCAATAAAGTCCCTGCAAGGTTGATTAAAACAGCACGACAGATAAACGAGGAAATGCCATACCATGTTCTAGAGATCCTAGAAGATGCCTTAAATGATATTCATGTGGATATTAGAGATGTTACTATCGGAATCCTTGGAGTGGCATATAAAGGTAATGTGGCTGATACAAGAGAAACACCTTCAAAGCCTCTGATAGATGCGCTGCTCCGAAAAGGGTCGAAGGTAATGGTACACGACCCATATGTAAAAAAGGAGATCATAGAGGGTATGGGAGCGGAACCAGTTACATTAAAGGAAGCTCTAAACTGTGACTGCACAGTTCTAATGACAGATCATGATGAATACCGTGAAATAGAACCTGAAATGGTTAATGGGAAAATTTTCATCTGCGCAAGACCCATCCTAAGACCTGAAAAATTTAGAGAGAAGGGTATAATATTCAGGGGAGTGGGTCGTCCTTGAAACTACTAATATTTGAATATGCAACCGCCCAGGGCATCCAGGATCCAGAGATCTTATTAGAAGGCAAGGCCATGTTAGAAGCCCTACTCTGTGACCTGGGAAAATTTAAACCATCTTATCTTATCTCTAAAAAGTTTAATGGTCTAATTAATTATCCTAATCCTATTATACTTGAAGGGGATCTTTATTCATGGCTTAGTGAACATGCAAGTGAATTTGATGCAGCTCTTTTCATAGCACCAGAAGAAAACATGGAATTATACAATTTAACTTGTATATTAGAATCAGAAGGCGTAAAAGTTATGGGGTCGACCTCTGAGGCTGTTCTCACATGTTCAGATAAACTTAAAACCTATAATGCCCTTAAAAACAGGGTACCTATCATAGAAACTTATAAAGTGGGTGATGTTAAAATTGATGGGAAGATGGTGGTTAAACCTGTTGATGGGGTTGCATGCCAGGGTATAAAGATTATAAGTTCAACTGAAGAACTTAGAGGTGTGATGGGATCATCAGACTCCCAGATGATATTACAAAGGTTTGTGGGGGGTGAAGCTGCAAGTGCCAGCATATTATCCAACGGAAAAAAAGCAATACCAATCTCCTTGAACAAACAGTATATAAGATATGATGATGGGAGATTAGAATACGAGGGTGGTATCACACCATTTAGGCATGAAATGGCAGATGATGCCTTGCTTGTAGCTAAAAGGGCTGTTGAATCCATAAAGGGGCTTAGGGGATATGTGGGTGTTGATCTCATATTATCAGATAAAATTTATGTAGTGGAATTAAATTCTAGAATAACCACACCATATATAGCACTTAGAAAACTCATGGATATAAACCTTGGAGAGGCTATCATAGAGGCAGTTGATGGAAGAACACCTACAAGATGGAATATAGAAGGGTTTGCGGAATTTAAAAAGGGGAAAAATTCCATGAAAATATTTTTAGGTTGATTCATATGAAGGTCGCGGGAATTGATATAGGTGGCGCTAACACTGACATGGCCATAATAGAAATAGAAGACAGTGAACTAAAGAACATAAAGGTAGATTTCAGATACCTTCCAATGTGGACTAGGAAAAATGAACTCAAAGACACGCTAAGAGAACTTCTAGGTGATGAAATCGATGAAATCGATGCTGTTGGTGTTACAATGACAGCAGAGCTCGTTGATGCATACAAGGATAAAGAAGAGGGTGTGAAGGATATAATAGGACAGGTGGAGGGGATATTCGAGGTTCCAGTGGCTTATGTTAGCCTTTCAGGGATGATAGATTCAGAGGAGGCTCTAGCAAAACCCATGGAAGTGGCGGCTGCAAACTGGATTGCAACATCCCAGCTAGCCGCTGCCATAAGCAGCGACTGTATAATGGTAGATGTTGGCAGCACAACCACTGACATAATCCCGATAAAAGACCGCGAAGAATGTGCAAAGGGCAGATCAGACATGGAAAGATTGTCAACAGGCGAACTAGTATACACTGGCGTATTAAGGAGTAACCTGGCAACTATCGTAGACCGAGTACCATTAAATGGTAAATGGTACAGGGTTTCATCTGAACTCTTCGCCATCAGTGCAGACATCCACCTCGTACTCGGAAACATAGACTACAAGGATTACACTTGCAACACACCTGACGGGGCTGGTAAAACCATTAGAGATTCCATGAGGAGGATAGCGCGGCTAGTCTGCGCCGACCTTAAACTTTTAAGTCAAAGGGATATAACAGAGATAGCAGCTTATATTCACCATCAACAAACCTTAAAGATAGCTGAGGCGATCAAGGAAGTTTCAGAGAGGGAAAATTTAGATAAGATAGTTACAACAGGACTTGGAATGCACATCCTTGGGAAAAAAGCAGCCGAACACCTAGGGATGGAATGTGAGAGCATGGACATATTCCTATCCCCCCGTCAGTGTGTAGTCGCACCAGCGATAGGAACCGCTATAATGATGGGAGACCACCTCACACAAGAAATCTAGTACCATACATCCTTAACACCAATCAAATAGGCTATAATATTAGTTGAAAGATGTAAAACTATAGTTATTATTAGTATTAGGATTATCATTTCATAGGTAAAATCGAAGATAATTGACGCAAAGAGCATAGCACCCAAAGCAAAATCTATCTGATCTAGGATGGGAGCAGGCCGCCCCCTTTCTATATTAAGACGCCTCTTCAAGAAACTGCCAACCGCATCACCAATAACAGCGCCAAGGGCTAATAGAAAACCTAAAAGGATCCCATATGCTATGTTGTCCATGAAAATGCCTTGAATCATCCCAGTTAGCGTTCCTAGTAACGTTCCTATTATAGTCCCCTGCCATGTAACCCCATCACCTATCAAGCGCCTTTTATCAATGAACTGATACCCAAGATCAAGGGGTGGGCCCCCCCCAAAGATAAGGGCGGTTACATTTGCTATATAAGCTGGTAGCATAAAGTATATTACATAGACAATATTTAAAATATTGATAGCACTAATTTCCATTGTAGTCACCATAACATCCCGAAAGATTCTATGAATCAAAGGGGTTGATGTATATAAAACCCAATATCCTATTAAAAGTTTACTCGAAAAAAAGAGAGTGTTCAAGAAAAAAAATTATATTTAGGTGGGAGTGTGGTTATCAAAAAAACAGACAGTCTCTGTCCAGTATGTCTTAAGAAGATCAAGGCAGAGATACTAGAAGGAAGCGAAAAGGTGATCATAAAAAAAGAATGCCCAGAACATGGCACCTTCAAGAACGTTTACTGGAGTGATAAAAGCCTCTATGAAAGATTCTCCAAATATGATTACAAGGGTGAAGGCCTACTAAACCCCCATACAGAAACCGAAAAGGGCTGCCCACTTGACTGTGGAATCTGCCCTCAACATGAAAGTCACACCATTCTTGGTCTTATTGATGTTACCAATCGTTGCAATTTAAATTGTCCCATCTGTTTCGCCAATGCCGCTGTTTCAAAATACCTCTATGAGCCATCCTATGAAGAAATAAAAGAGATGCTACGCAACCTCAGGAGTAACATGCCGGTGCCAACCCCAGCAATCCAATATGCAGGAGGAGAACCTACAGTTAGAAAAGATATTGTGGAACTTGTCAAACTCGCCAGGGACGAGGGCTTCACACATGTCCAAATAGCTACGAATGGTGTTAAACTGGCCATGAAACCAGAACTTGCAAGAGAACTCAGAGAAGCCGGCTTAAACACGGTCTATCTACAATTTGATGGTGTTACAGAGGAACCATACCTAGAATCTAGGGGTAGGAACCTTTTACCCATTAAATTAAAGGCTATAGAAAATTGCAGGAAGGCCAAACTTGGCATAGTACTTGTACCAACCCTCGTAAAGGGTATCAATGACCAGCAGGTAGGGGACATAATAAGATTCGCCATAAAAAACATTGATATAATAAGGGGTGTTAACTTCCAACCAGTATCATTTACTGGTAGAACACCAGCCAATAAGGTTGAGGAACAGAGGATAACAATACCAGACTTTCAAAGGCTGATCGAGGAACAGACAAATGGCAAGATAAAAATAGATGATTTCTATCCTGCATCTTCTGTCTGTCCAATCTCAGATTTCGTATCTGCATTAGAAGGCGAACCACAGGTCACATTCACTTGCCATCCTCATTGTGGCACAGCAACATACATCTTCGTGGAAAACAGCCACATGATACCTATAACACGTTTCATTGATGTGGATAAATTCTTCAAGATACTCGAAAAGGACACTCAATATCTTAAAGAGGGTGGTATAACTGGGAAGGCTAAGGCGATCGCAAAATCTGCAATAGAACTCCCTAAAACCCTTGACACATCAAAGGCCCCAAAGTCTATTGATATAAAAAATATATTAATATCAATATTTAAAGAAAGATCATACAAGGCCCTTGGAGAATTCCACAAGAGGACACTTCTAATATCTTGCATGCATTTCATGGACCCATGGAATTTCGACATTGACAGGGTTAAAAGGTGCGTGATCCATTATGCCACGCCTGATGGGCGTATAATCCCATTCTGTACCATGAACTCCATCTACAGGGAATCTGTTGAGAGGAAATTCGCCAAACCATTTAAAGAAAAATCCGCTTAAAGTGAGATATGATGAATGGAAGGATCATAACATCCTCGAGATTGCATTTAACCCTAATAGATCTTAACGGTGAAAGGGGTCGTATTGATGGTGGCGTTGGCATCACACTCAAAAAACCCAATCTAATTATAAAAGCAGTATCCAATGGAGAATTCAAAACAATATTCGCCGAAGAAAACCTTGAAGAAGAACTCATCAGAGAAT
The DNA here is from genome assembly GCA_003584625.1 of Methanothermobacter sp. MT-2. Taxonomy (NCBI): domain Archaea; kingdom Methanobacteriati; phylum Methanobacteriota; class Methanobacteria; order Methanobacteriales; family Methanobacteriaceae; genus Methanothermobacter; species Methanothermobacter sp. MT-2. The sequence goes on along the minus strand of AP017647.1, from coordinate 855,710 downwards.
ACACAGCCAAGATAGAAAAAGCAGCCAAGAACACGCTAACTCGCCTTAAAAACGTTGAAAAATTCGATTTCATTATAGAGAAGACCTTCCCTGCGCATTCTGGTCTGGGATCAGGGACTCAGGTTTCCCTTGCCACAGCAAAGCTTATAACAAGTTTATCTGGGATGGAAATGGACTCATGGGAACTTGCAAAGATAGTTGGTAGGGGAGGGACTTCAGGGATAGGAGTGGCCTCATTTGAATACGGAGGTTTTATAGTTGACGGAGGCCATAATAGAAGGGAAAAAACAGATTTTCTACCATCATCAGCATCCCAGGCATCACCACCACCCGTAATAGCCAGATACGATTTCCCAGAAGACTGGAAAATCATAGTAGCAGTTCCAAGGATAGACAAAGTAGTATCTGGTAAAAAAGAGGTTAACATATTCCAAGAATATTGTCCAATCCCCCTAAAAGAAGTTGAAAGACTATCCCATATAATCCTGATGAAAATGATGCCATCAGTCCTCGAAGAAGACATTGACTCATTCGGAGAAGCCATAAATGAAATCCAAAGGATAGGATTCAAAAGGGTTGAAAGAAAACTCC